>NZ_AZRH01000002.1:0-373909 GCF_000512315.2 Morganella sp. EGD-HP17
CCGATATGGCTCCGAACATCTTCGGCGTGGCCGTGGGGGGCAGCCGCTGGGGCGGTATCCCGAAAGCAATTGGTGCAGGTATGAGCCTGGCAGCCTCCGCCACCAAAATTACTGCGGATAATATCAGCCAGTCTGAAGCATGGCGCCGCCGCTGTCAGGAATGGGAAATCCAGAAAAATAATGCCGAATCTGAAGTGAAACAGATTGATGCCCAACTGGAAGCCCTGGCCGTCCGCCGCACCGCCACAGAGATGCAGCGCGAACACCTGGAAATCCAGCAGGCGCAGACTCAGGCACAACTGGAATTCCTGCAGCGCAAATTCAGTAATAAAGCGCTCTACAGCTGGCTGCGCGGCCGTCTGGCATCCATCTATTACCGCTTCTATGACCTGACAGCGGCACGCTGCATGATGGCGGAAAAAGCTTACGCATGGCAGACCAATGATACGGCTACCCGTTACATCAAATCAGGCGCATGGCAGAGCAATAACGCCGGGCTGATGGCCGGGGAATCTTTGCTGCTGAACCTGGCAGAGATGGAACAGGCATGGCTGAAACGGGATAGTCGCTCACTGGAGGTCACCCGTACTGTTTCTCTGGCGGCAGTGTACCGTACTGACAATGTGACTCTGGCAGAAGGAATTGCTGACCTCCTGAAAGGTAATGGCAGCGGGAATATACCGGCATCAACCGGGCTTTCAATAACCGCCGATAACCAATTGCATGCCGCGTTCAATCTGAAAGCACTGAACATTAAAGATGACTACCCTGAGGCTCTGGGCACAACACGCCGTATCAAACAGATCAGCGTGACATTACCGGCACTCGTAGAGCCCTATCAGGATATGCGGGCCATATTCCGCTATGGCGGTAACTCGTTGCCGGCCGGCTGCAAAGCCATTGCGCTATCCCACGGTATCAATGATGACGGCCTGTTCCGGCTTGATTTCAATGACGGCCGCTGGCTGCCGTTTGAAGGTATCCCGGTGGATGATGATAACAGCCTGACCCTGAGCTTCCCGGACGCAACCGGTGAGAAGCAGAAACCACTGCTACTCAGCCTGACCGACATCATCATTCATATCCGTTACACCATTTGTTAATTTTTATCCTGGCGACAAGCTGCGGGTATCAGATTGTCGCCAATAAAAACAACCCGCAGTGATCAATAACAGCCTGTCATTCAGGCTGTTATTTTTTTATTCATACTGCAGACGGGTGACTTTACCCGGCGTGCAGTCAAAATTGATCGCGCGGGCGATAGCCCGTCCCTGCTCCTGAGAAAATGCCGGATTCGTGACCGGGCTGAACATATCTGCATAATCAAGACTGGCTTTGCCGTAAATAAACCCGCCGATAAGGGGATTATTCACTGAATACATTTGCGGCAGCATTGCCATCATTGAGGATACCGGCACACCGATAAGGTGCTTTTCAAGATCACCTTCCTGTATTGTGTCCTGAGGATAAAACCACAATGGCGTACTGATAAAAAAGCGGGCATTATCATTCATGTTGGTCAGGATATATCTGACCAGCTCAATGGCGGTATCTCTGTCCAGATGCTCAATCACATCCGGCAGACAAATAACATCATATTTGGCAAATAATTCCTGCGGGATATCCTGTGCCAGTCCGTGCCAGACATTCCGGTACCAAAACCGATATCCAGCACATTTACGGAAAGCTGAGTCATCAGGTCAGTTAACTGAAAAACCAACCCCCGGGGAGAGGCGGAGCTCCCGGCACTGATCCCCTGAAACATTTTTTGTCTGCCTGAAAAACGGTAATCCTTTACTGTCTGTACCAGCATTACTGCCCTCACTAATCAGGATATTTTCTTACACGGAAGTTCCTCATGCTACCTGAGCAGCATAAGAAAAATATAGGAATCACTGACATTCCTGCGGTAAAAAAAATGCCGGTCAAATCATGACCGGCATACTTCACAACAGGAGAGCCCGGATAAATCAGGACTCACACATATCAATGCTGAGCTCTGACGGCGGCAGGCCGATTTGCAGGATGACCGGCTCATAATCCGCTGAGCCGCTCCAGTGGCGGGCAATTTTACGCGCCAGCAGGAACCCGGCAGCGCCGCCGAGCAGGCCACCCGCGAGAACCGCAGACTGACTTTCCGCCAGTGCCTGCACCAGCCCCGCACCGGCAAATAAACCCAGCAGCGGCGTGAGATACACCAGCATTGCCGAGCGCAGCAGGCTGCCTTCCGGGATCCCGACTTCCACTTTCTGGCCGGTCACCAGCGGTTCACTGACCGGAATTTCAAGCTGATGCTCCGCTTCCGGCCCCAGTTTATTCAGCAGATAAGAGCCGCATGCCGCCCGGGCTTTGCAACTGCCGCATCCGGCAGATGACCCGTAACGCAACACCGCACGCCCGTCCTGCCAGCGCACCACGGTTGCCCACTCTTTTACCATATTAACCTCCGCTGAATGTCACACCGTCAGCTATCTGCCGGGCTGTCGCCGGGGGCAGTTCGCCAAAGACAGTGATCTCATTATCACCTTTACGTATGGTGTACAGCGTACGCGAACCCTGGCGCATTGTCTGTTGATTTTCTGGTGTCTTCACCGCTTTGGCGACATTCACGGAAAATGAGAACAGGCCGTCACTGAACATCACGGTCTCAACCCATTCCTGCTCACCCACCTGGCGGCGGTTGCGGGTCATTTCTTTAAACCCGTTCGGCAGACGCATCACATCCCAGTCAAATTTGATCTTTTCCGGCTGCGGAATAGCCAGTACCGGTGGCATAGTGACAGACTGTACCGCTTTCAGTGCTTCTGTCACACTGCTGTTATTCACGGAAGCAGAAACCACGCGGAACTGTTCGAGTGAGACATTATTCTGATCCAGCAGGTCCACCTGTAACGGCAGGCCGGTTTCTTCATCTGCGACCACAATATAATTGTAACGTGAGTTATCTTTTGAGGTGATGCGCACGACCCGTCCCGGATGATCGCCGATATGGATCCGTCCGACATCAATAAAATTGTAATAGGCTTTCAGCGCACTGAAGTCCGCGAAAATAATCGACGGCAGATAATCAACAATGTGATTACCGCTCAGGCTGAATGAATCCAGCCCCGGCTCATAGTAGCTGATCTCCTGACCACGCTGGACAATTTCCCGGCGGGAGCTGTCCATCTGCATAATCTGGGCGACAGGCTGACCATCCATAACCGCATAGCGGTAACGGACCGGCGTGATACCTTTCGGGGAGATGGTGATAAAAGAGAGTTCATAACTGAGTGTGCGGGAAGCGTTACCCATATTCTGCAGCAACGCCTCAGCACTTTGTTGTGCTGAGGCCGGTGCTGCGAGTAACAGGCTGCCCGTCAGAAAAGCAACGGATAACCAGATTCGTTTCATTACTACTGCTGTGGTTGTGAAGACGCGCGACCCTGTTCCGGGGTGGCTGTCTGTTTAACTTCAGGCTGACCATCCGTGTGTACACGGCGATCCAGTTCATACTGCTGGAAAATCGCATTCAGACGCGCACCGCGCTCCTGATCAAAACGGGTCTGCGGGGCAAGACCGGCGCCGTTTTTCAGATCGAGGCTGACAGGTGACGCACTGCCCATAAACGGAACGGTATTGAATGCGGATGCATCACCGTTAACCACGCTCTCTGTGCCGTCGGTATTATAGTGCTGAACACCGATAATCACGGCCAGTGATACACAGGCTGCCATACCGATTTGTGTTAACTGACTGGCCCACGGGCGCAGTTTTGCCACAAATCCGTAATCACGCCATGTTTTCGGTTCAGGCTGAGACTCAGGGATCGCCTGAGGTGCGATATAAACCGGCTCCTGCGCCAGTGCTTCAGCTACCCGTGACGCAATATCAAAATGCATAACATCCGGCAGGTCGCCGCGCATGGTATCACGGATAAGGTGATAACCAGCCCATTCTGCCTGCAGATCTGCATCCTGTGTCAGTGCGGTAACCACTTCACTGTCAAGAGTTTCTCCGTCCATCAGTGCGGAAAGTGTCTCTTTTTGCATGCCTACGTTCCCTTCAGTGTGATTTAAGTGCTCACTGATTTTGTATCAGTGGCTGAACTTTATTATCGATGGCTTCGCGTGCGCGGAAGATACGGGAACGAACCGTGCCGACCGGGCAATCCATAATCTCAGCTATTTCTTCATAGCTCAGACCATCGAGCTCACGCAATGTAATCGCCGTTTTCAAATCCTCAGGTAAGGAATCGATCGTGCGGAAAACCACCGCTCTTAATTCTTCAGACAACATTAAGTTCTCAGGGTTCGAAATTTCTTTTAACGCCCCTGAGGATTCAAAATTCTCAGCATCTCCGGCATCCACATCACTGGACGGCGGACGGCGCCCCTGAGCAACCAGGTAATTCTTTGCTGTATTGACCGCAATACGGTACAGCCAGGTATAAAATGCACTGTCACCGCGAAATGACCCGACTGCGCGGTACGCCTTAATAAAGGACTCCTGCGCCACATCCGGAACATCACTCTGCGGAACATAACGGGATACCAGACTCGCCACCTTGTGCTGATAGCGTACCACCAGCATATTAAAGGCTTTCTGATCCCCTTTCTGTACCCGATCAACCAGCATTTGATCCGTTAACTGCTCGCTCATTCGCAGTGTTATCTCCCGAAGCTCAGCTTCACCATTCTCTTTCCTGTTTCGCTTCACTTCATCATGAGCAAGCGATACTTTGAGTCAGCTAAAATAGCGAAGTTCATTTTTCTTTTAAAAAAATTACAAAAAAGATCCTTTTTGTGATCCTCACTACATATTTTCCGGATAAATCCTGCGTATTTATCCGCAGCCTGTTTTTCCGGCAATTAACGTTACAGATTACCACGTTTTCAGCGGTAATCCCTCTGATAATCACGGAAAATTGCCGCAGGACAGTGTAAATATCCTGTAAAATCCGCTTTTGACTGAAAAAAGCACCGCCGTAACCGCCACAGTGACGCAGTTCAGTATTTCAGATAAAAACCGGTGATAAATGATTTGAAATCAGCGCTGTAACGGCCCTCTTCCGTTTTAATACTCATCGTTTTGTGCAGCGCACTGACCGGACGGCGCGATAAGGCGATTAATGTCCGGTGAAAAGGGGTATCCGGTTTATCTGACACGGCAATCTGTGTGTGCAGAAACCAGTTCTGCTCACCGGCGGCAGCGATAAAATCCTGTCCTGTGGTGTACGGCAGCACCACACAGAGCAGACCGTCCGGCGTGATAAGCTGTGCCGCATGCTCCAGCAACTGAGGGTGATCCAGTGATGTGGTGTAACGGGCGGTTTCCCGGGCACTGTTACGGCAGGCGACCGCCGGGGCGAAATACGGCGGATTACTGACGATAAGCTCATAACGGGATTGCGGGCAGGCAGCGGTAAACTCACCGATATCCTGATGAAACACCTTCATCCGGCCACCCCACGGTGACGCGAGGAAATTCTCTGCGGCCTGCGCTGCGGCGTCAGCATCAATATCCACCGCATCAATCCGTGTATCCGGCAATGACCGCTGCGCCAGCATCAGCGCCACCAGCCCGCTGCCGGTACCGATATCCAGAATACGGCGGGCATTTTCACACGGTGCCCAGCCACCGAGCAGCACCCCGTCGGTACCGACTTTCATGGCACAACGGTCGTGGGCCACAAAAAATTGTTTGCAGGCAAAACCACGGCGGCGCGGAAGTTGTTTTTCGTTTGTCATCATCACGGAACTGTTTGTCTGTTAAAATAAAGAAAACCCGGCGACAGGATACGGACTTCTGCCCGCAGAAGAAAGTCCCGCACGCTGACAACTATTTTTGATGAAGATCCTGTCCAAGCCGTTTATAATCAGCGGTCCAAACAGAGGTATATAATGACTGCAACTACTTTTTCTGAACTTGAACTGAACGATGAACTGATCCGCGCACTGGATGCCAAGGGCTATGAGCGTCCGACCGCCATCCAGGAAGCCACTATTCCGGCTGCGCTGGATAATCGTGATATTCTGGGTTCAGCCCCGACCGGCACCGGCAAAACTGCCGCTTATCTGCTGCCGGCCATTCAGCACCTGTCTGACTTCCCGCGTAAAAAATCCGGGCCGCCGCGCGTGCTTATCCTGACTCCGACCCGCGAACTGGCTATGCAAGTGGCGGATCAGGCCAGAGAATTCTGTCAGTTCACCCATCACGATGTCGCCACCATCACCGGCGGCGTAGCTTATATGAACCACGCCGAAGTGTTCAGTGAGAACCAGGATATTGTTGTCGCGACCACCGGGCGTCTGCTGCAGTATATAAAAGAAGAGAACTTTGACTGCCGCGCGGTTGAGATCCTGATCCTCGACGAAGCTGACCGCATGCTGGACATGGGCTTTGCCAACGATATCGAAACCATCGCCGGTGAAACCCGCTGGCGCACACAGACTATGCTGTTCTCCGCCACCCTCGAAGGTCAGGCTATCCGCGATTTCGCCAAACGGATCCTGAACGAGCCGGTTGAGATCGAAGCTGACCCGTCACGCCGTGAGCGCAAAAAAATCCAGCAGTTCTACCTGCGTGCCGATGACCTGGAGCACAAGAAAGCCCTGCTCGCACATTTGCTGAAACAACCGGATGTCACCAAAACGGTGGTGTTTGTCCGCAAACGTGAGCGCGTGCGTGAACTGTCTGACTGGCTGCGCACACAGGATATTGTCTCCTGCTATCTTGAAGGCGAAATGGTTCAGGCGAAACGCAACGAAGCCATCAGCCGTATGACTGACGGCCGTGCTACTGTGCTTATCGCCACCGATGTGGCCTCCCGCGGGATCGACATCGAAGATATCAGCCACGTATTTAACTTTGACCTGCCGCGCACCGCGGATGTCTACCTGCACCGTATCGGGCGCACCGCCCGTGCCGGACGCAAAGGGGTGGCTGTTTCACTGGTGGAATCTCACGACCAGCCGCTGCTCGGCAAAATCATCCGTTATATTGAAGAGCCGGTTAAAATGCGCGTGATTGATGAGCTACGGCCGAAAACCCGTGCGCCATCGGAGAAAGCGACGCACAAGCCGTCGAAAAAAGTGCTCGCCAAGCGCAAAGAGCAGAAAATCGCTGAAACTGAGAAGAAGAAAAAAACCAAAATCCGTCATCGCGTCAGTAAAAATATCGGAAAACGACGCAAGCCAGGCGCAGATCACGCGGGACAAACTCCTGCGGCCGCTGAGCCACAGGAATAAACGGAACTCCTTCTCTCTGATAAAAGAAAACGGACTGTCACAGTCCGTTTTTTTATGCTTACTCCCGGATTTCATCCATCTGTTCCATCGCGGTAACCACCTGCGACAGGGTATGTGCCTTCACGCCGAGAACCAGTTTCTGCAAAACGGAATGCGCATGCTGCGGCGGATAATACTCCAGCGCTATCCGCTGCCCCAGTGCTTTCGGAAGATCCAGCCCGTCCTGGATATGCGTGAGCCAGTCATGCTCCAGCACATAATGACGGATAAGCTCTGCCCCGCGCGCACGCGCCGTCACCAGAGAAACGCCCTCTTCCGCCAGCGTATTTTCCGCCAGCCCCGCCGCATTGAATATCACCGCCGGCTGCTGCAGCACCACAGCACAGAATGATGCCAGCCCGCCGCCGAGAGAATGCCCGACAAACAGCCACGGACAAACGGATTGCGACAACAGATGTGCTGCCAGTGACACCGCCTCCTGATACTGCCGGGCCGGTAATCCGTGCCCCTGGCGGATATTGGTCATCATATCTGACATATCATTACTGCCCGCAAACGCCAGAATACCGGTATCACGGTAATGATAAATCATACTCTGCAGGCCGGACGGGCTGCTTAACTGCTCTTCCGTCAGCGAGAGCGAGGCCAGTGTCTGCGCATCAGAACGACTGACCCCGCCGATATCACGGCTGCCGGGCTGATAACTGTCTGAACACAGCCGGGCCAGGGTAATATCATCGGGAAAACCATCCTGCCGGATCCCGGCGGGTGCCGGCAGCAATAAATCCGCTGCGGTTAAATGCTGCCGCTGCAAAAGGGACTGACAATGCGGCGTGGATGAGAAAGCCAGTAACTGCGAAAAATAGTGTTCAATCAACATAAGTATACCTCCCCGGATACAGAAGGCTTCACTTAACGCTATTCATCACACTGTAACAATATCATTTTTTATCAGTGAGTTACCATATCCTTATCCGTCAGACATAAAAAAACCACGCCGGAGCGTGGTTTTCGGAACAAGGACTATTGCCGGAACGATTACAGGCTGGCAGTAAAAGTACGGGCAATAACGTCGCGCTGCTGTTCAGGAGTCAGTGAGTTGAAACGCACTGCATAACCGGAAACACGGATAGTTAACTGCGGGTATTTTTCCGGATGGTTAACAGCATCTTCCAGAGTTTCACGACGCAGAACGTTCACGTTCAGGTGCTGACCACCTTCAACACGGACGGTAGGCTGAACCTGTAAATTCACTTCGCGGTACTCGAAAGGACCTAATGCGGCACGGGAAACAACATCACCGTCTGCATATTGTTCTTTTGCACAGATGCAGCGTACTTCGTCTTTGCTGTCATCCAGCAGCCAGAAAGAGTTAACCAGTGCAGCGTTTTCGGATTTAGTAATTTGAATACCAGTAACCATGATGACCTCCGGGTGATTCGTTATCAATTTATTGATTGTCATTTAACTTGGAATATTGGTCTAACCAATGTCTCTGCATCTTATATACCAAGAATACAGGGGTGATTCTTTGACATATATCAATAAAAATCATATCAATTTTTAACCGCTATGGTAAAAGTCTGTTTTAAATCAAAATTTCATTTTTGCTATTTTCAGTTTTTTTTGTAAAAAATCAGCCATTTTCGCCCTGCCACTGCGGTTATCAGAACCGGCCCGCAAAAAAATCCCTTCTTATTTCCTAACAACGGATAAGTCAGGTAAGCTGAATGCAACTCTTGTAATAAATGAAGGATAACGACACGATGTCTGCATCACTGACCTGGCATGATGTCATCGGCCATGAGAAAACCCAGCCCTATTTCATTGAAACACTCCGTGTTGTCGCTCATGAACGAGAAATTGGTAAGACCATTTACCCACCACAGAAAGATGTCTTTAACGCATTCCGTTATACGGAGCTGTCTGATGTGCGGGTCGTGATTCTGGGACAGGATCCGTACCACGGACCGAACCAGGCACACGGTCTCTCTTTCTCTGTGCTGCCGGGTATTCAGCCGCCGCCGTCGCTCGTAAATATGTATAAGGAACTGGAAGCGGATATCCCGGGATTTACCCGGCCGAATCACGGCTGCCTCGTCAGCTGGGCACAACAGGGCGTGTTACTGCTTAATACCGTGCTGACGGTTGAACGCGGCCAGGCACACTCACACGCCAAACTGGGCTGGGAAACGTTTACCGATAATGTGATTGCGGCCGTCAATGCCCATTGTGAAGGTGTGATTTTCCTGCTCTGGGGCGCACATGCCCAGCGGAAAGGCCAATACATTGATCAGCAAAAGCATGTGATACTGAAAGCGCCACACCCGTCACCGTTATCCGCACACCGTGGTTTCCTGGGCTGCGGTCACTTCTCAAAGACCAATGCGATACTGACAGAGCGCGGTCAGGCACCCATCGACTGGCAGCCGGTGATCCCGGCAGAGCTTCAGCCCGGCGCATAATACTGAGACAAAAATGCCGCCCTTGCGGCGGCATGAGATTGCAGACAAAGCAGGATAAAACGGGATTTTTCCTGCTTTGTGTTATCAGCCGAAAATCAATAAATTGATTTTCCTGGTTTATTTTTACAACCTCTTTCGGCCGCCGCCAACCCCTGCGGGTTTGTCAACGGCCTGATGCCGCCTTTGCGGCGGCATTCCGTTGTTGCGTGGAAACGATCCTTATTTGGAGACCATCACCATCGCCGGACGCAGCAGGCGGCCGTTTAAGGTGTAGCCTTTCTGCATCACTGTCACCACATGGTTGGACTCGTGATCCGCAGCATCCACCATACTGATGGCCTGATGCACATCCGGATTGAACGGCACTTTTGTCTCTTCGACCACTTCGATACCGAATTTTTTCACGGCATCCAGGAAGGATTTCAGTGTCAGTTCCAGCCCTTCCAGCATACTTTTCTGTGCTTCATCTTCCGGATTCACCGCACTCAGTGCACGCTCCAGGTTATCAATCACAGGTAATAATTCATTAGAAAAACGTTCTAATGCAAACTTATGGGCTTTTTCAACATCCTGTTCCATACGGCGGCGGTTGTTTTCAATCTCCGCTTTGGCGCGCAGCATCGCTTCGCGTTCCGTTTTACGGGACTCTTCCAGCTCATGCTCCAGTTCCGCAATACGGGCCTGTGCTGCTGCGGCGGCATCCGCCTGCTCCGTTTCCGGCTGCTCTGCTGCCGTGTTCAGGGTCTCCGCTGCATCTGCAACAGGTTCTTCGTGCGTTTTTTGTTCGTGACTACTCATAAAATCTCCGCGTATTTCGCAATAATCCTGATTCTTGTTTATTATGGGGATCAAACTCAGAGATTCAAGGGAATGGCGATTAAGTGAGGCTAAAACGCACATGCTGACGGACAATACCGCAAAAAACAAATCGTTCCGCTGTATCGGAATTGTCGGCCATCCGCGCCATCCTGAAGCGCTGGCAACACACGAACTGCTGTATCACTGGCTGTTGAAAAAAGGTCTGCGTGTGATTGTCGAAAGTGATGTTGCCGCTGAAATGCGGCTGACCGATGCTGTCACCGGCACACTGCCGGATATCGGGCAGCAGGCCGACCTGGTGATTGTGATCGGCGGGGACGGCAATATGCTCGGCGCCGCCCGTGTGCTCTCCCGCTATGGCGCGGATGTGATCGGCGTAAACCGGGGAAACCTCGGCTTTCTGACTGATCTCGCGCCAGACAATGCACTCCAGCAGCTCGACCGCGTGCTGACCGGGGAATACCACGTCGAAAAACGGTTTCTGCTCGATGCCGGGGTACTCAGCCCCAACGGCAAACTGCGCCGCAGCACCGCGCTCAATGAAGTGGTACTCCACCCCGGAAAAGTCGCCCACATGATTGATTTTGAAGTCTATATTGATGAGCGCTTTGCCTTTTCCCAGCGTTCTGACGGCCTGATCATCACCACCCCGACCGGCTCCACCGCCTATTCACTTTCAGCGGGCGGGCCGATCCTGACACCCAATCTTGATGCTATCGCCCTGGTACCGATGTTCCCGCACACCCTCTCCTCGCGGCCGCTGGTGATCAGCAGTCACAGCACCATTACCCTGAAATTCCCGCAGACCAATATTGACTATGAAGTCAGCTGTGACAGCCAGATAGCACTGCCGATACAGGAAGGGGATGTGGTCAGGATCAAACGCAGCAGCAAAACTCTCGATCTCATACACCCGATTGATTATAACTATTTCAATACGTTAAGCACAAAACTCGGCTGGTCTAAAAAAATGTTCTGATTTTTTTCATTCCGCCTCTTTACCGGATACAAATCCTGATTATACTGTATGTAAAAACAGGTATGTGTATATCCACAGGAGAGGCGGCATGTTAACCCAGCTCACCATTAGTCAGTTTGCCATTGTCCGCGAGTTAGAAATCGACTTCCGCGCCGGTATGTCCGCCATCACAGGTGAAACCGGTGCCGGTAAATCCATTGCCATTGATGCACTGGGATTGTGCCTCGGCAACCGCGCGGATGCCAATATGGTGCGTCCCGGCGCTAACCGCGCTGATATCTGCGCCCGCTTCTCTCTGAAAGATACCCCGGCTGCCCGTCTCTGGCTGGAGGAACACCAACTGGATGATAATCAGGAATGCCTGCTGCGCCGCACTATCAACAGCGACGGGCGTTCCCGTGGTTTTATCAACGGCACAGCCGTACCGCTGTCACAACTGCGTGAGCTCGGCACACTGCTGATCCAAATCCACGGACAGCATGCCCATCAGCATCTGCTGGAAAGCAGTCACCAGAAAATTCTGCTGGATACCTATGCCAACCAGGGCTTACTGCTCGGTGAAATGAAAAAAGCCTGGCAACAATGGCACAACGCTTGTCAGGCACTGGCGCTCTATCAGCAGCAGGCACTGGAGCGGGAAGCCCGCCGGCAACTGGTTGATTATCACCTGAAAGAACTCGGTGAATTTGAACCCCGTGAAGGGGAATTTCCGGATATTGATGCGGAATATAAACGCCTGGCGAATGCCGGTCAGTTTCTGAGCCTGAGTCAGGGCACCTTAAACATTCTCAGTGAAAATGATGAAAACAACATTATCAGCATGCTCAATCATGCCCGTCATGAACTCAGCGAACTGATCTCACTGGATGAAAGCCTGTCCCCGTTACTGACCATGCTGGAAGAAGCCGCCATTCAGGTGGATGAAGTCAGCAATGAACTGCGTCACTACAGTAACCGCGTGGATCTCGATCCAAACCGGCTGTATGAACTTGAGCAACGAATCTCCCGTTACATCAGCCTGAGCCGTAAACACCACACCACGCCGGAAGAATTATATGTTCTGTATGCACAGTTGCAGGAAGAGCAGCAGATGCAGCAGGAGAGTGAACAGCACAGCGAAGAACTGAGTCGCGAAGCGGAACAATATTATCAGCAGGCGCTGACAATCGCACAGCAGTTACATATGGTCAGAGAACACTACGCCGCTGAACTGAGTGAGCTTATCACACAGAGCATGCACCATTTATCCATGCCGCACGGCCGCTTTACCGCTGATGTGATTTTTACCCCGGAACAACTGAGTATGGACGGCGCGAGCAGAGTTGAATTTAATGTCACCACCAACCTGGGACAGCCTCATCAGGCACTGGCGAAAGTGGCATCCGGCGGGGAGTTATCCCGTATTGCCCTGGCAATTCAGGTGATCACCGCGAAGAAAATGGACACTCCGGCACTGATTTTCGACGAAGTGGATGTGGGGATCAGCGGCCCGACAGCCGCTATCGTCGGGAAACTGCTGCGTGAACTGGGCGAATCCACACAGGTCATGTGTGTGACTCACTTACCACAGGTTGCGGGTTGCGGACATCAGCACTACTTTGTCAGCAAACACACCAACGGCACGGAAACTGAAACCGCCATGCAGTTGCTGGATAAAAAAGCACGGGTACAGGAACTGGCCCGGTTACTTGCCGGAACTGCCGTCACCAAAAATACCCTTGCCAGCGCAAAAGAATTGCTGGCAGCATGACAAACAAGCTGATTTCATCTAACTTTTATGCGATCCTGCGGTCATAGAAAAATGTAAAGGTTTTCAATTTGATTATTGTCGATTATCATCGTCACAAAGAATCCTAAAGGAATGAAATCACCATGCGTTGTAAATTGCTGATTGCCGCAACGACATCTTTGTTGCTGTTAACTGCCGGTTGTTCCACTCTGGAGCGTGTCGTTTACCGCCCGGATATCAACCAGGGTAACTACCTGACACCGGCAGACGTGGCGAAGATCCAGAAAGGAATGACCCAACAGCAAGTCGCCTATACACTCGGTACCCCGATGTTACGTGACCCGTTCGGAACACAGACCTGGTATTATGTCTTCCGCCGTGAACCGGGCCATGAGCCGGTGAAACAGGAAACACTGACACTGGTCTTTGACTCAGCCGGTACACTGAGCCAAATCACGAACACCAATTACAAGCCTGACGGCGGTGACGAAACAGCAAGTGAAATCGCCAGTGAGACTGTCACTGACTGATCACCTGTTGTCACGCTGAAACAACGTGTGGTTAACAACAAAAAACCCGCTGATATATTACAGATCAGCGGGTTTTGTTCATTTATCTGTTCCGGTTTGGTGTTACTGACTGGTGTCACCGGCCAGCCCGCCGCACACAATCCATTCATTGGATTTATAACGAATAATTATTCATCACCATGATTTATCACTCTCCGGTATTTTATCTGTTCCATCCTGGTAATAATCATGATACTCAAACATTACTTTCCTTATATTTCCGCCAATTAGCCGGAGATATATTATTTACCAGGGTAACCACACTATAAAAACGGATATAAATCATTAGTATAATTAACTTTTCAGAAATATCTCACTGACCGATAGTATCGTGCTAGTATTCACGATTATTTTATTTTCACGCATGTTTAATAAGTAAGGTTAATGGCATGTCTAATCGCTTAAAGCTACAGGACGGAAAAACGCTGACTCTTGCGTCTTTGGGTGGTGCGCTGGAATTTTACGATTTTATCGTATTCCTCACCTTCGCACCCTTTTTGCAGACACTCTTCTTTCCGAGTGACTCACCGCTGCTTTCGAGTATCATGACCTATCTGACCTATGCGGTCGCTTATTTTGTCCGCCCGCTCAGCGGCGTGATAATGGCACATTTCGGCGACCTGATTGGCCGCAAAAAAATGTTTATGCTCTCCCTGTTCCTGATGGCGATCCCAACCCTGCTGATCGGCCTGCTGCCGACCTATGAGCAGATTGGCTATGCCGCGCCGGTCTTGCTGCTGATTATGCGTCTGTTACAGGGCATCGCATTAGGCGGAGAAGTGCCGAGTGCACACGTCTTTGTCACCGAGCATGTCCCGCAGAACCGTATCGGTCTGGCGAACAGTATGATTGCCAGCGGCCTGACATTCGGCGTGGTTATCGGCCATTTCGCGGCTTACCTGATTTACACCAATTTCAGCAATGACCAGATCTTAAGTTTTGCATGGCGTTATCCGTTTATCTGCGGCGGGGTTTTAGGCCTGATTGCCGTGTATTTACGCCGCTATCTGCGTGAAACACCGGTATTCCTGGAGATGAAAAAGCGCAAAGAACTGATTGATATGCCAATCAAAGAGGTATTGAAGAGCTACAAACCTGCCACGATGATCTCTATTCTTGCCACCTGGCTGCTGACCACCGGTGTGGTTCTGGTCGTCCTGGCACCAAACCTGATGAAATCCGATATCTTTAAAATCGACCCGGAATTTGTCAGTAAAATTGCCATCCTCGCCACCGTCATGAACATGGTCGGCAGTATTATTGCGGGGATTGTGTCCGATAAACTCGGCATCCGCAAAACTGTTGTGATATACAGCATCCTGCTCGCCGCCACCAGCTATGCCTTCTTTAATTCCCTGGGCAGCGGTGACCACACCACGATCGGCTTCTTATATTCCCTGGCCGCCCTGTTCCTGGGTCTGGTTGCCTGTGTGCCGATTATTATTATCAAACTGTTCCCGGCCAATATCCGCTTAAGCGGCATCGGGTTCTCTTATAACATCGGTAACGCCCTGTTCGCCGGACTGACCACCTTCACCGTACCGGTTATCGCTGAACACGTTAACCCGATGTTTATCGCCTACTATATTCTGTTCCTCTGTGCTCTCGGCCTGTTTATCAGCTTCTGCCTCGGCAAAAAATCGATGAAGTTTTATGTCTGATAACGATATCTGATAACAAAGCGCAGTAATAAAAAACGGGGAATATTCCCCGTTTTTTATTTATCTGTGTGACAGTACACTTTTTATAAATCCAGTGACCGTTTCCACAGCAGAAAATCGAACTGCTCCAGACGGTCTGCTTTCACCTTATATTCCCCGCCTGCCGTTTCAATCACGCGCTCAAACAGCCCTTTGCTGATTTCCGGCAATGGCACACCTTCTATCACCGGACCGCAGTCGTAGTCAATCATATCTGACAAACGCTGAGCGATAGCGCTGTTGGTGGAAATCTTGACGACCGGCACGATAGGGTTTCCTGTCGGTGTTCCCAGCCCGGTGGAAAAAATAACAACGTTACAGCCCGCAGCCACCAATCCGGTCACCGCATCCACATCATTTCCCGGTGTGCAGACCAGAGACAGTCCGCTGTCCGGCATCGGTTCCGCATAGTCACACACCGCACTGATCGGCGATTTTCCGCCTTTTTTCGCCGCACCGGTTGATTTAATCGCATCGGTAATTAATCCATCAGCAATATTTCCGGGACTCGGGTTATCCGCGATAGTGGTATTAAAGAAGTTCGCGGTTTTCTCATACTGTCCCATCAGATCGAGGAATTTCTTTTTATCCTCAAAGCGGATGCAGCGTTTTACCATATCCCCTTCCGCACCGCACAGCTCTGGGAATTCCGCCAGGCCGGAAGCGCCGCCAAGTGTCACCAGCCAGTCAGACACCAGTCCCATCGCCGGATTGCCGGAAATGCCCGAGAACCCGTCAGATGCCCCGCACTTTACGCCGAGCTTAAGATATGACAGCGGTACATCCGTACGGCTCTGAGGTTTCACCGCTTTCATGCACTCATAGGTTTGTTTCAGCGCCGTCTGCATCATCTCTTCTTCGCTGTTCCATTCCTGCTGCCGGAAATAGAGCGCCGGTTTATCAAATGCCGGATTACGTGCCGCCAGCGACTCTTTGAACATCTTGCGCTGTGCTTTTTCACATCCCAGGCTGAACACAGTAATGCCAATCACATTCGGGTGGTCCGCATACGCAGCCAGTACATCACACATGGTTTTACTGTCAGAGGTGGCACCGCCGCAGCCGCTGGTCACAGTAATACAGCGCACGCCCTCAATATGCGGGAACAGCTTAGGTTTTGTGGCCTGCACCTGCTCACCGGCGGTCAAATCCAGAGCGAAACTTTTCAGGCTGTTATTGGTGTAGCCCAGCGCCTCATTCAATGCATCCGTCAGCTTGGTGACATTGCGGTTCTCACAGAACACCAGCGGGAAAATCAGCCAGTAATTAGCTGTTCCGACCCGGCCATCGTCACGGACATAACCTTTAAATGTCCGGTCTTTCCAGGCCGACACATCTGGGATCTGCCATTCATAATCTCCGTTCTCCTCCAGTGATACCGGGGCTGCATAATGGCGGATATTATCCACGGTAATCACTTCCCCGCGTGCAATCGGTTTTGTTGCTTTCCCGACAGCAGTGCCGTACATGGAGACAATGCCGCCTTCCGGCACCGCTTCCAGAGCAAACTTGTGTTTGGCTTTTACATTCGTGACCAGAGTGATTGATTCATCACCCCACTGATACACCTCACCGGCATGTAAATCCTTCAGTGCCACGATTAAATTATCAGTTTCATCAATACGTAATATCTTTTGCATAACTCACCTTCCGGTTATTGCCGCCAAAATGACGGCAATGAATCAGGATTATTTTTGTGTGTTCTTTTTCAGTAAGGCAATCAGGAGTGCACAGCCGACGGTGATCACCGCGAGTGTGATAATCCCCGCCGTATTGCTGTTCATCAGTTTATCCATTTCCACACGGATGATCGGTGCGAGGAAAGAACAGAATGCCCCCATCGTGGTACAGAACCCGATACCGGCAGCCAGTGCAGGACCGCTCAGTAACTGCGGCGGGAATGTCCAGAATACCGGCTGTACTGACAGGAAGCCAACAGCACTGAGACACAGCGCGGCGATGGCAAAGACCGGACTGGCAAAGGCGGATAATGCCAGACCAACTGCCGCTGCCAGCATACACATCACAGAGATAGCCACACGGCGGGACGGATTTTTATCAGCCAGACGCGGGATGTAATACACACCGAACGCCGAACATGCCCACGGAATAGCCGCCACCAGAGACGCTTTAAACCCGAGGCTCTGTCCCATCAGGGAAGCCACCTGCGACGGCAGGAAAAACATCAGCCCGTAGACCGAGATCTGGATGGTGCCGTAGATAAGTGCCAGATGCCAGACCTTGATATTCTTCAGTGCGGACAGCACAGACGTGGTTTCTGTTTTCGCATTCTCACTGGCTAACTGCTCTGTCAGGGCTTTCTTCTCTTCCGCTGTCAGGAAGCGGGCTTTCTCCGGGCTGTCATCCAGCCAGAAAAAGGCGAAGATCCCGATAACAACCGCCGGTAAACCTTCAATCACAAACATCCAGAACCAGCCCGGACGCCCCATCCAGCCGTGTAATTCCAGCAGTGCGCCGGATAACGGCGAACCGAGTGTCAGTGCCAGCGGTACGCCGAGAACAAAAATACCAATCACCGAGCCGCGGACTTTATTCGGGAAATAGATGGAGGCCAGTAATAAAATTCCCGGATAAAAACCCGCCTCACCCAGTCCCAGCAGAAAACGCAGCACAATAAATTGCGTCTCGTTGGTCACGAACCCGGTCATTGCGGATAACACACCCCAGATAACCGTTGTAATACTCAGCCACTTTTGTGCACCGATTTTATTGAGGATCAGGTTTGCCGGGATCCCGAACAGTGCATAAGCGGCGAAGAAAATCCCCGCCCCCAGCGCAAAAGCGGAATCGGACAGCCCGATATCCAGTTGCATAGCATCTTTCGCAAAGCCCACATTCACACGGTCAATAAATGCCACAAAATACAAAATAAACATCAGGGGTACTAAACGCTTCCACGATTTCTGAATCGCGGAATTTAAAGCAGCATTGTCATAAGCTGTGATAGTCGCCATGATAATATTCCCTGTCGGTAAGATGTTCTGTCGTTATAATCAGGAAAAATCAGCGTGCTGTTTCAGCATCCGCCAGTATCTGCATCAGCTGTTCAGTCTGCTCCGCATTCAGGCTGCTGAATGGCGCTGTGCAGTAGTCTGACTGAATAATGCCCCGCATCTGTAATGCTTTTTTAAAGGTCGGGATAAACGGTGAATGCACGCCGTAAACGGCCATCAGCTGATCCACTTTGCGCTGATGTGCCGCTACGGCAGCCATATCACCTTGTGCAAATGCCGCCATCCAGGAAGCGAAGAACTCAGGCACAATATTGGATAACCCGCCGATACAGCCATTTCCCCCCGCCAGCACAACATGGGCGAAGTTATTGTCATAACCGGCATAAACCTCAAAATGCGGGATCTCTTTTTTTACCGTCTGAATAATCTGCGACGTATGTAATGTATCGGGGATCGTATCTTTCAGCCCGATAATATTCGGATAGCGATCCGCCAGACGCAGACACACCTTCGGTGACACCGAGTAACCGGTACGTTCCGGGAAGTTATAGATAAAAATATTGGCTGACGTTTTTTCCGCGACCGCGCTGTAAAACCGGTAAACGCCCTCATCATCCAGCGGGAAATAGTACGGGCTGATAATCATGACCCCGTCCACCCCCTGCTCATGAGCATAGTTCGCCAGCGCGGCGGACTCATTCACATCCGGGCGGCTGGTCCCGGCATACACTTTCATTCCCCCTTTGTCATAACTGCCGCATAACCTGATCAGTGTTTTTGAGCTTTCCATATCCAGTGAAAAAAACTCGCCGGTACTGCCCATAACCACAAATCCGGAGACATGCCCCTTCAGAGAGTCATACACCCGCTGGTTTTGTTCGGTATCAATCCGGCCTTTGTCATCAAAAATTGTTACGGCCGGCGTGATGTAACGGCTTTCCATACCCACATTGTTCATATATACAAACCTTGTTAATAAATAAAAACACAGGTAAGTAATCATGAAACTCTGAGTGAGTCAAATTTTGTACATTCGCTGAAAAAACAGGCTAACAGGCTGTTTTAATTGCGGTTGAAAACTATATCTGCGGAAAAACCCGATCCGGATTGCGGTTATTTATTATTTATCTGTGAGGAGCAGCACATTACGGGAACAATAAAGCGGATTGTCGTGATACCGGCAGGCAATGTCACAAACGGACACCCGGACATGATTTACTTAGCGGGGCTTTGTACCTAGAATAACGGCATAAACTGTCAGGGAGGTGAATTGATGTCAACGGAGCATATGCCGACAATACGGGTGTTAGAGGTACTCAGCGTTCTGGCGGCAGAAAACACCGGGATTTCCCTCACGCAGCTGGCCGGGAAGACCGGCATCTTAAAAGGCACGCTCTACCCGATTCTGAAAACTCTGGCAGAACGCCGTTATATTAATTATGACGAAAACACCCAGCTTTATTTTCTGGGTATCGCCTGCTCGATTCTTTCCCGTTCATTCTTTGAAAAATCGTACTGGCTGAAAATGGTGCACCGCGAGATGAATAATATTGTCAACGAGTGCAACGAAGTGTGCCAGATGGGTATATTAGATGGCCCGGATGTGCTGTATATCGATAAAGTGCAGTCTGCGCAAAAAGTTCAGTTAGTCTCCAATATCGGCACCCGCTTACCGGCGGTTTATTCTGCATTAGGTAAAGCGATGATATGCCATTACAGCGATGATGATATTCTCCGCTTATATCCTGACGGCTTTACCCCGCTGACAAAATACAGTATCACCACCATTGCGGAATTACGTCAGCAACTGGAAGAGGTCAAAATAAATCATTACGCCACTGACAACCGGGAAATAAACGAAGAAACCCGCTGCTATGCCGTTTCATTACGTCAGCGCAATAAAATTATCGCCGCTATCAGTGTCTCCGTCCCGACATTCCGCAGTAATGATGAAAAAAACAACCAGATTATCAGTGTATTACTCAGCAGCCGCGAACGTATCGAGCAGGAATTGCATACATTGCAGGATGTGGAGTTTTATCAGTAAGGGTAATACAGGACGTTTTAGTCCGCGGCGTTTTTTAATTGAAAACGGAGCTGAATTGCTCCGCTCTGCAGCCTTTAACTAAAATCAAAATGCAGACGTAATTTTTTACAATGCAGGCAGCGGAATAAATATCCCTGTGCATCGCTGTCCTTATGTAACAGGCCGGATAACTCTTCAACAGAAAAACCATATTCCTGAATATCATCTTCCAGAGAAACAAATTCATCCAGCCGGTCTTTTATATCATCCCAGCAAACATACCCGATAAATTCACAGGGCTCATTGCAATGTGCCAGCCACACTTCCTGCTGCCATCCCCGGTAACCGGGTGTGCGTTTAACCAGTTCATCCAGCATTTCATCCGGATACGGGTTAGTAGTGTGTGAAAATTCACCATCGTCATCATATTCACAGTCAATTCCTTCCACGCTGGCGCTATCCTGGAATTCACCCTCAAATTTCCGGCTGGCGGAACCATCCGCAATACACCACGGGCATAATGCATCAATGTCAGCGACAGAATAAAACGGATTTTCATAGTAGGTATCAGTAGATTGCTGACAGCAATCACACTTAACTGTCTTGTCGTCTGAAAAAGCACCGGTTCCGAGCGGATCGGGATGATATTTAAAAACAGGTAATTTTCGGTTGTTTGGTGTCATGGGGAGTCCTGTTCAGAAGAAAATTAAACCATTGTAATCATTCCGGGAAGCATCAGCTATGATGACTGACACAGATTTTAAACTGATGTTTTTTATTTTCCATACAAAAAATGATCTTATCATTCAGAATGTTAACTATTAATATCATAAACATTTATGAGTAATTTAAAAAATAAATGTCTTGTTTGCATTAACAACATAACCGCATTAATATTTAATGAATCAGTATTATATTAAATAAACAAAAAATATTAAAAACAACAAGGCCGGTTAAGTCAAACCGCCTTATTATACAAAGAATTATGGACTATCAACTTAAATCATATAGCCAGAGCAACAAGAAAAAATTTTCCTCTGTTTTCCTCATCCTGGTTCCTTTTGGTATTTGGATAGCATTCATGTATTGGTCTATGTTTTTAGGCCAAAGCGTTGTGTTATTTAAATGGTTCCCTCAATGGACTATTTCCGTCATTTTTGCTGCTGTTGTGGGGATAATCGGCGGGATTTGGAGTATTTGGCGTCGCCCGATAAAACAGGTATTTAAAAGTTTTCTCTGGAGCGGATTCTTTGGCCTGATATTAATTGTCCCTGTATTCGATGTCATGGCGTATTTACTGACAAACAAAACAATTCACTATCAGACTGAATATGAAATTACATCACCGGGCCCTGCCACCAGCAGATTTGGCCGGTGCAAACACGGCATATGGATAAAAGAAGTCTATACGGAACGGTGGAAATTGCTTTGTATCGATAATGCAAAACTGGCAACTCAGAAAGGCACAGATACGGTTTGGGTCACAACAAAAACAGGTCCTATTGGTTCATATATAGTTGATTACCAGTTCTCACCTTCCAGCCCTTAACTATGATT
The DNA here is from genome assembly GCF_000512315.2 of Morganella sp. EGD-HP17. Taxonomy (NCBI): domain Bacteria; kingdom Pseudomonadati; phylum Pseudomonadota; class Gammaproteobacteria; order Enterobacterales; family Morganellaceae; genus Morganella; species Morganella sp. EGD-HP17. Next base: position 22,049 of record NZ_AZRH01000002.1, read on the forward strand.
CATAATCAGGGGAGTTTTTATCGTATTGACCTCTGCTGTTTTCAGAACAGAGAATCTAATTATAGTTGTTCCATTTTAGGGGAAGTGGACAGAGTGACCAGCTCACGCTTAAAAGCGGGCTTTAAAGCTTTTTTCGATAACGTCCTTCAGCGCCCGGTTCTCGTCCTCAAGCTCCTTAATCTTTTTAATATCAGATGCTTCCATTCCGCCGTATCTGGCTTTCCAATTATAGTAAGTGGCTTCAGAAACACCGGCTTCCCGGCAGACATCTTTAACAGTTCGTCCGGCTTCAACCGACTTAATCACAACGATGATCTGATGCTCAGTAAAACGGGCTTTACGCATAGCGATCTCCTTAGTTGGCAGATTGATTATGCCGGAGGATCTCTAAATGTGAATGGCACGATTATGCGGGATGTTTACATAAATAAACTAATGTATTCACTGATGTCAGAGGAATAACTGAACCTACTGATAGTGTCATATCTCTGGTTAAGAACAGCAATGGCTGGAAAGCCAACTAACAGTTTCCTCTAAAGATCTGTGAAGAGCAGAGCTAGGGGCTTATGAGGGCGAGTTGCTGCCCTCATCTGAATTTAATCTTTTCTTATTCAGTCGTGAAGTCAACGAGTGTTAATTATATTTGTATTTGGCATATTTTTATATATATCAAAATATAATTTCCCAAGCAAATATTTTCTATATTCCCTTTTGTCAAATCTTAACATACTACTTTCTGAGTTATTTCTAAAATAGGATATCCCAGTAGATAAAGCATATTCAAAATTTAATTTTGCAGTTGCAAATTCTATTGCTTCTATTATCATCTCTTGATATCTTTCGTTTATCAAAAAAGTATTTACTGAATTTTTAATTGAAGAATTTTCCATATCGAAAGATATATTTATTTTTATTTTTTCGGGTGATGAAATTATTCCATCTATTAATGTAAAAACGCCATCATCATGTGTTAAAACGAAATTTATAACTTCATCATCCCATAATGGATTTAAATGTTCATTTGCGAAGAAATCAATTTTGCCTTTAAGGCTTGAGTTACATGAGCTACAACTTGGGATTAAATTATTAATTACCAATGCAAGGTGAGGAAAGTCATCCTTACTATAAAAATGGTCTAATGTAGGACGAAACCCTCGATTCTTTTTTTGTATCGAAAAAGCATATGCTTGATTGCAATACGGACATGTTCTTGTTATTGATTTTTTACATAACGTATATGCATTCCATGATCCTGTTTTTCTAACAAATTTATTGTAATTAAAAACAGATCTTATTTCTTTGTCAAATTGCTTCGATATATCTGGTGTTATTAACAATCTATTTTTGTAAGCTCTGTATATATCAATACTCTCCAATATATCTTGTTTACCTGCAAGTATTAATAAATGATGTACATCCATAATAAATTTTTTAGCTTCGTCTAGTCCTTCAGAACGATGAGTAGTTTTATCCAAAAAATCGCATATCAAATTATTTAAATAATGTGTATGTGGTTTTATTGCTTGTTCCCAGTTGTTTTTAATTGAAATAATCATATATGAAGACCTTCAAGCCTTATACTGAATAATTAAGCGTTCGATTTCGCTTTTTATTAGAGGATTGTCTATGTTATTTATAAGGTAATGATCTTTTTCAGTCAGTGTTTCATTAGGTATTTTATCGATGATAGCTTCAATTTTATTTGTTGCAAATTCCCCAATGGTTTTAGTTCCAAAAGATTCATTTAGTAAAATATAAAGAGGAGATGCAAAACCACTTAACGTAGCATTTTCAATTGGTAGCCTACTTATAAAATCTTTGGGAACGTCTGTCGCTAACAATGGAGAGTGTGAGGCTAGAATAAGTTGTAAATTATCTATGCGAAGAGATGTTTTTAATAATCCTAACATTTTATTTAAATTAGAAATATATTTCCTTTGCCAATCAAGATGCAAAAAAGCGTCCCCTTCATCTATTAATAATAGTATTGATTTAATACCTCTCTCTGAAAGTTTATTAATAGAATCAGAAATGGCACCAATTTGAGCTAGAATAGCAATTTGCCCAGAACTCATATCAGAAAAGTCAATTTTAAAAATATCATTTAAATTATATTCTGTTAATAATTTTTGCCCTTCGTAAGGATCTATTTCGAATTCCAACCTTAAAGTTGATTCATTAAATCTTGAATCTTTAATAATTTCATGACCTTTCACCGCATACTTTAAAATTCTTACTAAACTATCTATTTTCCTTTCACATTCTAAATATAATTTAGTTTCCCTTAACTTTTTATTTAAACGAATATTTAAATTAAAATATTTGTTCAATAATGGAATTACTACGTTATCACTGAATTGTTTCTTTGTACTTGCCCAATCTATTATGCTGAATATGTAAAAGAGTTTTTCTTCACCTGCATTATGAAGTATTTCATCAATCAGATGGGCGGAGCAACGCTGCATAATATGATCAATTTCTGCTTGAATATTTTTATTGGCACTGTACTTTATAGTGTCTGAATTATTACCATCCATATTAGCATCAATTTTTTCACGCAATGATAAAATATCAAGGAGACCGTGATTCAGCAGTATACTATTCTGGTTAAGATCTTTATTATCCAGAGCAATATTAAGTATTAATCTTGCAACTTTACTAATATTTGTCATCTTCATGGCAACAACTTTTGGATAAATACCAAAGTCAGATATTAAGTCCTTATATCCGACAAGGTCAAATACAGTATTTTTTCCATTCGGACTTGGAGATGCGTTAATAAACCTATTATCTCTGATATCCAACTTTGGTCTAAACGGCAATGGAGTGAAATATATAACCCCCCAGCTTCTAATTTCAGAATGATCTATTTTTTCTCCGCGAGAGTTTAATATTGTACATTCGCCTATTATTTGCATATTGTTTTTAGGGAAAAAATAGTTAATTACGCTGCATAAGAATTTGGTCTTCCCTGAACCATTTATACCAATAAGTAAAGATAAAGAATCCATGTCATAAATATTAATGTCATTATCACTAATATTTCTTAGTTTTATTTTAGTGCCATTCATTGTAATTTCACTAATCATAATTTCCTTTTAATGCTATTTTTAATGAGAAGTTTAGTAATTCAAGATTTATATTAAATAAAAATATCACAAAACTTGTTCATATTGCAATTCATATTTATCTGGAATTTTATGCTCTAACATTTGGTTTATCTATGTTCATTTTTGACGATTTAAATTGATTATTTTTAGGGTGGAAATCCATACCTTTACCTGACTCTAATTGAACTTGCTTGAGACGGCTTGGAAAGCGAGTTATCTCCTCCTTGGCTGGTTGATAGTTATCACTGTTAAATTTAGCTCGTTTCTCATGCTCAGAGCGTTGAACTGTAGTGGTTTAATAAATTTAGCCACCTAAACAGAGGTGATATGCTTACCTCAGAATGACACAGGTGCCTTGATCTCTTCCCTTTCTTCAGTACCAGTATAAAGTAGATTTTCCGGCCTTTCTTCTCCTGAAAAAAGAGGTCATCTGACATGAAAAAGACACGTTATACCGAAGAACAGATAGCGTTTGCCCTGAAATAGGCTGAAACCGGTACTAGGGTAGAGGAAGTGTGCAGAAAGATCGGTATTTCTGAAGCCACTTTTTACAATTGGAAATCAAAATACGGTGGTATAGAAGCTGCCGATATTAAATGGCTTAAAGAGCCTGAGGATGAGATTGTCAGACTTAAAAAGCTATTTGCGGAAGTCAGCCTGGAAAATAATGCTATGAAGGAGCTTTTTGCAAAAAAGAGCTGGTGATGACCGAAAAAAAGACCTGCATTCAGGAATTAACTCAGTCAGGTTTATCGGTTATAGTCGCCTGTCGGTTATTCTCACTGCCCAGAACCACTTTTTACCTGATAAATACAAACTGGAGAATTAAGAATGATCCGGTTATTGAAGCGAGTTATACCGAACTGGAATTATCACCATGGGTCGGATTCTGGAAATGTTTTCACCGGATGCAACAGAAAAAGTACTCTTTTAATCATAAACAGGTTTATTGAGCGTTTTAACGGATCATTCCGCCGAGAGTTTTTAAATGCGTATTTGTTTAAATCACTGAGTCAGGTGAAAGAAATGGCCTAGTTCTGGATGCAGGATTACAACCGGAACCGGACACATGAAAGCCTGAATAATCTTCCGTCAGAGCTTTACCAGAAGCAACTGGAAAACTCTAATCAGAACCATTTCAGATAAGGAGAAGTGGATAATCAGAACCAACACACCAAGCCAAAGGATAAAGTGACCAAAAAATATGCAATGGACGCTAAGTGGATATCAGAAAAGACAAAGGGGCTACGCTTTCGCGTAACCCCTTGTTTTATTTGGTGGAGCTGGCGGGAGTTGAACCCGCGTCCGAAATTTCTACACCTTCGGTACTACATGCTTAGTCTGGTCTTTACATTCGCTTGCCAGCTGCGGACAGACACGCCACTAACAAACTAGCCCGATTCGTTTTAATGCTTTCTCCCCGGGCAGGAAGTCCACACGATCTCTTTTGGGTTTGACCTCTCTTGATCCCCGTCCTAAGAGCGGAGGCTAGGGAGAGAGGGCTCAGAGCAGGTTATTAAGCTGCTAAAGCGTAGTTTTCGTCGTTTGCGACTATTTTTTTGCGGCTTTTATCGTGGCCAACCGCCCCACGGCATGCACCTTGGGTTTCGCAAATCCCGTCGAATCCAGAATCAGCCCCAAGTTGTGAAACGCAGTATATCAGAAAATCAGTACGGAATACCAGTACTTAACGCCCTGCGTGCTTCATAATTCTTGCTTTGTCTAATTTCCACTCACGTTCGCGGATGTCATCGCGTTTGTCGTGTTCTTTCTTACCTTTGGCAATGCCGATTTTGACTTTGCACCAGGCGTTTTTCCAGTACAGCGACAGTGCAACCACGGTGTGCCCGTCACGGTTGATTTTGCCGTACAGGCTGTCCAGTTCACGCTGGTTAAGCAGCAGTTTGCGTGTCCGGGTCGGGTCGCAGACAACGTGGGATGAGGCCACGCTGAGCGGTGTGAAGTTGGCACCAAACAGGAAAGCTTCGCCGTCACGGAGGATGACGTAACTGTCCCCCAGATTGGCTTTACCTGCGCGTAATGATTTGACTTCCCAGCCCTGCAGCGCCAGACCAGCCTCTATCTCTTCTTCGATAAAGTAGTCGTGACGGGCGCGTTTGTTCAGCGCGATGGTGGCAGAGCCTGGTTTGTGAACTTTTTTCTTTGTCATAATGACCACTATTATACGTTATGCACACCCGAAATAAATTGCTTATTTATCCGTCGCACGGTAAATGCTGCTATTTTAAGCGCCTTTGCGGGTTTTCTGTCCCTGTACGCTGTTTTTAACATGTCAGCGGGATTTGGCAAGTGCTTTTTGTGACAAACATCTTTGTTGTCATTAAGATACATTCTGTCATCAGCGCGCGCCGTATTGTGCATTTATCTCCGCGCCGGAGCACAGTATAATACGATTTAACAGGCGGCGATAATTTCCGCCGTTTCGTGATTTTTGACCGCAGGATGTGTTATGCCGCAAATTAGCCGCTCCGCACTGGTTCCGTTCAGTGTGGAACAGATGTACAACCTGGTGAATGATGTCCGTGCGTATCCGGAATTTTTACCGGGCTGCGTGGGAAGCCGTATTATCAGCCACGAACAGGATGAGATGACCGCGTCTGTGGATGTATCCAAAGCCGGTATCAGTAAAACCTTTGTGACCCGCAATCAGCTGACCAGCAATCAGCATATCCGTATGCAGCTGGTGGAAGGCCCGTTCCGTAAACTGATGGGCGGCTGGTCGTTTATTCCGCTGAGTCCTGAGGCGTGCAAAGTTGAGCTGAATCTGGATTTTGAATTCACCAATAAGCTGGTTGAGCTGGCCTTCGGCCGTATATTTAAAGAGCTGGCCGGTAATATGGTGATGGCATTTACCAAACGGGCAAAAGAGGTTTACCGTGTCTGATATTTCTGTCGAAGTCTGTTATGCCCTGCCTGATAAACAGTTTCTGATCCCGGTGAAAATAAACGAAGGCGCCACGGTGGAAGCCGTTATTCTTGCCTCCGGTATTTTAGCGTTACGGGATGATGTGGATTTAACGCAGAATAAAGTCGGTATTTTCAGCCGTCCGGCAAAACTGACCGATATTGTCAGTGATGGTGACCGCGTGGAAATATACCGCCCGCTGATTGCTGACCCGAAAGAAATGCGCCGTAAACGGGCAGCAGAAGCCAGCCGTAAGAAAAAAGAAGAGTGAGTCTGTATTCCCGCTGATTTCCGGTTTATTTACCGGGCCGGCGGGAAATAACTGTCCAGATTATCCAGCCCCTGTTTTTCCTGTGAAAATGTCACGGTGGTCTCTGTCTGACTGCGGGTAATGGTCAGTATCCACAGACTGTCAAAATCATCACGCGGCCAGGCCGGCATATACGAATAGTCCCCGCCGGTCTGTTTCAGAATATCCCTCACCACTTTTATCAGATTATCGTGTTCCCAGACCACAAAGACCGTGTGCCCGTGATGGGCTTTATCCAGCAATGCATCGCGCAGAGCTTTGGTTTCTTTGGCGTGAAATTCCAGATGCACCGGCAGTGACAGGCGGACAGCCACCGGAGTGATGGTCTGAAGGGAACGCAGCGAGTGACCGAGCTTGCTTTGTTTCGGTGCGGCGGCATACAGGGCATCCGCCTTTCCGTAACGGGCGATCAGGAGATCCGCCAGCGCCAGTGCGCGGTTTAATCCTTTGCCGGTTAACTGGCCGCTGTCGTTATCCGGTTTTTCGCCGTGGCGCAGAAAAACCAGTGTCTGTACTGAATGAGTCATCCGGCTGATACCTGATTTGCAGAATACGGATTTAAGAAACCGGACGTCCATGACAATCCCTTTTGTTTCCGGAAGGATTCAGTGTAATCGTCCGCCGCCGGTTAGCCTACTTTTTTGCAGGAATTTTTATTTTTCAGAGAAAATGCACTTTCCTGCTTATGTCAGTATGTTACCCCGCTTATTTTATCGTCATCTTTCATTCTCAGACAGTTTGACCCGTGAAAAAGAAAATAACAGGAAAAAACGCGGTTACGCCATTTTCGCCTTCCCGGTCAGGCTTTTTCATTCCGTTGACGGGTACACTATTTCGATGCCATTAATAAGGGAATATAACAGTATTACATAAAGGATATTATTTATGCGCCAGATTACAATCCGCTTAGCCGACCCTTCCGATGCAGCGGCGCTGTGCGATATGCACCAGGATTTTACGTCTTATGCCAATACCTTACAGATGCCGTACACCTCGCGGAAGTTCTGGGAACACCGGATGAGTCAGGGTGATCAGTCTGCCACCCGGCTGGTGGCGGTTGTTGACGGCGTGGTGGTCGGGCTGCTGGGTATCAATCAGAACAGTAATCCCCGCCGCCGCCATGTGGTGAATTTTGGTATTACGGTAAATAAAAGCTACCGCGGCCAGGGTGTCGGCAGTGCATTAATGCAGGCAATGATTGATTACTGTGATAACTGGCTGGGCATCCGCCGTATTGAATTAGAAGTATTTGCCAATAATCCGGACGGCCTGGCGCTGTATGAAAAATTCGGTTTTCAGCGCGAAGGGATTGCCCGCGATTATGCATTCCGCGACGGACGCTATGTCGATGCTATTCTGATGAGCCGGATAAACGACCAACCCAAATAACCGGATAATCCGGAAAGACGAAAACGGAAACGGAAACGGAAACGGAAACGGAAACGGGAAATAATGTATGGAACATAAATGGGTCTGTATTCAGTGCGGGGAAAAAGAAATTCCGCAATACGCGGAATATTGTGATGAGTGTGCGGAAAAACGGATGTCGCGGATCGGCGGCTGGTTGTGGCTGCCGTTAATCACCCTTTTTCTGTCACTGGGTGCCGGTGGTTACACACTGAGTGAGTGGTATGATTTATATCAGCAAAATGCGGGGTATATTCCTGACCGCGTATTGCAGGTCATGTATATTAATATTGCTTTTACCATACTGACCATGCTGCTGATACTGACAACGCTGTATTATTTCTTCAGGCTCTCCCGTTATCTGCCGAAGCTGTTTATTGCCTTTATTCTTTTTGCCATCGCCTCGGAAGCCATTCAGGAAATCGTGCTGGTTAATCTGCTGGATGTTAATGTTGACTTCACTCTTTATTATCCGCTGATAAGATTGGTTATTTACGCTATCATCTGGGTTTCGTATTTCCTGGTGTCTGAACGGGTAAAAAGAACATTTGTTCATTAAATTAAGGGAAACAGCATGAATAAGTTTATTTTTCCGGCAATCGTTTGTGCCGCCACACTGGTCACACTGCCTGCGAATGCAGGTAAACTGCCGGATAATCCTTATTTATCGACTGCGGTACTCAGTAGTGCGGGTAGTGTCTACAGCTCTGTGATGATAAGCGGTGCGATTTTATCGCCGATCATTTTACCGGCTCAGCTGAGTGCGGAGTCTGTGGAAAACAATAAGAAAGAAAAAGTCACCACCATCACCGGCAAAACCGATAAAAATGAAGATGTCGCCCTGCTGGTTGCCACTGAAAAACTGGAGAAAACCCCGGTGAATCCGGGTGATAAACTGACACTGGAGCCGGCTGAAAAAGGCCCCGGTGCGTATCTGAAAAAGGACGGGAAAATCATTTCCCATATGGTAACTCAGGATGATCGTGAATTAACCCATCAGGAGAAGATGCCATAATATGCGACTGCTGAAATCCGTTTTTGCGGCTGCCCTGCTCACTGCGTCCGGCCTTGCATACAGCGGCAGTCAGAACTGTGCGGATAAATCCCCGCCCACGCCGCAGGAAGCCGCACAGCGCACCGCACAGGCCAAAGTACTGAATGACTGGCTGGAGAAACAGGGCGACCGGGTCGTTCTGCTGGTCCGTCAGGGTCAGGCACTGAGTGACTACGGGCTGAGCTTTTCCCATGCCGGTTATGCCGTACGGGAAAGGAACGGTACCTGGCGGGTGTATCATAACCTCAACACCTGCGGTACTGCGCAGTCTGAGCTGTGGATCCAGGGACTTTATCAGTTTATTGATGATGACCTGGCCGAGAATACCATCGCCACCCTGCACTTCCCGCCGGCCTTACAGTCCCAGTTGCTGAAAGTGCTGCGTGACCCGGAACTGCGCAAAGCCCTGCATAATCCGGCGTATAATATGGTGGCGCATCCGTTTGCGACCGACAGCCAAAACTCCAACGGCTGGGTGCTGATGGTATTCGCGGCAGCCCGCTCTCCGGGCGTGAATTCGGTTTCTGCCGGGGTAAACTGGCTGAAATCAGAATTCTATATCGGCTCCTCCGCCGAGGCCGGATTAATCAAACGGGCACTGGCGGACAGCCTGATGCCGCATATGTCCACTGACGGGCAGCCGGTGACCGGTATTGTCACCTTTAACTCCGGCGACAGCCTGCTCGGTTTTCTCAGCCGCTACGGCAAATTCCGGGTTGAGTGCAGTCACGGCAGCTTCGGCAGCGCCGTCTGTATGGTGCCGCTGCCGGAATAATTACCACCCCGGTTATTTTATATCCTGCTGCCATCGTTTCTGATGGCAGCATTTTTCGTCGATTTTTTGTTCTCCTTCCCGTTTATGTGATTTCCCTCCCCGCTTTTGCCGACAACCTGTCCGTTATATTAAATTTTCTTTTCCTTTTATTTTCATTAATTTAGTTGCAAACAATTACTTTACCAGGCTAATAATAAATCATAACAAGAGCATGGCCTTTTATTTTAAAAACACCTTTAGCGGCAACTGCCAACACCACGTAAGACAGGGGAAACACCATGAGCAAACACGAAACGTCATCCGCGCCTCCGGCGCATGACCACGATTTTATGTTTACGCCCATACCGATGACACACCGCCGCGAGACCTGGAAACAGGTACTGGTCTGGATAGGTTTCGGTTATGTGGCAACCGGGTTATTTATCGGCGGGGCCCTGGCCGGGGCCAACGGCGGACCGGGAATGTCATTCCCGATGGCGCTGCTGGCTATCGCCATCGGGATGGGATTGTTGTTTATTCTCACCTCACTGCTCGGCATTATGGCGCAACGCACCGGGCTGAGCCTGGCGCTGATCAGCCGTTTTTCCTATGGCCGTTTCGGTGCGAACCTGCCGATGATTGCGATGGGGCTGCTGACCCTCGGCTGGTTTGCGGCGATCACCGGGATGGTCGGGGATATCTGGGGCACGTTCCTGGGCAATCCCAGCGGGATCATTGTCTTTAACCCGGCAGAGCACGGCTACAACGGTGTGCCGATCACCCTGGAAGTCTTTCTTTCCTGTGTCATCGCCGGTCTGCTGTTTACGTACACTTCACTGCACGGCATGAAAGGACTGGAAATTATCGCCATTCCGGTATCGCCGATTATTATGATTATCGCCGTTATCACCGGTTATGCGATGTTGCAGGAGGGCGGCGGGTTATCGGTCTTTATTGAGAATTCCAACCGCAATGAAGGGCTGATGCTCTCCACCGCGATCACGATGGTGGTCGGCAGCTGGATTGCCGGGGCGGTGATGGGCGTGGATCTGTTCCGCTTTAATAAGAGTATTTCTGCGGTATTCTGGGGATCGGCAGCCTGTTTTATTTTCACCAACCCGCTGCTCAATGTGGTCGGTTATATCGGCACCATGACGGTCGGGATGCCGAACTACATTACCTGGATGATCGAGAAAAGCTTCCTGCTGGCGCTGATCGGGGTGATCACCTGGACACTGTCACTGTGGACCACCAACGATGCGGAACTCTACTGTAACTCGCTCTATACCGGGCCGGTGCTGGATTCCGTTGGTGTGAAAGTCAATAAAAACGTCCTGATTCTGACCACCGGGATTATCGGTACTGTGCTGGGCGCTATCGGTTTTTACCAAATCTTCTTTGCTGATTTTATTAACTATCTCGGCATTATGGCACCGCCGCTGGCCGGGCCGCTGCTGGCGGATTACTACATCACCCGCAAATGCCGTTACGACATCACGCAGATTAACAGCCAACCGAAATACAATTACGCTGGGGTGATCAGTGCACTGGCCGGGATGGCTTCCGGTCTGGTGATGGCATTGAACAATATTCTGTCTGACTGGCCGACCGGCCTGCTGGCATTAGTTATTACCGTTATTATTTATCTGATATTGCATCCGCTGCTGGCGGCAAAAGCCACCTCACCGGCCACAGGGAGATCATAATGAAAAAAGTTTATCTGAATGAGTTCACCACTGAAGGGCTGAAAAACCGGTTCGATAAAGGCGAGATCGACAGCGCCATTACCATTTTCGGCAGTTGTGAGAGCCACGGCCCGCATCTGCCGCTCGGTCCGGATCTGTTTGTGCCGGAAGCCGTTGCCCGCCGTGCGGCACAGCGTTTATCCCGTACCATTGTGGTACCGGGCGTGCCGTTCGGCACTTCCGCGCACTATAACGGTACACCGATGGCGATTAATATCCGCTTTGAAACGGTGATTGCGATTGCGGAAGATATGTTTGAGAGCCTGATTCAGTACGGCATCAAACACATTTTTGTCTTCAATGGTCACGACGGCAATATTCCGTCGCTGGATATCGCACAGCGGAATGTCAAAGCGCGTCATAAAGATGTGGTCTTTGCATTCCTGCCGGCCTGGTGGTCCGTACTCGGCGGCCGTCTCGGGGAGAATTTCTTCCGTGAATGGAACGGTCTGGGACATGGCGGTGAGGGGGAATCCTCCATTACCGCTGCGGTGTGTCCTGATCTGTGCGACCTGAGCAAAGCGGTGCGCCAGATGCCGGAAGACAGCATCCGCCACGGCGATAATGTGCAGATTATGTGGGATATCACCGAGGTTTCGGTGACAGGTGCCACCGGCGATCCGACTTACGCCAGCATTGAGAAAGGCGAAAAAATGCTGGATGCCCTGACTGACCTGGTGGTGGAAAGTATTGAGGCGCTGGAAAAAACCAACTGGAATTATGATTTACGCGCTAAGTAAACAGTAAAATGCCCCGCGATGCGGGGCATTTTTTCAGAGTCCGGCAAATTCAGGGATTGGCGGTCGTCCGTGTGATTCCAGAAAATCCAGTACCCGGCGCGGGGTGACATTCAGGATGCGCGCTTCAGGAAACTCAATTTCCCGCAGCATGGTCACCACCCGCTCAAAATTCCCCAGATAACCGGCATAGTGGGAATCTGAGCCCAGTGAGATCCAGCCGCCGTGGTCACGCACCGCCTCAGCAATCGCACGGCAATTTTTCTCGCTGCCCGCCCGCGAATGCAGAAATGAGGAGTTATTCATCTCCAGCGCCACATTGCACTCTTTTGCCGCCTGCACCACCGCATGAATATCCAGCGGATATTTCGGGTTTCCGGGATGGGTAATAATCTGCACTTTTCCGCTGCGGATAGTGGCGATCATGGCTTCGGTATTGGCGGCCTGTCCCTGCGGCTGCAACACCGGCTCGTGAAAACCGGCGAGGATAATATCCAGCTGCTGCGCCATTTTATCGGTGCAGTCCGTCTCTCCGGCCTGATTTTTAATATTAGCCTCAATACCGTACAGCAGCCCTGCACCGTTAATCATGCGCGGCAGAACCGGCATATTGGCAAAATGCCACGGATGCGGCCCGTCCGCCATTTCCGGCCCGTGGTCGGTGATCGCAAACAGGGTTATTCCTTTCTCCGCCGCTTCGGTAAAATATTCACGGACGGTACTGTAAGCATGGGTACTGGCAACCGTATGGGCATGTAAATCAACCGGATATATCACTCTGCTCTCCTTTCTGCGGTTAAGCACCTCTTAACCCTATCAGATTCTGAAACGGGTCTTCAACCCGGCACACGGATTAACACACTGGCGGGTGTCAGGGTTATCATGCACTTTTTCCGTTCTGTAACAGCTGTTCAATCAGCGCGGGCAGTTCCGGATGGTCTTCATGCCAGACCGTGATCCCGTTTGTCTCAAACAGCGCCGTTGCCACACCGTTGCCGGATTTAAGCGTGCCGTCAAATGCGCCGCTGTAGATCAGATCGCTGCCGCAGGACGGACTGTTAGCTTTAAGGATCACATGCGTGATATTCCGCTGTTGCAGATGTTCCAGTGCCCGCAGTGCGCCCTGTTTAAAGGCGTCAGTGACATCTTCGCCGTCACTGCCGGTAACCCGGGCGGTGCCAGCCCAGACATCACAGCCCTCACCGCCGGTGATTTCCGCCGGGGCGCGGGGCACCGGCAGACCGCCGAGGATTTCAGGGCATACCGGAACCGCCATTCCGCTGTTCTGCAGCGCTTTCAGCGGGGCATATAATTTATGGCTGCCGTCGTAACGGACGGCTTCACCTGCCAGACAGGCACTGATTGCAATCATCATATTCTCGCAGTGTATACCGGTATAATTCAGATAGTGATAATCAATACCTGATAGTAAATAACTTATGAGCGCGGGACAAGCCGGGCAGATGTCTCCTTTTGCCGGAAAAAATGCTAAACTCTGCACGATCACCTATTTAACCGGAGTATACCTCTTTATGCACGCACCCACCCCGTCAGAAAAACCGGTGTTATCCGTTTTTGATTTTGACGGCACGCTGACCCGCCGTGACAGCTTTGTTCCTTTCCTGCGTTTTGCCTTCGGGAAACGTGTTTTTTCCCTGCGGATGCTGCGTCTGGTTCTGCCGACACTGCGCTGCTTCTCACGTAAACTGACCCGCGACGAGCTGAAAGAAGTGCTGATCACCACCTTTCTGACCGGTACCGATGCCCGCTGGGTGGAGAAAAAAGCACAGGAATTTTGTGAACGTTACTGGCATAAGATGATGCGCCCGGAAGGTCTGCGCGCGGTGGCAGCGGAAATTGCATCGGGTGCGGAAGTCACACTCTGTTCGGCATCCCCGGAGCTGGTGCTGCGGCCGTTTACAGAGCGGCTGGGGATCAAGCTTATCGGCACTCAGCTGGAAGAGAAAGACGGCATTCTGACCGGGAAAATCAACGGCAACAACTGCCGCTGCGGCCAGAAAATTGCCCGGCTGCAACAGGTTTACGGCGATTTATCCGCTTACCATATGCGTGCCTGGGGCGATTCACGGGGGGATTATGAGCTGCTGTATGCCGCAGGCGAACCTCACTGGCGCCATTTTCACCGCAATCCGGCGAAATATGAAAAACGCCGCAAACAGTTTTCATCCCGCTGAAAACAAAAACGGGCTGTATCATACAGCCCGTCAATAATCACAGCGACCGTTATTTCGGCATTTGCTGTTCCATCATAGCTTTAGCCCGGGCTAACGCATCAATACCCTGTTTACAGGCTGCATCCTGTGCATCAGCTGGTAATTCCATAAACTGCTTTTTGAAGTGATAATGCAGCACGCCGTAACCGGCAATTTTGCCTTCACGCCGCAGCACAAAACAGACTTTCTGCTCAATCCAGCTCCGGATCGCCTCACAGCGTTGCGGCTCCTGTGCCGCAACGGTATCAAGGGCAATTAACGCCGTGAGATCCTGTTCCGTTGCCGGGGATATTTCCCCGGCGCTCCGGTTATTTGTCATCATGACGTTCAGGCATCCTCCTGAACAATGCCGGTTCCGGCCGGTTCAGATTTCTGTGAGGCCAGCAATTCAAGCAGTGCATACTGTTTTGCCGTCCGTTGTTCCGCTTTTTCCGCCAGAACAGCGGCTCTCGCCGGGTCACTACTGCTGAGGCGGTTAAAACGCTGCTCCTGATGCATCACCTCCGCCAGGGATTGTGACGGCGGACGGGAATCCAGTACCAGCGGCGCTTTGCCGGTTCCGTCACGACGCGGATCAAACCGGTACAGCGGCCAGAACCCGCTGGCGGTCAGGGCTTTCATCTGGTCGTAACTGAATGCCAGATCATAACCATGCTCCTCACACGGGCTGTAGGCAATAATCAGGGACGGGCCGGGATAGGATTCCGCTTCCTGAATCGCTTTCACCGTCTGATTCATCTGTGCGCCGATGGCTATCTGTGCCACATACACATTGCCGTACATCATCATGGACACGCCCAGATCCTTGCGGGATTTGCCTTTACCCTCCTCCCCGAATTTAGTGACGGCTCCCATCGGTGTCGCTTTTGATTGCTGGCCGCCGGTGTTGGAGTAACACTGGGTATCGAGCACCAGCACATTGACATTCTCACCGCTGCTCAGCACATGGTCGAGCCCGCCAAAGCCGATATCATAAGCCCAGCCGTCACCGCCGATCAGCCAGACGGATTTCGGCAGAAGGTAATGCGCATCCTCTGACAGCTCACGGGCTCGCGGATCCGGGTTATCCGCCAGTAATGTCCGCAGTTCCGTGATAGCCGCACGTTTTTCATCCGCAGACAGTGTCTCATCCGCCAGCCGCTGCCGTAATTCATCAGGCAGTTGGGCCGCAAAGGTCATCAGCAGACGTTTCACCCGTTTTTTGTGCTGGTCAGCCGTCAGGCGGAACCCCAGCCCGAACTCGGCATTATCCTCAAACAGCGAGTTGGCCCAGGCCGGACCGCGTCCCTCTTTATTGGTGGTGTACGGCGTGGTCGGCAGGTTACCGCCGTAAATAGAAGAGCAACCGGTGGCATTGGCGATCAGCAGTTGTTCGCCGTACAACTGGGTCAGCAGTTTGATATACGGCGTTTCACCGCAGCCCGCACAGGCGCCGGAGAATTCAAACAGCGGCGTGATAAGTTGTGATGTCCGGATATCAATGCGCTCAAGCCGGGATGCGGGAGTGTCCGGCAGTTGCAGGAAGAAATCAAAGTTGGCTTTTTCCTCTGCCAGATGCGCCAGCCGCGGCTGCATATTAATGGCGCGGACGGACGGATCCTCCCGGTCTTTTGCCGGGCAGACCTCATAACAGAGATTACAGCCGGTGCAATCCTCCGGGGCGACCTGAAGGACATAATCCATCCCTTTCATATCGCGGGATTTAACCGGCAGACGCTGCAGTGTATCCGGTGCACCGCTGAAATCCGCGGGATCGGCCACTTTGGCGCGGATAGCCGCATGCGGACAGGCCGCGACACAATAGTTGCACTGGGTACAGAGAGACGGTTTCCAGATGGGGATCATCTCCGCGATATTGCGTTTTTCCCAGCGGGTGGTGCCGGAAGGCCAGGTGCCGTCCGGCGGGAATGCCGATACCGGCAGGGCATCGCCGCGTCCGGCCAGCATCATGGCGGTGACGGTTTTGACAAAGTCCGGCGCGTTATCCGGCACGACCGGCGGACGTGGCTGACTGAGCGGATCTACCGCCTGCAACGGCACGCGGTGCAGGGCTTCCGGGGTGCGGGCTATCGCCATCAGGTTATCCTGAACGACACTTTCCCCTTTTTTGCTGTAGCTGCGGATAATCGCCTGCTGTAAATAAGACTGAATTTCTGCTGCTGGTAACAGGGCAGTCAGATAGAAAAACGCCATCTGCATAACAGTATTGATACGGGCACCGAGGCGGCATTCACGGGCAATGCGGTAAGCATTGATAACATACAGCTGCGCCTGTTTTTCCGCCAGGATCGCCTGAACATCCTGCGGGATATGATGCCAGACCTCATCCGCCGGATACGGGCTGTTGAGCAGGAAAATCCCGTCCGGCGCCAGTTTTTCCGCCATTTCATATTTGTCGAGGAACTGCCACTGATGACAGGCAATAAAATCCGCCTGCCGGATCAGGTAAGTAGAGCGGATCGGCTGTTCACTGATGCGCAGATGAGAAACGGTAAGGCCACCCGCCTTTTTCGAATCATAAACAAAAAAGCCCTGAGCATAGTTATCTGTATGACTACCGAGGATCTGAATGGCATTTTTGGCGGCTGAAACCGTACCGTCACTGCCCAGCCCGTAAAACAGCGCACTGAGGCGGTGAGTGACCGGCAGCTCCGCCGGAACCGGTGCCAGGGACAGCCCGGTGACATCATCAATAATACCGGACGTAAAGCGGCGTTTCGGCGAGGTTAACGTCAGTTCGCGGAAAATCGCCATCACACAGTCCGGATCAAACTCTTTGGATGACAGCCCGTAGCGTCCGCCGATAATACGCGGCAGCTGCGCCCGCTCCCCGTTCTGATACGCTTCGGCAAAGGCGGTCATCACATCCAGATAGAGCGGCTCCGCCTGGGCACCCGCTTCTTTGGTCCGGTCAAGTACAGCAATGTGCTGCACACTGTCCGGAATGGCATCAAGGAAATGCTGTGCGGAGAACGGCCGGTAGAGATGCACTTCCAGCACGCCGACTTTTTCGCCCTGCGCAATCAGTTTGTCCGCCACTTCCTCTGCCGGACCGGCGGCAGATCCCATCAGGATAATCAGGCGCTCTGCCTGCGGGTGTCCGTAATACGTAAACGGCTGATAATAACGGCCTGTCACCTCACCAAATGCAGCCATGGCATCAGTGACATGCTGATAAACCGCGTCATACCACGGGTTAGTCGCTTCACGGGCCTGGAAATAGGTATCCGGGTTTGCGGACGTGCCGCGTATTACCGGATGTTCCGGCGATAATGCTCTGTCGCGGTGAGCGCGGATCGCCTCTGCCGGGATCAGTTTGCTCAGCTCCGCACGGCTGACAGCAATAATTTTGTTCATCTCATGAGAGGTACGGAAACCATCAAAGAAATGAATAAACGGCACGCGGCTGTTCAGTGTGGCTATCTGTGAAATCACCGCAAAGTCCTGAGCCTGCTGGACGCTGTTGGCACACAGCAGAGCACAGCCGGTCTGGCGCACCGCCATCACATCCGAGTGATCGCCGAAAATAGAGAGCGCGTGAGTCGCGACCGTCCGCGCCGCCACATGCAGAACAAACGGGATCAGCTGACCGGCGATTTTATACAGGGACGGGATCATCAGCAGCAATCCCTGGGAGGACGTGAAAGTGGTCGACAATGCGCCGGTCTGAAGTGCGCCGTGAACGGTGGCAATGGCTCCGCCCTCTGACTGCATTTCCATCATGCGCGGGACATCGCCCCACAAATTGGGTTCCCCGGTCGCGGACCAGTGGTCAGCATATTCGGCCATGGTGGAACTCGGGGTAATAGGATAGATGGCGATCACTTCATTCAGCTGATACGCCATCCGGGCCACCGCCTGATTGGCATCAGTGGTGATCATGCTATGTATTTCGTTACTCACAATAAGACCCTTCATTTTTATTATTTTTTACAACATAACAGAATAAAAAATGCCGGATTATCGTGATTGTGGTTTGTTATCTGTCTGTAAGCGCGGTTTACTCCGCCGCCGTCAGTACATATTCCGCCGCTTCACAGCGGTATATTTCCGTGACCTGCGGACGGTCGCGCAGTGCCGGGAGTGAATCATCACTGACACTGAGGCGGATCCCCAGACCACAGGCTTTGCCCAGTGACGGCGGGATGTCCGTCACGGTGAAAGGCTGCCCGGCCGCTGTGAGATGCTTACGCATCGCCACCACACCGAGCATATTTTCAAATAAAATCAGATAGTCATTCATGAACGGATATCCCCGGAGGTCATGACGGCCTGTTTCTGTAACTGACGGATGCCGTAAATGGCCGCACCGATAGCACCGGCAAACTGCCCGTCCGGATGTGTGATTACCTCTGCTCCCAGGTGCTGTGAAAGCCGCTCACAGAACGTCTGACTGCGGCTGACCCCGCCGCTGAACAGCACTGACGGCACGGTACTCAGCCGCTTGGCAAACCCGGCGGTACGTTGTGCCATTGAATTCACAATTCCCGACAGAATCGACTCCGGCTCCACCCCGGCAGATCGCAGGCTGATCACTTCCGATTCGGCAAAGACCGTACACATGCTGGAGATAGCATGCGGCTCAATCCCGCGGATGGTGTCATCCACCGCCGTGATATCGGTACCGAGTGTCCGGCTGATCACATCCAGAAAACGCCCCGTCCCGGCGGCACATTTGTCGTTCATCAGAAAATCCGTGAGATGCCCCTGCTCATCAAGCCGGATTACCTTGCTGTCCTGGCCGCCGATATCAATAACCGTGCGGGTCTGCGGATGCAGCCAGCGCGCCCCGATACCGTGACAGGAGATTTCCGTGACCTGTTTGTCAGCAAAGTCCGCCAGCTTGCGGCCATAGCCGGTGAGGGTCAGATACGGTTTGGTGTCACATTCACCGCAGAGGGTTTCCCAGGCTTCCAGAATCGCGGACTGCGGCCGGAACGGAGTCGGGATCAGGAAGCGGCGCAGGATCACGCCGCCGTCTTCATCACTGAACAAAATCCCTTTGGTGGCCGTCGAGCCCGAGTCAATACCGATACTCAGCATGACGCCTCCTTATAACATCTCAATAAAGGCGGCAATGCGGGTAGCAAGCTGACCGGTGTCAGAGGTGGAATAATCTGTCTCAATCGCCATATCCGGAATATCGTGTTTTTCACGGATATGCCGGTTTATCAGCAGCGATTCCACCGCATAGGTGTGACAGGCCTGGAGGATCACATCAATCACCCCGTCCACCTGATAGTCCTGCACCATCTCACTGAGCATATTCAGACGCTGTGTGTTCGGTGAAATACAGGAGCAACCGATAGCAAGGTATTTTTCGGTCAGGGCATCATAAACATCGGCCTGCGGATTTTCATCCACACACTGTTCAGTGGCTTTCGCGCCTGTGCAGTTTTCATAACCGACCACCCAGCCGCCGTTCTCTTCGATAATCCGCACCACTTTTTCCGCCGCCCCGCCAATCGGGCAGCCGGTGATCAGAATGCGCGGACGCGGATCCAGCCGTTTACCGGCAGCATATTCCGCACGCACTTTGGCGGTCAGCGTTTCCAGCTCACCGATCAGAGCGCGTTTATCAAATTTGAAAGTAGCACCATAGACCACACTGAGGATCTCACGGCCGGTCATGGCTGGCGGATTGAGCTGCCCGAGGCGGTAAAATTCGGTTAATGCGCGGCGTTCGCGGTTGCGTAAATCAATTGCATCGCGGATCCCCTGTTCTGTAATTTCACAGCCGAACTGCGCTTCCAGCCGTTTCTGAAAACGGATGATTTCCGAGCGCCAGAGCGCGACAGATTCCGCACTTTCACTGTTATTCGGCAGTTGCATCACATGGACAGGTTTAAATTCCGCCATATATTCATACATTTTCTTTTTGCCGTCGCAGGTGGTTTCACCGACCACGATGTCAGAAAAATAGAAGTAGGGGCATTTATCGGTTTTACCGAATCCGTAGCTGCTTTTGATCAGAGGACATAAGTTGCGGGGTAAGGTTTTTTCCGCTTCTTCAATGGTTTCATCACTGGTTGAACAGAGGGAGACAACCGCTGCACCGGCGGCCATAGCAATCTCCTGCGGCATAAA
This sequence comes from Morganella sp. EGD-HP17, assembly GCF_000512315.2. Classification (NCBI taxonomy): domain Bacteria; kingdom Pseudomonadati; phylum Pseudomonadota; class Gammaproteobacteria; order Enterobacterales; family Morganellaceae; genus Morganella; species Morganella sp. EGD-HP17. Next base: position 42,413 of record NZ_AZRH01000002.1, read on the forward strand.
AGTGCAATAGGTTCCCACCAGCGGGACACCCTGCTCTTTCAGTTCCATTACAGTGAGAAAGCCCTGTTGGCGGGCATCGGAGAAATCAGAAAAGATCGACGGAAGTTGTGTGACTAATGACATAAGTAGACCTACCATTATCATTATTAAAGTGTGGCGCCAGAGTAGACCTATTAATAATAAGGATAATTGAGGTAAATCATATTCAGGGTGAATATCCCTGACGGGACTAAATTAACGTGATCTTAAATCACAACGCCCGGCAACGGAATTATCTGGCACCCTGCGTTGTCAGTCAGTAAGCTTCAGGGTAATCATAAACCTGACTGATATTTTACCCTGAGAGCTTCCTGATGATGATAACCCCCCACCGTACAACCACTGATACGGCTTCCTTTCACCTGACTCAGACGTGCTGTTTATAACAGCCGGATGCTGACGGAGGATATATGTTAACAGGAATGAATCATCTGACCCTGGCGGTCGCCGATTTGGATCGCAGCCTGCATTTTTACCGGGACATTCTGAAAATGACGTTGCATACCCGCTGGAAATACGGCGCTTACCTGACCTGCGGCGAGTTGTGGATCTGTTTATCGGCAGACCCGGAAATCATTCACCGGCCTATTCATCAGGGTTATACCCACTACGCTTTCACCCTTCCTCCCGAACAGTTCCCGGCTTTCCGCTCACTTCTCGCCGCTCATCAGATAACACTCTGGAAACGTAACCGCAGTGAAGGTGATTCCGTCTATTTTCTTGACCCGGACGGGCATCAGCTTGAGGCACATTCCGGCGGGATACAGCAGCGGCTGGATGCCTGCCGTGAAGCACCGTATGAAGAGATGATATTTCCGGCACCCGGGCAGATTAATGTGTAAGATGGGATAAACCCTTATCTTACGGAGACACTGCTATGTCTGATTACCCAGCCGTTCCCGGTGTGCTGTTTGTCGCCGGTTTTGGTCCGGTGACCCGCGACCCCGCCCGCAGCAAACACTTCTTTGCGGATACTGTCGGCCTGCCGCTCAGTGAATCTGAAGGCGTGCCTGATTACCTGACCGCAGATCACAGCCTGCACGGTGTGAAACACTTCGCGCTCTGGCCGCTCAGCCACGCCGCTGTCTCCTGTTTCGGACAGGACAGCTGGCCGTCGTCACATCCGGAGCCGCAGGCATGGGTCGAGTTTGAAGTGCGCGACCTGGCAGCGGCCACGGAATTTTTACAGTCACAGGGCTACCCGCTGCTGGTGGCAAACAGAACCGAGCCGTGGGGACAGTCCGTCACCCGTCTGCTCAGCCCGGAAGGTTTACTTGTCGGGCTGACTATCACTCCGTGGCTGCGGGATAACACCGGCGAATAACCGCCGGTGCCGGCTTGCTGTGATCCGCTACTGACGCAGACTGACAGCAATCCGGTTGAAGGCATTCATCAGCCCTGCCGCGATTGTCAGATCACTCATTTCCGCATCAGAAAAATGTGCCTTCACACGCTGCCAGGTTGCCTCATCAGTATTCTGAGCCGATAACTGTGTGACAGCTTCCGTCCATTCCAGCGCCGCCCGCTCGCGATCACTGAAACGTTCACTCACGCGCCAGCCCGCCAGTGCGTCAAGTTTCTCCTGAACCATCCCCCGCTTGCGCAGTGCCGCCGTGTGCATTTCCAGACAGAATGCGCAGCCGTTAATCTGGGATACCCGCAGATACACCAGCTCAACCAGTTCAGGGGATAACGCGCTGCTTTCCAGTGCATTTTTACAGGCAATCAGCCCCGCATACGCTGCCGGACTGAGTTTCGGATAAGATAAACGTAGTGATGACATAACAGACCTGCCTTGATCAGAGTGAAAAAGTATCCCGGAAACCGGGCGCTATACCCGGCAATAATCCCTGGTGATATAACCAGTCACCCCGCTATATTATGGATAAATTCACAGTATCGTTATCGTCATTGTGTGGTGGCGGTTAAAACGGTCCTTTAAAAATAAAGAAAGCCCCGGCGGCAATAAATCCGAAGCCGATAAGGTGATTCAGCGTGATGCTTTCACCCAGATAAGCGACAGAAAATACCATAAAGACACACAGAGTGATCACTTCCTGCATAGTTTTCAGCTCGGCGGCACTGTAGTACTGATGACCGATCCGGTTGGCCGGCACCGCCAGACAATATTCCGCCAGCGCAATCAGCCAGCTGAAAAAAATCACCGCAATAAGGGGCTTACCAACAAACTTCAGGTGTCCGTACCAGGCAAACATCATAAAAATATTGGAGAGAACAAGCAGAAAAATCGGGAGAAACTTCGCCAGCATAGGGGGATCCGTCAGTAAAAAATAATATCAGCCGCTATTTTACGCCGATCTCTGATAAACGGATATATGATCAGGATGATAGTTACGGAAACAAACTTTCCCGCTATGTACTTATAAAATTTGCATTATACGCGTATTCAGCCCTTTATTCTTTCTGCTGATTTCCGGAAGATTGTACTGAACTGATTGTGCGGATAACCGCATCCTATTACACTTAATATTTGTAAAAACAACTATCCTGTTTATGCGTTTATTAACTTTCTTATTATTTTTTGTCTCTTTATCCGGTTATGCCGCCGGAGGGTCACTGAACGGCTATTACAAATGTGAGATTTCATCCGCCAGTTATCAGCGAAAACAGGGCGCAATGCGCGATTTTTATTTTCCGGATAAACAGCGTGAATCCGTCGTTCTGTTTCATAATGACCGCTTTACGGTGCTGGATACGCAACCGTCCCCCTATCATTCCCCGGCACTGACACCGATTAAACAGTTTGCCACCATGTCAAAGCAGGATTTACAGGAGATCGGCGAAGATACCCTGATTTATGCCGGTACCTTCAGCGGACTCGCTTATTTCACACCGTCACAGCGGCGCTTTGTTTTCGGCTTAAATAAACGCACCGGCGGTAATAACGGCTCATTTCTGCTGGAACTGCAAAACTGCCGCCGGACAACACACTGAGCATCAGTCACACACCCGCATCACCACTTCCCGCAGCCAGCCGAGTGCCGCATCCCCTTCACTGCGCTGGTGCCATAACATCTGAAAACTGAGCGGCGCGATAGTCAGCGGCGGCGTAAATACCTGTAATGACGGGCTGAGTATATCCGGCAGCGCCCGCTGCGCCACCGTCAGGATCAGATCAGTGCCTTCCGGTAACTGCGAGGCAATCTGCCAGTAAGGAACAGAGACCGCAATGCGCCGCCGGTAATTGAGCAGCTGTAACTGCCGGTCAATCTCATTGGCTTCATACGGCTTCATGCTCGCCAGGATATGCGGGTGCGAGAGCCAGTCCGCCATCGGCATCGTGCCGTTGGTGCAGTATTGTTTATCCGCAACACTGACCATGGTGTCCGTAAAAACCGTTTTTGTGCGGAGAGTGTAATCTGTGGCTGTAAATACCCCGAAGGCCAGATCGAGACTGCCTTCCTGTAATTTTCCCTGCATCTCCTCGCGGCTGCCCTGCCAGATTTGCAAATCGACCTGCGGCGCGGCAGTCCGCAGATAACGGATCAGTTTTCCGCTGAAAATCGCCGCCCCGTAATCGGACATGGCGATATTAAACCGCCGCGTGCAATTTTCCGGCCGGAAATCCTGCTGTGCGATCAGGTCATCGAGCTGGCTCAGTGCCTGCGTCAGCGGCGCATACAGTGCTTCTGCCTTACCGGACAGATGATAACGGCCCTGTCTGCGGATAAGCAGCGGATCCTGAAATAAATCCCGCAGTTGGTTCAGTGTGTGGCTGACAGCAGGCTGACTACGGTGCAGAGACACGGCAGCCCGGCTGACATGGCGTTCACGCAGCAGTGCATGCAGGGTAACCAGCTGATTCAAATCTAATTTCTTTATATTATTCATGATACGAATAGTGCCCTATAAAATTGATCATTTCCGGTTCTGCCGGGGATCACCTATGATTGATGTTAATAAAACGTTAACCAGGGAGGCCACTATGTCAACCTTATCATTATCCGCTATTGCTTTGATTGTTTGTGCTTTTTTTGCCGGTGCCATAGTACCGGTGCAAGCGGTCAGCAATGCCGTGTTAGCACGCCATCTGGGTCATCCGTTATGGGCCAGTCTTGTATCATTATTAATCAGTATTATTGTTTTAGCACCGTTATTATTAATATTTAAAGTTCCGAAACCGGTGCTGAGCGCAGATTTACTGCATCAGCCGTTCTGGATCTGGCTCGGCGGGATAGCCGGAATGCTGTATCTGACCTCCGCTCTGATCCTGGTACCGAAAATCGGCGGAATTACCTTTTTCGTGATGGTGATTGCCGGTCAGCTGGTGATTTCCGCGCTGATTGAACACTTCGGTCTGTTCGGAATGCCGAAACAACCGGTTCAGATAGCCAAACTCGCCGGTATCGGCCTGGTGGTGGCGGGTGTGCTGGTGATGCAGTTTGCGGGTGAAAAAAAGCCCCGCGATACTGACAGCGGGGCAGGAAATGCAACTCAAATCGAACAGACAATAAAAAGATAGGTTTGGTTTCCCGGAATATTACTGCACAGCTTCAGCTTCCTTCTCCGCTTCCGGGCGGCGCGAAGGACGCTGTAATAAGAAGACACCACTCATAATCAGCACCATCGACAGAATCTCTGTCACGCCAAGCTGCTCATTGGCGGCGAGGAACCCGACAATCAGTGCCACCACCGGCGGGATGTAGGTCACGGATGAAGCCACTACAGCCCCCAGATTCAGGATCAGATAGTAATACGTCAGATACGCCACCCCGGTACCGAGCAATCCCAGCCCGATAATCAGCCCGAGGCTGGCGGTGCTGTCCTGCGCAATTGCGGTGATGCCGGTAAACGGTGTGATGCAGGCAAGGATCAGCAGCGCAAGGCCAATCTGATAGGTGGTCAGCGCCAGCGGGGCAATCTGTTTATCCGCAAGGAATTTTTTGGCATACACAAAGGAAATCCCCACACTCAGTGATCCCAGGATCATATAACCCACCCCGGCGAGACTGATACTCTCCCCGCTGACCTGCCACGGCTTGGCGATCAGAATCACCCCGGCAAAGCCGAGCATCAGCCCGCACAGACGCATTACCGTGATTTTTTCCTGCCGCAGAAAAATCGCCGCGACAATAAACGAGAACAGCGGAATTGCCCCGCTGAGCACACCGGAGACGCCGGAGAGCAGTAATGAGGTGCCGGAAGCAAACGCCCAGTAATAAATCACCGTGGCCAGAAGCGCCATCACAAGGAAATGTCCGGTGTATTTCAGGTGCTCGCGGCGCACTGCTTTCTGCATCCACGCCATCACCGCAATCGGTACAAAGCCGCATAATACCCGCAGAAATACAATCTGTACCGGCGAAATCCACTCACTTGCCTGGCGCATAAAAATAAAGTTCGTTCCCCAGATAATGCCGAGGAACGCGAAGGCTGCTGCCGTTTTACTGTTCATACTATTGCTACCCCTTTTTTCTGATGGGGCTATTGTTCTGAATCCGGGGCTGTGCTACAACCGATTTAAATTACCTTATGAAAGAGAAAAACTATTTCATGAACCGTTATCCGCCAATGAAAGCCCTGCTGGCCTTTGAAGCCAGCGTCCGGCTCGGCAGCTTTATCAGAGCGGCAGAATTCCTGCATGTCACACCGGGTGCGGTCAGTCAGCAGATAAAAAAGCTGGAGGATGAGCTGGGCGTGATGTTGTTTCTGCGTGAGATCCGCAAACTGACGGTGACAGAGACAGGACAGAAATACTATCGCTTAATTCAGCCCGCGCTGGAACAGATCCGCGCCGCCGGTGAGACAATCCGCTATGCGGCACGCCATACCCTGACTCTGTCCATGCCGCCCGGGCTGGCCTCCAAATGGTTCTCCCCCAGGATGAGTGATTTTGTCCGCACTTTTCCGGGACTGGATCTGCATCTGAATGCCACCGCAGCGCTGGTTTCGTTGGAAAAAGACAATGTGGATCTGGCTGTCCGCTATACTGATTTATCCCGCACGCAACCGGCGCGGGTACTGTTATCTGACGCGCCCTGCCGTCTGTTTTGTCATCCCGCTTATGCCACGCGGCTGTCACTTCACAGCCCGGCAGATCTGAAAAATGCGGTACTGCTGCACACCACACTCTATCCTTACTGGGACAGCTGGCTGGAACACTATGCCGGGATAGCGTCCGGCGGCACACCGTTTACCGCCGGGCTGCATTTTGATCAGTTCTTACTGGCGATTGATGCGGCGGTGCATCAGCAGGGTATTCTGATTGCCAATGATTTCCTGCTGGAACACGAGCTGGCACAACAGACCCTTATTCCTTTGTTTCCGGAACTGACACTGCATTCCGGCAAAGGATTTTATCTGCTGCATAACCGCCACAGTGCCGATCAGGCGATGATCAGCGCCGTCAGTGACTGGTTTTGTCATGCATTTGCTCACACAGCGGAGAATACATAATAGAACCAGAATCTGTCACTGTGTGCCTTTTTCCTCTGCACCGCAGACGGGCAAACCGCCGCGTTTGCGGAAGCCTCTGTGCGGACAGATTATGTCAACGGCTGCCGCGAACCGGCCTCCGATACCTCACCGGATAACACCGCGTCGCAGCGGTTACACCGGGCTCCCGGGTTTACTGAAACCGAACGGGTGATCTTTTACTGTCAGCCACTCGCGCCACTGCTGCCGCCAGAGAAGCGGTAACTCACGCCGCCAGACCATACCCATCTTCCAGGATGCCTGTGCAAAGTCAGTCAGCGGGTAAAACGTGACATCCGGATGCCCCGGATCACCGGCTTCGCCGGGCAGGAGAGCGACACCGGCACCGGCCGCCACCAGGGCAATCAGTGTCCGGATATCACTGCTGTAGTGCACCGCCTGCGGGGTAACATGATTAGCATCCAGAAATGCCGTTATCTGGTGATACAGCCCCGCGCCCCGGTTTTCATGCAATGTCAGCAGCGGATTGCGGGTGATCAGTGACAATTCCTGACCGGGCTGCACTACAGTTCCGGCCGGTACCGCGAGAGATAATGTTTCCTGCTTAAAGGCTACAGCTTCCGGGCAGTGAACCGTATTTTCCGGCAGCGGCAGGCGCATAAAGGCGATATCCAGTTCACCGGAAAGTAATTTTTCAGTCATCACCTGAGAGGGGAAATCATCCAGAGACACCTGCACATCCGGCAGCGTTCTTTGCAGCCGGCTGACAAATTCAGCCGCTTCTTTAAATGCCGAAATACCGAACCCGACATTCAGCCGCGCCGGTAACTGACGGCTCAGTCGCGCCGCATGATGCATAAACTCCCGGCTCTGTGTCACCAGCGCCGTGGCTGCCGGTAATAATTCAGCGCCCTCCGCCGTCAGTTGAGCACCGTGTCGTCCGCGCACAAACAGTGTCAGCCCGAGCCTGTTCTCCAGCAGTTTTATCTGTTTGGTCAGTGCGGGCTGGGTAATGCAAAGGACGGATGCCGCCTCATGATAATGTCCGCAACCGGCCAGAGTCACAAATGCCCGCAGTAAACGCAGATCCATGCTGATTATCCTGTCTGAGATGCCGGTCATGAGCATAACCTGACCGGCATCACCGGGCAATCATCCTTTCAGCCGGGGTTCCGCCGGAGCGACCACCACAGCGTCTTCCGCAAACCGGACTGTCCGCGCATCCCGTTCATAACCCTGACGCTGTGTCAGGATCTGATACAGCTCCGGACGGCGGCCGGTTATCCAGCGCCGCCCGGTGGACAGCGGCAGCAGTGTCAGGTCGAGATCAGCCACCACCATGTCATCCTCAACAGCCTGACTTTCCGCCACAATCCGCCCGTAAGGATCAATCACCATGGCATTACCGGTGCGGACTTCATCATCATCCTGCCCCACACCGTTACTGAACAGATAAAATACCCCGTTATCATGCGCCCTTGCCGGCAGCCAGCGCATCAGCCAGCCGCGCCCGTGCTCTCCCTGAAAAGCCGCACGTAACGCTTCCGGATGTTTATCCCGTTCTTTCCACAGTGTCAGCGGAACCGGTTTCATTCCGTACGGGCTGCGTGAACAGGTGCCGCCGGTCTGGTGCGGAGCCAGAATGATATCAGCACCCATCAGCGCGCAGGCACGCGGGTTTTCCACCAGATTGTTGTCCCAGCAGATAAGAATGGCCGCTTTCACACCCCACGGTGTATCAAATACGGTGTATTGATTACCGCTGCGGATAACCGGATGCTCAAAGGCATGCAGTTTGCGGTGCGCATGATAAGTGCCATCCGGCATACAGGCCACATAGGTGTTATAGCAATGGCCGTCACCGCCGTCTTCAATCAGCCCCGCCCCGATAATCATACCGGTTTCCCGGGCGCGGGCGCAGAGATGCCGCAGTGACGGGCTGTCCGCCAGCGGCTCGCTGAGTGCGCGGACATCCTCATCCGGCAGTTTTGTCACATGCCAGTAGCCGGTGATGCACATTTCCGGCAGCACAAGAATCTGCACCTGCTCCGTGCGGGCGCGCTCAATAAACTTATCAATACAGGCAAGATTGTATTCTTTGTCGCCGGGGCGGTGCTGAAACTGCACAGTGGCGACCCGCAGTGCGGAGGGTGTGTTAACAGGCATCATCATTTCCTCATCAGAATGGACTCTCTGCCCCTATCACACCACAGCACAGAGAGTCCGTATAATGAGTTATCTGATTCGTCCGATAACCAACAGGAATGGAAAGTGAGGATTTATTCAGCTGCCGGGCGTTTCTGCTCCGCAATCCGCTCCATCATCTCTGACTGACGCTCTGCCAGACCGCGGATTTGTTCCTCATAGCATACGGTAAAGTCCGCCGGCAGCCGGGTAATTTCACCTTCCGCCACCTCAACCGGAGTGCCGGATTTATCCAGGCCCCAGATAATATTGCCGTCACCGACTACTTTCATCAGCGGCAGCACACCGGTAACTTCGTAATCAGCCAGCCGCTCACAGGCCGCCGTGACGGATGCCCACTCCGGCAGATCGGGGCTATCGAATCCGAGCAATACCACACCGCGCCAGAACGTCCATGCCGGTCCCACAGAATAGAGTTCCGCTTCCGGCCAGAACTCCTCCCGGGCCATCACGCACAGACCGTTGGTGCGCTGACAGAATGCAGAGTAATACGCCGGTACCGGCACGCCGGTCAGTGCCTCTGCTGCTGCGACAGCCTGCGGCTCCGGTGCGGGGGCGGCGACCACCTGAAAATAGTCGCTGTTGAGATCTTCCAGAATTTCCCATATACGCTGATGAAACTGTTCTGCTGTCATTGTCCTTCTCCCTGCTGATGACGGATAACGCAGGCATACACACGCTGGTGTCCGCTGTCATCCTGCTCAATATACGCCCCCTGCAATTCCGGTGCGAAGCCCGGAAAGCGGTCGGCAGTCTCTTCCAGCGCGAGGAAATAGCGCTGAACCGGGGCTTCCCAGACTTCCCCCGGCACCACACACAAAACACCCGGCGGATACGGCAGAGCCCCTTCCGCCGCGATACGTCCGGCTATCTCTGACACCGCCACCCGCTCTGTATTGCCGCGGACAAATTCAGTATGTGCCGCTTTCGGCGACATCCGTACTGCAGGAAAACAGCGGCGGCGGAACATCTCTTTCTGGCGCTGTTTAACATTATGTTTCACAAACAGATTGTGCATTTCCTGACACAACTGCCGCAGTGTATATCCCGCATAACGCGCCGGATACGTGCGGCACAGTGACGGCAGGACGATTTCCAGTGCCGCATCGCTGTCCAGCAGCTGCTCAAACCGGGCAATCTGCCGGATCAGCCGCTGCATTTTTTCCGGCGTTTCTGCCGGAGTCAGTAAAAACAGGATGGAATTCAGGTCACATTTTTCCGCGATAATCTGATTTTCACGCAGATAATACGCCAGAATCGTCGCCGGAACGCCAAAATCCTCATACTCTCCACTGCTGACATCCACCCCGGGGGTGGTCAGCAATAATTTGCAGGGATCGACAAAATACTGATCGTCCGCATAACCCTCAAAACCGTGCCAGCGCTCGCCCGGTACAAAATTGAAAAAACGCCGGTCTGCGGCGATAACACCGGTTTCCGCCTCTTCCCACGGACGACCGTCCACGGTAGCGGGGATAAAGGGACGGATATGCTGACACGTCCGCAGCAGCAGTTTACGGGCTTCAATCCCCGTTCTGACACATTCCGCCCACAGACGCCGTCCGGGTTCGCCCTCATGCATTTTCGCGTTCACATCCAGTGCGGCAAACAGCGGATAAAACGGGCTGGTGGAGGCATGCATCATAAAAGCGTTATTCATCTGCCGGAAAGAGACATAACGCGCCTGACCTTTGATATGTTTATCTTTTTTGTGGATCTGAGACGCCTGAGAGAACCCGGCCATCTGTTTGTGAACAGATTGCGTTACCAGAATGCCGGGGTCGTTTTCATTCAGTTCCAGCAGCATCGGTGAACACATCTGCATCACCGGGATAAACTGCTCATAGCCGACCCACGCGGAATCAAACAAAATGTAATCACACAGCGGGCCGATGCTGTCCACCACCTGACGGGCGTTATACACCGTGCCGTCATACGTCCCCAGCTGGATCACCGCCAGCCGGAACGGACGTTTGTCGCCCGCTTTTTCCGGTGCGGCTTCCGCCGCCAGTGCCCGCAGGTAATCCTCATCAAAACAGTGTGCGTCAATGCCGCCGATAAAACCGAACGGGTTACGTGCCGCCTCCAGATAAACCGGTGTGGCACCGGCCTGGATCAGTGCACCGTGATGGTTGGATTTGTGGTTATTACGATCGAATAACACCAGATCACCCGGTGTCAGCAGAGCATTCAGCACCACTTTGTTGGATGACGACGTGCCGTTGAGCACAAACCAGGTCTTATCAGCATGAAAGACTTTCGCGGCATGCTGTTGCGCGGCCAGCGCCGCCCCTTCGTGGATCAGAAGATCCCCCAGCGCGGTATCTGCATTGCAGAGATCAGCCCGGAACAATGCATCGCCGAAATAGTCGGTAAACTGCTGCCCGGCGGGATGACGGCGGAAAAACTCCCCGCCCTGATGGCCGGGACAGGCAAAGGAGATATTCTGCTGCGCGGTATAATGTTTCATCCGCCCGAAAAACGGCGGCAGCAGACTCTCTTCACAGGATTGTGCCGCACGCAGAAGTGTGTCACCGACCGTACGGCTGTCATCGCGGCAGAGATCGATAACTCCGCTGATACCATCCGGCAGCGCCTCTGCGTCACCGCCGCTGAGCACCATAAAAACCGGCTGGCCGAAGCCCTGTTGCCGGATCCGCGCCAGCTGGCCGTTGCCGGTATCTGCCGGTGCCACCAGACACACAGACACCGCCGTGAAATCACACTCACTGAGAGAAACCGTTTCAAACGGGAGATCCGGCATGCCGCTGAGCAGCTCACTGACCGCACATTTTTTCTTGTTCATGACAACCCTGCAAAGTCATCTCCGCTGACAACAGGTGTCAGCAGAGTACGGTACGGGAACCGGCAGGCAGACCGCCGGAAAAGCGGTCATCATAACATGCGGTGAGCCGGGCGCTACAACAGATTTTCCGGCATAATGTGATGGATAAGAAAGTGCTTAAATTGCTGATATTCTTCCGGATTAATAACCTGCGGATAACTCAGGATCACCAGCTCATGCGGCGGAAATTCCGGGCGGTAAGCCGGGTGATGATGAATATAGTCATTAACAGCAAAACCACAGTGCTGATAAAAACGCAGACGGCGTTGCGCCACCTCATCCGTCAGCGGATCAATCTCCAGAACAACCCGTTGTTTTTCCTGACAAAACAGTGACAACGCCCGTTGCCCGACTCCGCTGCCGCGCATCTGCGGCGCAATAGCAATGTGCTCAATATAAAACAGGGAACCCATCTGCCAGCAGCCGGTAAATCCGGCAAAGCGGTCATTATCCCTTATCTGATACAGATAATAGCCCGGCTGAGAAAACAGTTTTTCCCGCCCTGCCCGCGTGCGCTGTTCATGCAGCGGAAAAGCGGATTCATACAGCGGACGAATATCATCAAGTACCGGATCAGCCGGTGAGGTAACCGGAAGTAATTGCAGCATAAAAAAGGTTTCCAACCTGAAAAATGAGAATTACCTCACATTATCAGTAACGCCGGGTGACAGCAATCATCCCGGCAGCACCCGCAGAATCTTATGGAGTCACTTTCTGATTTGACCGGCTGTTTTCTGCATGCGGGAACCGGGTATCCGCCAGTTGAAAACGGAAATCATCGCGGTCAATCATGCCGGTGATACTGTCCGCGTCATACAGTTCAAGCGCAAACGCGGCCATTTCGTCACTGGTATGATAACGCCCGAAAGCCCGGTCATAATCATAAGAATCGGTATTATTCGCCACCTGACCCAATTCCGTCTGTGTGGCTGCCGGTGCCAGTACTTTTGCCCGCAATTTTGCCCCGTTGCGGATAAGCTCACGCGCCAGCCCTTCTGTATACGCACTGACAAAAAACTTCGTGGCGCAGTAAGTCACCGCAGAGGGAACAATCGTATAGCCGCCCGCCGAACTGATATTGATCAGTTGCGCACCTTCCGTATGCTGATAATCCTGCACATACAGCGCCGACAACACCATCAGGGCATTCACATTGAGGGCAAGCATCTTCTCCGCTTCCGCCACCGGCTGCTCTGCCACCGTACCGTAATAGCCGAAACCGGCATTATTAATCCACGCAATAATATTCAATGAAGACAACGAGTGATACAGCGCCGCCGCATTGCCGGGCACGGACAAATCACACACGCGGATTTCAACCATGATGTCCGGGTTCTGCTGCATCAGCTCCGCCTTCAGTGTCAGTAATGCATCCTCACGCCGTGCCACCAGCACCACATTATTACCCCGGCGTGCGAAAGCAGCCGCGATTGCCCGCCCGATACCGGCGCTGGCACCGGTGATCACCACATAATTCTGATTGTTCATACAAACCTCCTTTGACATTAGTCCGCTGAGCGTAAAAGATAGAGTTCACTCGAGGTCAAGAGGTTTCTTGCATGCATTATTCCATCAGTGAGTTTTCTGCCTTAACCGGTTTCAGTATCCATACCCTGCGGTTTTATGAAAAAGAAGGCATTTTGATCCCGCAGCGCCGGGCAAATAATCACCGTTGTTATTCCGCCCGTGATGCGGAGTGGGTGACGTTTATCACCCGACTGAAAGAAACCGGCATGCCGCTGAAATCCATCAGACATTATGCGGATTTACGGGCTCAGGGAGAGGAAACGGCACAGGCGCGTATGGATTTACTGCTGGCACACAGCGGGGAATTACAACAGCAGATAGCGGTGCTGAATGATCATTTTCAGCACCTGGAACGAAAGATAGATTACTACCGCGATTTACTGGCCACGGCAGCAATCTGAGCCGCGTCAGTCCGCAGCACTGAGGCGGAATTTCTGTACGGAGTTCTGCAGCGCCTGTGTCTGTAATTCCAGCCCGGCGGCGGTTTCAGAGACATTGCTGACCAGCGAGGCATTCTGCTGGGTCACAGTGTCCATCTGGGTGATTGCAGTGCCGACCTGTAAGATCCCTTTGGTTTGCTCCTCTGACGCAATGGCAATTTCTTTCATGATCTCCGTGACTTCACCGGAGGCACGGACAATCTCCTCCATCGTTTCCCCGCCGCCGGCGACCAGTTTAATGCCCTGATCAACACGGGACACCGCATTGGCTATCAGCCGTTCAATCTCTTTGGCGGCATCCGCACTGTTGCTGGCCAGTGTCCGCACCTCACCGGCCACCACCATAAAGCCGCGTCCGTGGACACCGGCCCGCGCCGCTTCTATCGAGGCATTCAGCGCCAGAATGTTAGTCTGGAAAGCGATACTGTTAATCACATTGGTGATTTCAGCAATTTTGCGTGAACTCTCGGAAATTTCGTCCATTGTGCGGATAACCGCAGCGATCATCTCATGGCCCTGATGTGCCGTTGAGGACGTTACTTCCGCCAGTTCGCTGGCATGATGCGCATGATCCGCATTCAGTTTCACTGTCGCGGTGATCTCTTCCATACTCGCCGCTGTCTCTTCCAGCGCCGCTGCCTGCTGTTCGGTACGCGAGGAGAGATCCGTATTGCCGCGCGCAATCTCAGAAGCACTGTCGCGCAGGGTATCACTGCCTTCACGGATAGAACTGACCGCATCCCGCAGACTGTCCTGCATCTCACTGAGCAGCGGGAACAATTTACCGACACAGTTACGCCCGGCTGCGTCACTTTCCACCGGCTGGCTGAGGTCCCCCCCGGCAATACGGCGGAAATGCTGACGGACATTGTTCAGCGGGCGCTGCATCATCTTCACCAGATAGCGGTCAGCAAAAATCAGGATCAGCAGACCAAACAGTGTGCCGCTGATAATCACAATCCGTGTGGTGGTCATCAGGCCGTCCACCAGGGTACGGGTCTGTTCGATCCGCGTCTCCGCCACCTGTGTAAATTCAAGGCTGGCAGCACCAAATTCTTTGCTCAGCTGCGGTGTGACATCATGGGACTGCTTACGGTAACCCGCCTGATCCCCCTGCTCCGCCAGCTGCATCTGGATTTTAACCCCCTCATCATAGAGTGCCTGCCAGCGGGCAATCACCTTTTCTGACATCTGTACATCCATCGGTCCCGGGGAAATCCGTTTCATCTCCGCCAGGTGCAGCCCCATATTCTCCATCGCTTCCGCAGACGGTTTTAAATCCGGTTCTTCCCCTTCCGCTTTTTTCTGCATTTCGCGGTTCAGCCGGGAAATAAACCGGAAATACTGGTCATTTCCCTGATTCAGTACCGTCAGCTGCCGGACTAGCTGACGATCGGTCGCATTGCCGTCAGACACTCTCGACAGTGACCAGTCACTGTAAAAACTGACACATCCGAGTGTCAGACACAAAATACCGAGTATCGACAGCATGACGAACCGGATGGATAAGTTTCGAAGTAACTGCATACAGTTTCCTTTAAGGGGCGATAAAATGATCTGGCAGGGCCATACGGATACTGTTATCGGCAGAAAATTCAAAAGTTATAATTTTTTGTGATTTTTTAAAATTTTGTTGTTTTTCAGGTTAATAGCTGCACGTTTTTCGGTGGATCAAGATATTTTTCTGTCTGTATGTCTCAAATTCACACAAAAACAGACAATTCCTGATAAAAAAATACAAACTACTGCACACTACATACAGATATTTACACTCCTTGCGGATATAAAAGGTAAATTCATTTAATATTAAAAGGTTAACTTTTGTATCGCACGATAACCGAGCGATAACACTCTTTACCGGTAATAAAAAGAATGAACATAGACGGGCTTCGCGGAAGTATTATTCAGAGTCTGGTGTTGTGGATTGAGCAAAATCTGGAATCTGATTTATCACTGGATATCATTGCCGCACGGGCGGGTTATTCCAAATGGCATTTACAGCGCTTATTTAAAGAGCACACCGGTGTCGTGATCGGAAAATATATCCGTGCCCGGCGCTTATCCTGCGCAGCGAAGGCATTGCGGATCACCCGCAGCAGTATTCTCGATATTTCCGTGAAATACCGCTTCGATTCACAGCAGACATTCTGCCGCGCCTTTAAATCCCAGTTTAATACCACTCCTTCCGCCTACCGCAAAAAAGCAGGCTGGGACAGCAACGGCTTTTGTTTTCCGTTACAGGCGGAAAACCTGATTCCGTTTCAGTCTGAACTGACCGAATTACCTGAAATATCGTTAGCGGGCTCTCATCATTATCACCGGAAACATCTGTCTGACTGGCAGACTGAAAACCGGAAATTCCGGCGTGAATTCTGGGAGAAGTTTTTTAAGGAAGTGGATATTATTCCGGCGGATTTGTATGCCATACATGCCCCGTATGAATCAACCGCAGATGATATCAGTTATGCCTATACCACAGCGGTTATTCCGTCCGTATTATCAGCGGACAGCATCCGCCGCGCTTCACTTTCTCCGGTGACCTTACCGGGCGGGCATTATCTCAGAATTACCATTGATCCGGCTATGCTGAAAAATCTGCCCGCTGATTACAACAATATTATTCATGCCGCCTATTCCGGTACGCTGGCAGAAATGAACCTGCTGCGCAGACGGGGCCCGGATATTGAACACTATAAACTGCTGCCCGCAGAGCGGCATGATGAGTTTATTGCCAACGGCCTGCAGTATGTGGAAGAGATTAATTACTACATCCCGGTCATGCTATAACAACGCATTATGTACGGCTTGTGTGAAGACAGAAGCCGGCGGCGGCCCGGAAATACGGGCAAACTCCTGTTCACTCCGGCGGCACGGCTCACAACAGGGTGCATAAAAACGGATCACCGAAATCCCGTCACCGTGCTCAATACCGGCAAAATTGCTTTCTGTGTAGTCCGGTATCATAGGTTCTCTCCCTTCTCAGAATGAAAAATGACGGCATTCCGCCCCTCTGCTTTTATAGCGTAACCACCGAAAAATCTAAAGTCTTCCGGATAACCGCCGATAATAACCTGTAGCCCTCCGGCAATGCACATCACAACATAATGATTGATATGATTTTTTTTCACACTGCGATACATTCTGTCTTTTTTATCGGATAAATTACTATTCGGCCTGTAATTACTCATAATATGTGTTAATTTGCATTTACGCTTTAAACTTGTGAACAGGCATATTGTGGTAATAATTTGTAATATTTCAGATGTTTTGTATTTAAACCGATATAACATCATGAAGTATAATGATTTTTATAATTTTACATTATGAAATATATGTTTTTATTGTGTATAATTTATGTTTAAAAAAACACAGAAATTTATAATTTTACCCATCACGACACATTTTTAGTGCAAATGATGACTTTATTTTAAAAACAAAACAATAAATAATAACAAAATAACGATAAATTGTGTTTTTACATTATTTTATTTTTGATATACACGTATTATTGATATTTTATCAAAAAAATGAATTATTGATTAAATTTTTTATTTATTTTTTATACTTTATAAATCAATGGATTAAAAACACATATATGTAAAAATAGTAGCCATGCATAGTAAATGAAGGCAATCTTCACTTACAAAAGAAATATAAATGTAATGGTAATTTTATTTACTTATTTATCAATAAATTACAAAATCAGTGGAAAATAAAAACATATTTTTTTGATAACCGTAAAAATTGTTAACATATAAAAAAGATTACAACGATCAAAAAATCATTATTGATAGTTTTTATCAATCAATAATTGGCCTTTGATCGTTATAACTAACTTTACTTAGCCTGTGTAAGCGCTAATACTTAATCCCGAAATGCAACCACGCTTTTCCTGCCATATTTAATTATGACGGAATTCGGGTCTGTATTATCTGATTAGTTATTCAGAATACCTTGCATATTATTCCCATAAGAAACCCGGTAATTTTTGAGTACGACTCATGATGAATATAAATAAAATTGTTGGAGAACAAATCAGAGCACACAGAAAAGAACAGGGATTATCCGGTTCAGAATTAGGTGACAAATTAAAATTAAGTCAGCAGCAGGTTTCACGCTATGAGCGCGGGGAATGCAATATTCCGCTTGATATGCTGTTTACTATTTCACTTGTTCTGGAAGTGCCTTTTGTAAAGCTGTTTGGTGATCTTAACAACAGCCGGGATTATATGTTTTAATTTTAGAATTTTACGTTTTTTCATTTCTGATACACACAACACTCAAATTGTATCTGAAGATTAACCTCTTCAGATGTAGTGGTTTACTATTCTGTTGAGATAGTAAAATTTGAAGATGGCGTTTATTTTTTAGGAATTCAGTATTATGAAATTAAATATTATTGGTGCATCTGTTGTATCCGCTTTATTATTCTCCGCTGCTGCATCAGCAGCAGATCCGGTAATCGTAAACGGCGGTACAGTTCATTTTACCGGGGAACTTGTTAACGCAGCATGTGCAGTCAGCACTGAAAGCAGCAACCAGACTGTGGAATTAGGTCAGTACCGTACTGCTAAATTAGCAGCTTCCGGTGACATGTCTACTCCGGTTCCGTTCAAAATCAAACTGGTTGACTGTGATCCGGCTGTGGCAACCACTGCTGCTGTTGCATTCTCAGGCCAGAGCATGACCGGCGACGCTACCTTATTAGCGGTTAACTCCGGGACTAACGCACCGGCTGCACAGAACGTCGGTATTCAGATCAGTGATACCGCATCTAAAGTATTATCTCCAAGCGGTGCTGATTTCTCAGCAACTAAAACCTTAATCCAAGGTACTAACGTATTAGATTTCACTGCCCGTTATGTTGCCAAAGGCGCAACTACCCCGGGTCAGGCAAATGCTGATGCAACTTTCGTTGTTAAATACGAATAATCAATTACCGAACGTAATTAATTAAATAAATAAAAACTCTCTCTGCACAGAATTATTTTTCTTAATTCTGACGACGGATTGTGCCTGTAACAGGGAGCGGAGAGAGTTTTATATATCACCTTCTGTATTATAAGCCACCCCGAAAAATGAAATACCATACTCTATGCGTTATTTCTGACAGAGAATATTAAGAGGTACTTTTGTGATTTCTGATTATTTTAAAAATAGTGCATTGATATTGTTTTTCACACTGATGTCAGGGTTTGCTTATTCAGCGTCAAATCAGAACTCAGGAATTGCACTGGGTGCAACCCGGGTCATTTATCCTCAGGATGCAAAACAAACATCACTGTCTGTGATTAACCACAGCCCGAAAGAACGTTTTCTGATCAACTCATGGGTTGATAACGACAATGGCAAAGAGAAAGATTTTGTTATCACGCCGCCATTATTTGTGATGGAGCCTGCCAGCGAAAATATTCTGCGGATTGTTAACCTGGCTCAGGATTTACCGAAAGACCGCGAGTCTGTTTTCTGGCTGAACGTAAAAGCGATTCCGTCCGTGGATAAAGAATCACTGGAAGGAAAAAACGTGCTCCAGCTGGCTATTTTGTCACGGATTAAATTGTTCGTCAGACCGGTAAATTTACCGATCCAGACAGAAGATGCGGCAGAAAAAATTACCATCACGCAGAAAAGCGGCACGATTACGATTGATAACCCGACGCCGTATTACACCACTTTCGTCAATATTATTTTAGACGGGCGTCCGCTTGAGAATGTCATGGTCGCGCCATTCAGTACCCATCAGATTGCCGGTAAAAACGGCCGTAAACTGACTTATCAGACAATTAATGATTACGGCGGACTGCGCAAACAGCGCGAAGTGAATCTGAATTAAGACATTCATTATTTTATTGTTGTCATGCAGGGAACAGGGTGAAATGAGTAACATCAAAAAGGTTTTCACACATACGCCGGTTTATTTTGCTGTGCTTGCCGCGGTGACGTGTTTTTTCCCTGCGGGAACCGCCGGTGCGAAACCTTCCTTTAACGCCGCGTTTTTAACCGATGACCTGTCTGACGCGGATGTCTCTGATTTATCCCGCTTTGAATCGGGCGGCTATCAGCCGCCCGGTACTTACCTGGTTGAACTGTCTGTTAATAATGACTTTGTTTCCTCCTCTGAAATCACCTTTACCGAACTGAAAAATAAAGAGGGTGAGCCTTATTTATTCCCCTGCTTCAGTGCGGAGACCATTATCGGTTTCGGGGTAAATATCGCCCGTCCGGAGGAATTAACAGAGCAGGATAAACAGTGCTTCCCGTTTACCGAAAAAATTCCCGGTTCAGAATATCACTTTGATTTTCAGAAACAGCGGCTGATGCTCAGTTTCCCTCAGGCCAGTCTTTCCGGGCAGGCCCGCGGCTATATTCCGCCGGACAGATGGGAATCCGGTATTCCGGCACTGTTTATGAACTATTTCGCGTCCGGGAATAACAACTCGGATAATACCAGCAGCTACTACGTGAACCTGAACTCGGGGTTTAACCTTGGTGCGTGGCAGTTCCGTCAGTCAAGCTCCTGGAATTACAACAAAAGTAAAAACACCAGTAACAGCCAGTGGCGCAGCCTGATGAACTATGTTCAGCGGCCGATTATTGCCCTGAAAAGCCAGCTGGTTATCGGTGACGGCAACTCGGACGGCAGTGTCTTTGATTCTGCCGGGTTCCGTGGTGTGCGGCTGTTTTCTGTCGATAATATGTATCCGGACAGCCAGCAGGGCTATGCCCCGACCGTGCGCGGTATGGCAAAAACGGATGCCAAAGTGGTTATCCGCCAGAACGGCTATGTGATTTATCAGGTCTATGTCCCGCCGGGCCCGTTTGTCATAAATGACTTAAACCCGGCCACCTCCAGTGGTGACTTACAGGTCACCGTCGAGGAGAAAGACGGCACTCAGCAGCAGTATATTGTTCCCTACTCCACACTACCGGTGCTCCAGCGTGAAGGCCGTGTGAAATATGATGTGATGGCCGGGGAATTCCGCAGCGGTAACAGCAACCAGGATAAACCGAAGTTTGTCCAGGCGACCCTGCTCGCCGGTCTGACACGGGATATCTCCGTGTATACCGGGACACAGCTGGCAGACAAATATAAATCTGTACTGGTGGGTGTCGGTCAGAATATCGGCCGCTTTGGTGCCTTCTCCTTCGATGTCACCCATGCAAACAGTGAACTGGCGGACGGCTCGAATCACAGCGGGCAGTCCTTCCGTTTCCTGTACGCGAAATCCCTGAACACCACCGGGACCACGTTCCAGTTATTGGGTTACCGCTATTCCACCAAGGGCTTCTATACCTTAAACGATGTCGCGTATAAGCAGATGTCCGGCTATGAATATGCCCCGGACGGCGAGGATGGCGATGACGGCAAGCCGATCATTATTAATTATCACAACCTGCTTTATAACAAAAAAGGGCGCTTCCAGGTCAATATCTCGCAATCATTTGACCAGTACGGCT
The DNA here is from genome assembly GCF_000512315.2 of Morganella sp. EGD-HP17. Classification (NCBI taxonomy): domain Bacteria; kingdom Pseudomonadati; phylum Pseudomonadota; class Gammaproteobacteria; order Enterobacterales; family Morganellaceae; genus Morganella; species Morganella sp. EGD-HP17. Next base: position 63,323 of record NZ_AZRH01000002.1, read on the forward strand.
CGCTCTATATATCCGGTAACCAGCAATCTTACTGGAACCGCAGCGGTAAAGATGAATGGTATCAGGCCGGGTATTCCAACAGCTGGAACGGGATAAATTACTCCGTTTCCCTGAGTACCACCAAAGCGCTGGAACTAAAAGAGCGCGATAACATGCTGTCGGTGAATGTGTCCGTACCGTTCTCCTCATTCTCGTCGCGTAATGCGCGCAGTAATGATGCCTTTAATAACGCGTATGCCACCTTCTCCGCCACCAATAACTCCGGCGGCCGCGAGGCTTACCGCGTTGGCGTGAACGGCACACTGCTGGAAGACAGAAACCTGAGCTATTCCGTCTCACAGGGGCATGTCAGCCAGCAGGGTTATAACGGCTCAGCGGGCCTGGATTATCAGGGCACTTACGGCGATTTCGGGATCAGCTATAACTACGACCCGGATCAGAATCAGCTGAACTACCGGGCCTCCGGCGCAGTGCTGCTGCATGAAAACGGATTGACATTCGGCCAGTCAATCAATGACACCACCGTGCTGGTCAAAGCACCGGGTGCCGCCGGTGTGGCGGTGGAAAACTACACCGGGGTGAAAACGGACTGGCGCGGTTACGCCATTATTCCTTATGCCTCGGCATACCGTAACAACCGTATTGCCCTGAATCCGGATTCATTTAATGACAATACGGAAATTAAAAATAATGTGCAGAACGTGGTACCGATCAGCGGGGCTGTTGCCCGCGCCACGTTTGATACCAGTATCGGGATCCGGGCGCTGCTCTCGCTGACCCACAACGGCAAACCGATCCGCTTCGGCAGTATGGTGCAGGAAACCGGCTCTCAGATCAGCAGTATTGCCGATGATGACGGACGTGTGTATTTAACCGGCCTGCCGCTGACCGGGAAATTACTGGTGCAGTGGGGGAATCAGCCGGGTGACCAGTGCACCGCGGATTATGATTTTACCCGTCAGGAAATCAAAGGGCCGTTACTGCGGACCGCGCTTGAATGTAAATAGAGAGTTAATGATGAAAAAGAGATACGCAATCCCGTTATTAATGGCATTTTTACCTCTTCCGGCGCTGGCTGTGGTATGCAGTAATGCGGCGGGCGGAACCAGTGAGGTCTTTTACGATCTGACCGACAGCTTTACCTCCGCCAATAACCAGGTGGGTCAGGTAAAAGTGTTAACCAAAAACTTCAGCGAACGGGTTGAGGGAATATGCCCTGTCCACTCCGGCAATAACCGGACAATGCGCAGCTATGTCGCCAATATGCCGGTGGTGGAAACGGAAGGATCCTATAAATACCTCCAGCTGAATGATTATCTGCGGGGGGCGATGAGTATTACCGACAGCTCTGCCGGTACATTTTACCCGCCGCAGGACTATGTTCTGATGGGCACACACCCGAACGTGACCAAGGGAAAACCGTTCGGCATTATGGACAGTAATTTTACCTTCCGCCTGAAAGTCACCCGCCGTTTCGTTGACCAGGTGGTGATCCCGAAAAAGACCTTATTTACCGTCTATGTCACGACGGCAAATACTGACCCGCTGAGCACGCCGGTTTATACCATCAGTTACAGCGGCATTATTAATGTACCGCAGCAATGCAAAGTCGGGGTTAATGATATTGTGGTGATTAACTTCGGTAAAATCGGTTCACAATTATTCAGCCAGGCCGGTGCCGGTAATAAGCCCGCTACGGTGAATAAAAAACTCGAAAATATCGCGATTCAGTGTACCAACGTGGAAGCGAAAGCCTATCTGACATTGCGTATCGAAGCGGAAAAAGTTAACGGCAATATGATTGTCTCCGATAACCCGGATGTCGGTTTTATTGTCGGTGATCAGAACGGTAATGCATTAACCCCGAATAATATCGGCAGTGTTATTCCGTTCCAGCTCGACGGCGCCGGTTCTGCCCGGACAGCAATTACCGCCTGGCCCGTCAGTGTGACCGGTAATAAACCGAAAGAAGGTGTTTTCCAATCCCGCGGTTATTTACGCGTTGACTACGAATAACAGGCACGGCAATGAAGAAACACATTAAACAGACTCTGCTCCCCCTGCTTTGCGGCAGTCTGCTGATCCATTCAGCCGCCGCCTATGAACTCGGCCGGGTCAATATTGAGTTGTCCGGTGAAATTGTCGCTTACAGTTGCGGGGTCGAAGTTTCCCAGGCAAATAAAAAAGTCGAACTGGGGCGCTGGGCACTGAAAAATTTCCGCGCCGCCGGTGATAAAACACAATCCATGCCGTTCAGTTTTCAGTTACAGAACTGTCCGCCTTCTTCTGCCGTCACCTTTGTCTTCAGCGGTAAGAAAGATAAACAGGACAGCTCACTGCTGGCGATAAATGAAGGGGCAAGCGCCGCGGGCTCTGTAGCGGTAGAGATCCTCGACAGTCAGAAAAACCGGCTGCCGGTGGAAACCAAAAGCCCGAAAATTGCTATGGATATTAACGGCAACGGTCAGGCACAATTTTATGCCAACTATATCGCCACCGGAAACCGCCCGACCCCCGGCATCGCTGACGCAGATGCCACTTTTATGATTACCTACGATTAATCATAGCCCTCTTTCCCGGCGTCTGCCCTGCTGACAGCCCCCGGCTGTCAGCGGGTAAATCGTGCTGTTTCCCCTGAAGTTGCATCTAAAATACTTTTTAAATTTTGAAAAGTATTTTAAGATTAAGCCTTAATCATGTGTTTAACTTCAGGAGAACACAGATGGAACGCATCATCATTCCGACTAACTACATTCATGTCCGCAGCACCCCGCTCTGGACCAAAGAAACCGCACCGAAATCTATCTGGCAAAGACATCTGGATAAAGGCACCCGTCAGGGCGTTTATCCTAAACTGTCTGTTATGCAGGGCACGATTGTTTACTATTCCTATGCGGATGAAACCAGCCCCGAACCAACAGACACCCTGGTAATCCAAGCCGGGCAGTTCGGTGTCTTTCCGCCGGAAACCTGGCACCGGATAGAAGCGGTTACTGACGATACTGTGTTCAATGTCGATTTTTATGTCGCCCCAGAGATCCTGACCGAGGAGTAACACAATCATGAACGACGAAAACAAAGGCTTTTTATTAGAGCTGATAAATGAAAGTAACGGCCTGAAAGCTGAAAAACTCTTTCTGAATCCGAAAAAGTTATATATCCCTGAGATTGCAGCGGAAGAAATCGCGTTGCTGGTCAGTGAATTAGACGGCAAAGAAAAGATTAATGATGCGGCACTGATGGTCACCATGACCAATAAAAATAATGGTGTGTCAGTGGATAAAGACGTGGATTCCGCTGCTGAATTAGCCGATGCTGAAAACGCGGCGCAAATCGTCAAGGATCTGATTAATATTATCCGCGGCTACGATATGGATGAAGAAACCAATATCTGCGGATGGTAACTGTTCTGTCTGTGCCGTGAGGGGAAAACCGGTTTCCCCTCCGGCATTGTGCATTACCCGGCGTGACGGATATCGTCATACTCACGGGTTTTATCAAACACGCTTTTGGCAAACGGACAAAGCGGAATAATTTTCCGCTGTTCACGGCGCATTTTCTCAACCACCGCCGCAACCAGCTTATTACCGACTTTCTGCCCGCGCAGGCTGTCATCCACCATAGTATGGTCAATAATCACCAGATTATCCCCGGTATATACAAAGGTGATTTCCGCTATCCGGCTTTTGCCGTCCTCAAACAGAATATAAAAACTGGTTTCATCTTCACGAATATCCATCACTTATCTCCTGCGGCTTAAAATAATACTATATGCAAAACCGTGCGGATGAGAATACCGATCAGTGCTGCCGGGATCACATAACGGAATAAGCGGACAAACCGAGAACTGATACCGAGAAAAATTCCGATCCCCGGTAAATCAAATGTCTGGATGAGTAAACCGGCAGACGCATTAATCTGATTGGCGGTTACCGCGCCCTGCTGCACCAGGTCAGAAATCACCCCGAAATAGGCGGTACCCCCGGCCACACATTTCACCAGGGCGGGCAGCACAAAACTGTCCGGAATATGCATAAAATTCAGTACCGGCATCAGAATATGGTGCAGCCATTCAATCACCCCGGCGGCCTGCATTAATCCGACAATGGATAATGACAGGATAAGCATCGGGATAGCCCCGAGTGCCAGACGGATAGCATCCGCCCCCGCGCTGTTGATAACCGACAAAATTCCCTGATTATTCTGCTCCGCATCCGGCAGCGGCTCTGAACTTGCGGTCTCTGTTGCGGATAACCGGCGGCCGGTGACATACCAAGTGAAAGCCGCCGCACACAATCCCCCTGCAACCGAGATAATAATGGAGGTTGTCCAGTGCAGCCCGAACGGCATCAGCGGATAAAACACATTCCCCTGCCCCATAGCAAAACACATCGCCAGGGTGGCGGCCATATGGCGATCAGAGACACCCCGCTTATCCATAATCGCAAGTGTTGCCAGTGGTGCGGCAAAACTGACAAAGTTTATCTGGATCAGCGCGAATGCACTCATCCCGGTTAAGCCGAAAGGTTTGAGTAAAGGTGCCAGCCAGCGGACTATCACATCCAGCACGCCTCTGACAGACAGGTATTTCATTATGATCAGCATCACGACCATAATCGGTAATAAGGTATAAAGTGCGACATCAACGGAGGATTTACCCGCTGAAATGATAATACTGATGACATCCATGGAATGAATACGGAAAGTAACTGAATCGGTTTTCCGGATTATAACCCTGTGATTTCAGAAGTAATTCAATTTCTTGAAGTGGTTCAAATAAAGCAGATAAAAACAGCCAATCCTGTATTTGCAGATAATTTATTCAGCCGGATGCTGTTTTGCGGGATCAATAACCAAAAAATAACCCTGCATGACAGACTGCCACCGTCTGCTGTATCTATCCGGCTGATTTACATCATAATTCAGAAAGATGACCAGAGCAGCGACAGCGGCATCACCAGTACCAGTGCCGGAAGCAGGTTAATCACCGCAAACATTTTAATACCGCAGATCCGAAGCCCGGTCGCGATTAATAATACCCCGCCCGCCGCAGTAAAATCCGCCATCATGGCCGGTGTGGTAAACGGCATTAATAACGCACCGCTGCCCGCCAGTGCCAGCTGAATAATCAGCATCGGTGCGGCAATAACCGACACCGCAATACCCAGTGAGCAGGCAAATATCATCGCGGTGAAAAAATCCATAAAAGCTTTGGTCAGCAGAACGGTCGGATCACCGGTCATGCCTTCATGCATCGCCCCGAAAATTCCGGTACCGCTGACACAGAACAGGAATATCAGCACCACATAGTTTTCGATAAAACTTTCCTGAGCCCCGCCCCGTGCCGGAAGCCGGGTCTTTATTTTACCGGCCACCGCATTAATTTTATTTTCCAGGCAACACAGTTCACCGATAACCGCCCCCAGCAGCACCGACAACACCATCACCGGCATATTGGCACATTTTATAATCAGCAACACCCCGATGGCGAGCGAGGCCAGGCCGAATACAGAGGGCATGGATGTCCGGATACGTTCCGGCAGCCGGTGGCTCAGCCCTGCCCCGGCAATTCCGCCGATTAATACTGCGGCGGCATTAATAAAAGGTCCGGTAACCAAAGATCACTCCTGCTTTTTTTATTTGAATCTCATTATTATACGGAACCGGTACAATACTGTACGTGTACCTGTCTGCAAAACAGGATCAATAAAATATAAAGCGGGTATTGACTCTTACGTCACGTAAGGCCGCAGTCTGAGCAGCATTACAAGAGGGAAATATGTTACTTCAGGTTGGTGAAATTGCTGAGAAGACCGGACTGACAGTATCGAACGCCTTACCCGGATTCAGATATTGCGGCAGATAGGCGTCAAACTAAAGGATATCGGTAAAATACTCGATGGTCACGGCGGGGATATGGCGAATCTGCTGAAAGAGAAGGTCAGTGTATTAACGGCGCAGATGCAGGAATAAGAACGTGTTTCACTGCGTACCGGTGAGCGATGCGACCTCAAATTTGCCTGTGAACAATTCCGTCTTTTTCTGTCCGGAAAAGTTCCGTGCAACGATTTTCAGGCCGCCATCATTTCGTTACCCTTTTTTAATTTCCATCCGCCATTGCGCATCACCGATTTGTTCAAAATCAGTAACTTCATGGCCGGCTTCTGCCGCCCAGCGCGGAATATTTTCCGTCGCCTGAGCGCAATCGTATTTGATGACCAGTACATCACCGGTCGCTAATGTTTCAATGGCTTTTTTTGCTTCAATTAACGGAAAGGGGCACAGGTGCCCGCGGGTATCTAATTCCAGCGTATTCATAGTTTCACCTTATTACTTTATTTTCTGAGGACGTATGATCGTAAAATAACTGACAATCCAGCTGCCGGCGATAATGCAGGGAATAAACGCCCAGCCCTGCCAGGAGAACCAGGCCGTATTGACTAAGGTATTTCCCAGCATACAGCCGCCGGCAAGGCCGCTGCCGATACCCATGAGTAATCCGCCGGTCAGGCTTTTTATCATCACGGGAAAACCCGGGTTGCGGAAACGAAATTCCCGGCTGCCTTTTGCGGCGATAAACGCCCCGGCAAAAATCCCGATCAGCAGATAACCCGCCCAGTTAAAGAATTTCAGGTCGCCGGCCGTCACCAGTGAAAATAATTGTGCGCTCGGGCCGCTGATCCCTAACCCGCCGACACGTCCGTCCGCCAGGCTTGAAGGCCAGGCAAGCAGAGCAATGACACCAATTATCAGGGCAGAAACAAACGGATGCCAGCGGGCTTCAAACAGCAGGTGAGCGACCCCGGTTTTCCGGGCTTTCATTTTGGGAATGTGAACAGATTTGTATTTATTCAGGTGACGATTCACCAGAAAAACCGTCAGCAGCACCAAAACAATAATCGCGATATACGGCGGGATATTCAGTGATTGTGTGATAGTCGGGGAATCCAGCTTCGGTGTGGTAACCGGAGAAAAGACCTGTTTTACGGCAGACTGACGGATAAACCAGCTGGCAATAATAAAACCGCCGACGGCTGTAATGCTGCCTGCCAATCCTTCCGCAGTCCGGTAATAAGCACCGGTTGAGCAGGACCCGGCAAATGCCATCCCCATGCCAAAAAGTAATCCGCCGGCCAGAGTTGCCAGCCAGGGAAATGTGCCTCCGGGGATTTTTGCAATACCGAAATAAGAAAAAATGAAGAGTCCGATACTCTGGACAGAGATGACAATCAGAATAGCAATCAGCATTCTGCTGTCGCGGAAGAGATAGAGATCGCGCAAACCACCGGCTAAACAAAAGCGGCCGCGCTGCATAACAAAACCCAGTAATACCCCTAAGAATAAACCGGATAGATGAGATAAACTTATCATAGACATCGCTCCTTTAAGAGCGCTATCTTAGCGAAATATCTTTTTGATTATTTGAGGAAAATCACAGAAAACGGAAATATTGTTTTATGTGCGGGCAGAAATAACCGGCAGGGGACATTTTCCGGCTGACGATGACACCAGTAATCACAGGGGACTCATCTGCATCCGGCGGCTGCCGGCTTTTTGTGTTTCATTCAGTAATGATGTGGTATAAAAAACCACAGAGTGCTGTAAAACACCCTGTGGTCACATGGTATTAAATGTATTCCGTTTATTGAATCTGGCTTTCTGCTGTTTCAACTAAACCGATTAACCGGTTCCGCATGACAGCATATTTTTCTTTGACTAGAGCTTCGGCCTCTTTCTGATTATCAATTCTGATCACTCTCGCCGCACAGTATTTAGTTTCCGGTGTTTTGGATACCGGATCCAGATTATCCTGTGTCAGTTCATTACAGGCACCAATCCACCACTGATATGTCATATAAACCGCTGGTTTATTAATCGTTTCATTGATACTGCACCGGGACATCACTTTCCCTCTGCGTGACTCCACCCACACAATATCCTGGTCTTTAATTCCCAGCTTTCCTGCGGTTTCCGGATGCATCTGCACATATCCCGGTTCGTCAGCCAGAGATGCCAGCGCCTTACAGTTACCGGTCATAGAACGGCATGAATAGTGCCCGACCTCACGGACAGTGGAAAGGATCAGCGGATATTCATCATCCGGCAGTTCCGCCGGCTTCCGCCACGGTGCGGCAAACAGCAGTCCTTTGCCTGACGGGGTATCAAAGACGTTATTCTGATAGAGGTATGGTGTCCCCGGATGATCTTCTGACGGGCACGGCCACTGAATATGTGCCAGCCCTTCCAGTTTTTCATAGGTGGCACCGTAAAACAGCGGACACAGTTCTCTGAGTTCATCCCAAATCTCTTTGTTGTCAGTATAAGACATCGGGTATCCCATCTCTGTCGCCAGCAGACTGATAATTTCCCAGTCCCGTTTTACATTTCCCTGTGGTTCAATGGCTTTCTCAAACCGCTGAAAGCCCCTGTCCGCGCAGGTAAAGATACCGCCGTGCTCACCCCAGCTGGTTGACGGCAGAATAACATCGGCCTGCTCCGCTGTTTTGGTCATAAAGATATCCTGCACCACCACAAATTCCAGGGCATCAAACCCATTGCGGACGAGTTGTAAATCCGCTTCTGTCTGCAGCGGATCCTCCCCCATGATGTAATAGGCTTTTACCTTTCCCTCAATGGCCAGATGCGGGACTTCCGTAATACGGTAGCCCGCCTCAGGGTCAAGGGATTCATACGGGATCCCCCATGCCTGCGCAAATTTACGTCTGACATTTTCATCTGTCACATTCTGATAGCCGGGGAACATATTAGGCAGTACCCCCATATCACAGGCACCCTGAACATTATTCTGCCCTCTGACCGGTGCAACCCCCACACCGGGTTTTCCCAGATTGCCGGTTAATAACGCCAGTCCGGAAAGGCCTTTGACGACATCCACCGCCTGCCCGAATTGTGTCACCCCCATCCCCCACATAATGGTTGCGGTTTTTGCACGCGCATAGGTTCTCATCGCCTGACGGATTTGTGAGGCCGGAATGCCGGTAATATCCTGAACCACTTCAGGGCTGTAATCCTGAACGGCTTTTTTGTACTCCTCAAATCCCTCTGTAAACCGGCTGACATAATCTTTGTCATACAGATTTTCATCGATTAAGGTATAGGCGAACGCATTAACCAGCGCCATATTGGTACCGTTCCGCAGAGGAAGGTATTGTGTGGCAATTTTAGCTGTTTCTATTTTTCTCGGGTCGCAGACAATAATTTCCGCGCCGTTCTCTTTTGCTTTTATCACCCGGCGGGCGACAATAGGATGAGAATCCGCACAGTTATACCCGAATACCAGCAGGCAACCGGAGTGTTCAATATCCGCGATGGAATTGCTCATTGCCCCGTTACCCAATGTCACCTGTAATCCGGCCACTGACGGGCCGTGACACACCCGGGCACAGCAATCCACATTGTTGTTACCCAATACTGCACGGGCAAATTTCTGCATCACAAAGTTGGTTTCATTGCCGGTTCCGCGTGAGGAGCCCGTACACATAATGGATTTTGCACCGTACTTTTCTTTAATCTGTTTCAGCCGGTGAGCGGTATAATTAATCGCCTCCCGCCAGCTGACAACTTCAAACGGTGCGCCTTTTTCTCTGCGGATCATCGGCTGATTTATTCTGGCTGTCAGTAACTTGTTATCATTAAGAAAATCCCAGCCATATAACCCTTTCAGACACAGCTGCCCCTGGTTGGTAACACCATCAGCACCTTCTGCTTTGATTATTTTTCCGTTTTCAACACAAAGATTCAGTTTACAACCGGCACCACAATACGGGCATACAGATATGACTTTATTCATTTGACGTCCTTTCCCCTGACCAGGGAGTAAAAGAGTAAGAAAAGAAATGTCATCTATGCATATTACATGCCAGTAAAAAATAGCTTTATAATCAATGAAGGATCGGTTTTTTGATGTGTCAGACAACAATAATCGACATTTTTGACGAAACGGGAAGGGAAATATTGCCGGAAAAAATATTGTGCTAATCAGCAGCATGATGCTGAATGCGGCGACATCAGCTTCCGGCCGGAGTGGACAGTCCGCCTGAAGAAAATTATCTGAGAAAACTGTTTCGGTTCAGGGAACAGAGAAACCTTTTATTTATCACGGATAATTTTTTGTGAGAAAATCACGCTTTATTACCATTAAATTAAGGGTATCTGAGGGATGAAAATTTTCGGTATTATTGTCGTTACAATCGGATGTATTTTATTACAAGGCTGCGATACTCAGGAAACGAAAGTCGTAAAATATATGAAGTGCAGGATTGCCGTTGATGAAATCGGAGATCAACAAGCGAAGGTTAATTTTCGCATGAATGGGGTAACATCTGTTTTTGGTGATGAAATACCTAAAATGAGCGGTTACGATAGTATGCGTTTACAGCAGGAAGCAAGAGATGATTTAAAAATGGATGTTCCGAACAAAAGACTCTCTGTGGAAAATTTAATCGATGAATATGAAAAAAGCTACTGTGCAGATATTCATCAGTCGCCGCAAAAAGAAAAAATAAAAAAACTGAAATATATTTTAAACCTTTAACATTGTTAGAAGTTAAACATAAAACTCCGGTGACCCAATACAGAACGAATCAGACAGAGCGAAGTGGCACCATCATAATATCACGCCCTGCACTCTGTTATATCTGACTTCAGCGAAATTCATACTGTGCAGTTTGGTGAGGTTTTCGCTGATAGCCGGGCAAATAACGTTACTGTAAGGAATGATTTATCAGGAATTGAGAGACTTCAGGAGATACTGGGAGACGTTGAGATGGCGGAGGAGGAGAGATTCGAACTCTCGGACGGTTTCCCGTCGGCGGTTTTCAAGACCGCTGCCTTAAGCCGCTCGGCCACCCCTCCGCAATGACGTGCACTATAGTCCCCTCACTGTGCCTTGTAAAGTCCCGGATAGTTTAAATGCCGGAAATTTAGTCATTTCTCAATGTGTTAGCTGATTTTATCATCATTATCACCGCTTTCTTTCTTCTGATGCTTGGGGTAGCGGCAGATTTTTGCTACATTTTCATTCTCATTTTCAGCAGGTTCAGATTATGTTTGTGTTTGAAGGGCGTGAAATCGCCACTGACCCCCACGGCTATTTACTCAATGTGCAGGACTGGCAGGAAGCAATGGTGCCGCTGCTGGCTGAACAGGAAGAAATCACCCTGACAGAACAGCACTGGGAAGTTATCCGCTTTGTGCGGGATTTTTATCTGGAATTTAATACCTCACCGGCTATCCGCATGCTGGTGAAAGCCATCACACAGAAGTATGGCGAGGAGCGCGGGAACAGTCGTTATCTGTACCGCCTGTTTCCGAAAGGCCCGGCCAAACAGGCAACAAAGCTGGCCGGTCTGCCGAAACCGGTGAAATGTATCTGACCGCCGTTTATTCGTGGCGGACACGGAATACCGCAACTTCCCTGTAATCACAGGGGGTTGCGATGATATCTGTCACTTTCGCCCCCGGCGGCCCGCCAGCTTCCAGCCATGCGGTCATGGCCTCCAGCACACTTTCATCGCCATACGCTTCAATTTCCACACTGCCGTCCTGACGATTGCGGACAAACCCGGTCACATTATGGCGTTTTGCCCAGTAAAACGTTTGATAGCGGAAACCAACGCCCTGAACGCGTCCGTATACGGCAAAATGTCGTCCGATCTTCATTATGTCGCTCCTTTTTCCGAAAATGTCACTATTTTAATCTGTATCGCTGTCCGCCGGTTGTAATTTTACCCACTCCCCGATAACCTGAAATTGTCAGCTGTTGCTGATTGCAGTGATAGGAAACAACAATCTGTTAAGGGATTGAATCTGTCATCAGTACCCCCCATATTAGTAACAGAGCAAAGTTTCTTCGGAGGTGATTATGATGATTTCAAGTAAGTTCGGTATCGGACAACAAGTTCGCCATAAGCTGCTTGGCTACTTGGGCGTGATTGTCGACATTGATGCTGAATACTCACTGGATCAGCCGGAAGAGGACGACATCGCATCCAATATGAACCTGCGCTCTGCGCCCTGGTACCACGTCGTGATGGAAGACGATAACGGTGAGCCTATCCATAGCTATCTGGCAGAAGCCCAGATCACCTATGAGATGGATGAAGACCACCCCGATAACATCACTATGGATGAACTGGCTGAGTCCATCCGCAACCAGTTACAGTCTCCCCGGTTGCGCAATTAACAATACGAAGAGCCCCGCCACTCACATGCCGGGGCTTTATTTTTACTTACTTTTCCAGCCCCAGACGCGGGATCTCAATTTTCGGGCAGCGATCCTCAACAAACAGCAGCCCGGCGTTTTCCGCCAGCGCTTTCGCCTCACTGCTGATAATCCCCTGCTGCAGCCACAGCACTTTCGCTTTTATGGCAATCGCTTCCTGCGCAATACCCGGTGCGGCATCCGCATTACGGAAAACATCCACCATATCCACCGGCTCCGGAATATCGGCAAGCGTGGCATACACCATCTGCCCGATCAGGGTTTTTCCCGCCAGTTTCGGATTCACCGGAATCACCCGGTATCCCTGTCCCAGCAGATACTCCATCACATGATAAACAGGGCGGTCCGGTTTATCACTCGCCCCCGCCACAGCGATCGTTTTTACCTGCTGAAGAATACCGGTCAGAAATGTGTCATTCATAGAAGCCTCTTTTATCATCCTGCGCAACAATCTGAGTTATAGCATACTGAATTGAAAATCACCTGTTGGCGGAACCCTTTTTTTCGCTTATGTTATTGAATAACATTTTATTCGCCGGAAAAGAGAGCGTTATGGAATCGACCACCCGAGTACTGACCAAGCATAAAAAAATCGCCCTTGTGGCTCATGATCACTATAAAACCAAATTACTGGACTGGGTTAAACGCAATCTGGCTAAATTAGAAGGCCATGAGCTGTTCGCCACCGGCACTACCGGCAAACTGATCAGCCGCGAAACCGGGCTTGAAATCACCGGCATGCTGAGCGGGCCGATGGGCGGGGATCAGCAGATAGGCTCAATGATTGCGGAAGGGAAAATTGATGTGCTGATTTTTTTCTGGGATCCGCTCAATGCCGTGCCTCATGACCCGGATGTGAAAGCGCTGCTGCGCCTGGCGACCGTCTGGAATATCCCGGTGGCAACCAATATGTCCACAGCTGATTTTATTATTCACTCGCCGGATTTCGATAACGATGTGGATATTGTTATTCCGGATTACAACCGCTATTTAAGTGAGCGGACTCAGTAACGGCTTTCTGCGGCGGTGATAATTTACCGCCGCTTCTTTCATATTTCAGGGCTTTTTCACCCGGCTGACGCCCATATCCGCCAGTTCTTCCGCGAAGCAGGACGGCGAGTCTTTGTCATACAGCAACCAGACCTGTTTTTTTGCCCGGGTCAGCGCCACATACATCAGGCGACGCTCCTCGGCATGTATAAACTCCTCTTCCCGCGGCAGTAATCCCTGCTCAATCACCGATTCCCGTGCTGCAGCCGGGAAACCGTCCCGTTCATCCGTCAGTCCGGTAATAATGACGTAATCCGACTGCTGACCTTTCGAGGCATGCATGGTCATAAAACGGATATTGAGATGCGGCCAGCGGGTTGCTGCCACCGACAGAATCTCCGGTTTAAGGTGGTGATAACGCGCCAGGATCAGAACCGTTTCTTCTCCGGTCACATAACCGCTCATTTTATTCAGTAATGCTTCCAGCTGACTGTCCGGCAGTAACAGCACCGCTTTTTTATCCCCTTTCGTCAGGCTGTTCAGGGGTTTGGTTAACTGCTGCGGGTTACGCTGAATAAATTCGTTGGCGATCTCCCCGATACGGCTGTTAAAGCGGTATGTGGTATCCAGCGCACACTGTCCCCCTTCGCCGAAGACCGCGCTGAAATCCGTGGTCAGTGTCAGTTCCGCACCACTGAAACGGTAAATAGCCTGCCAGTCATCACCGACAGCAAATAGTGTGGTCTGCGGGTTCTGGGCCCGCAGGGCATGGATCAGTTTTGCCCGCAGCGGTGAGATATCCTGGAACTCATCCACCAGCACCGCTTTCCACGGCGAGATAAAGCGCCCTTTTTCAATCAGGTTCACCGCCTGATGGATAAGCCCGGAGAAGTCTGTCGCCCCCTCGTCTTTCAGGGCACTTTTCCAGGCTTTTAAAAACGGCGCCATCAGTTTGATTTGTTTTGTGAATTCCGGTGCAATATCCGGCGGTGCGGACTCAATCATCACTTTCTGACTACCGCCGTTCATGCGCATCAGGCTCAGCCAGCGGTCAATCCTCGGCACCATGCGGCGGCACAGGGTTTCATCTTCCCAGTATTCCTCCTCATCCACCAGCCAGTTCATACTGCCGCTGATAAGTTCGCGCCAGCCTTTTGCCTGTGCTTTTTTCTCACGGCACTGAGTCTGCCAGACGGATTTAATCAGTTCATGACGGGCGGCTGTGTCACTTTCCAGCGCACTGATAACCGGCGATTTATTGGATGCTTCGCGGATAATATGCAGTGCGAGGGCGTGAAAGGTTTTACTGCGGATATCTTCTGTATGCAGACAGGTGCGTATCCGTTCATTCATCTCATCTGCCGCCTGCCGCCCGAAGGCGAGCATCAGGATCTGCTCCGGCAGCGCCTGCTGACGGCGCAGCAGCCAGCCGGCCCGTGCCACCAGCACCGATGTTTTACCGCTCCCGGCTCCCGCCAGTACCAGCACGGAAGGCTCACCATTAACCACCGCCTCACTCTGCGAAGTATTCAGCGGGGAGGATTCCACACTGGCAAAGAAATCCACGTAGGTTTCAAGGCATTGTTGTGTCCATTCGCGGTTGCGCTGACGGCGTTTTTCATCGGTGTGGCTGAGCCAGTCCAGACAAAACTGATAAGACTGTGCACAATTATCAAAACCGGCCAGACGCGCACGGGGCAGCGGCAGTGCCGCAAAGGCGTGCAGAATGTTGTCACGGAGTTTCTGACTTTCCGGTTGTGTCAGCCAGCGGTCGGCCTGAATCACCGACTTAATTTCACTGACCTGTTTATCCAGCACACCCGCGCTGACCACGCTCATCTCTTCACTCCAGCGTGACCAGATATCGGTAAGATACTGATAGAATTCCTGAGTTTCCTGCCACTGGGTACCGTGCAGACGCACAACCTGCTCATCCGGCAGTTCAAATTCCAGTTCGCCCCAGACGATACCGCGTTTACATTGAATATTGATTAACTCATTGAAAGGAATAACATACCGGTGTTTTGCCCCGCTGACTTCGATACCTGCGTTAAGTAACCGCACGCGGTTGTAAGGATGCCGAGCCAGTGTCTGCCCCATTTGTGTTGATTTTAATTCCATGTGTTCCGCACCGTTACAAGATTGAAATCAATATGTGATAAAACCAGATGTGGTAAAACGTATGCCAGCGCCATACCATTGCCATATTACAGGAAAGACACAATTAGTTTACTGCCAAATTCCCGTTAAGGGTATTTCTGACTCATTGAGGTTATTGTGCTTGCAGCGTTTCTCGGCTTCAGCCGGTATATTTATAACAGCCATTTTCTTTATTATTTCCGCATCCTGATTGCGCTGACAGGTACCACACTGGTGCCGTGGCTGCTGCACATGCCGCCGAAAGTCACCATTGCCCTGACACTCGGGATGGTGGCCGCCGCACTGACAGACCTGGATGACCGGCTCGCCGGGCGTCTGCGTAATCTGTTTATCACGCTGATCTCTTTCTTTGTCGCGTCTGCGGCCATTGAACTGCTGTATGACCACCACCTCCTGTTTATGGCAGGACTTGCGGTATCAACCAGCGGGTTTATTCTGTTGGGTGCGCTCGGGCAGCGTTACGCCACCATTGCTTTCGGGGCACTGCTGATCGCGATTTACACCATGCTGGGTAAAAACCTGTTTGATGACTGGTATCAGCAACCGCTGTTACTGCTGACCGGTGCGGTCTGGTATAACCTGCTGACCCTGACCGGGCACCTGTTTTTCCCTGTCCGTCCGCTGCAGGATAATCTTGCCCGCTATTATATGCAGCTATCCAATTATCTGGAGGCAAAAGCAAACCTGTTTGACCCGGATATAGAAGAAGATTATCAGCAGTCCGTCTTTGAACTGGCGATGGCGAACAGCGCACTGACGGAAGCCATGCATCAGGCAAAAATGACCCTGTTTTCCCGCCTGAAAGGTGACCGCGGCCAGCGCAGTACCCGCCATGCCCTTCATTATTACTTTGTTGCCCAGGATATTCACGAGCGGGCGAGTTCGTCTCATATCCAGTATCAGAATTTAAGCAATGAACTGCGTTACAGCGATATTATGTTCCGCTTTCAGCGGCTGATGACCATGCAGGGACATGCCTGCGCCGCTGTTGCGCAGGCCATTTTGCAGCGCCGCAAATATCACCATAACCCGCGTTTTGAGCGGACATTTTCTTATCTGGAAAACTCCCTCAACCTGCTGGAGCAGCAAAAGCCCGGTAACAGCAGTGTCATGGCTCTGCGCCATCTGCTGACCAACCTGCGCGGTGTCGATTCCCAGCTTAAAGGACTGACCGCAGAGCAGACTCAGCTTCCGGCGGAAAAGATGCAGGAAGATGCACGCCTGTCCAACGAAAACCTGCAGGGACTGCGTGATATCTGGGCGCGGGTCAGGCAGAACCTGACACCACGCTCCGCCCTGTTCCGCCATGCTATCCGGATGTCGCTGCTGCTGTGTGCCGGTTACGCCATTATCCTGACCTTCGATCTGACCCGCGGTTACTGGATTATGCTGACCAGCCTGTTTGTCTGCCAGCCGAACTACAGTGCCACACGACGCCGCCTGATGCTGCGCATAGTGGGGACTCTCGCCGGGATCCTTATCGGCCTGCCGATCATGTATTTTGTGCCGTCTTATGAGGGACAGCTTATTCTGATGGTACTGTCCGGGCTGATGTTCTTTGTGTTCCGCACCAGTCAGTACGCCCAGGCCACCATTTTTATCACCCTGCTGGTGCTGTTCAGTTTTAACCTGCTGGGTGAAGGATTTGATATCGCTATTCACCGCATTATTGATACCCTGATCGGCTGCGGACTCGCCTGGTTTGCTGTCAGCTATATCTGGCCGGACTGGAAATACCGCCAGCTGCCGCTGGTGATTGACCGCACCATGCAGGCAAACGGCCGTTATCTGGAACAAATCCTGCAACAGTATTACAACGGTAAAACTGACAGCCTGGAGTACCGGGTTGCCCGTCGTGATGCGCATATCAGCGACGGGGAGTTTGCCTCTGTGGTAGCGAACATATCCTCAGAGCCGAGCAGTTACCGTACATCTCAGGATGAGGCGTTCCGCCTGCTCTGTCTCAACCACACCCTGCTCAGTTATATTTCCGCGCTCGGGGCTCACCGCACCAAGCTCACGGATGACACTATTCTGCGTCTGCTGAATGATGCCATCCGCTATATCGAGACCGCACTGCAAAAAGGACATCGGGAAGATTTGCAGATTCAGGCTATTTCAGATGCGCTCGCACAGCGTCTGGATAAATGTACCTGTGACAATAACAGTACCGAGCAGCTGGTGCTGGAGCAGATTCGCCTGTTACTCAGCCTGACACCGGACATTACCGGGCTTATCCGGCAGATCAATGATAAAGAGCATAATCTGCAGCCTTCCGCCGGGCGGTTCCGCCGCAAAAAACAGACTGCGGCGGAAGAAACACCGGACAGCTGATGTCTTCCCGGGGAAAACATTTCCCCGGGATACCTGCGCCGTTTAGTTCAGCCGGCCATGCCAATGGATAAGATCCTCCCGCAGTGCTTTCGGTAATACCGCACTGTGGCACCCCTCAATGGCTCCCGCGATGGCAAACAGTAATTTCAGCTCATTCTGCGGCCGGGCTTTGACCTTCAGAAAGCTCGCTTTGGCACCCAGCAAATAGAGGTCATCCACCCGGCGGATCCCCGCCTGCCATAAGCGGCGTTCCAGAGCTCTGTCCACATTCGGCAGATCTTTAATCCGCGACGGCAGTTGCTGCTGTGACTGTGCATGTTCCCGTGCATGCAGGTAGGTCTGGTAAAAAAGGAACTCACTCTGCTGAGGGCACTGCCATACCGCGTCCGGAACACGGTAATAGTTAATCCGCATCGGCAGGATCCGCTTGGGATAAGTAAACCGGTCACTCAGTTCCAGCCGGCAGAACAGCTCGCGGGTGGCCTCTGTGCTTTTCAGCCAGAGCTGACTGTTGGCTATCAGTGCGAAAGTGACCCGGTCAATGGATAATCCCATACACCCGAACTGTGATTTCAGGCGGATCCGGCCGAACGGCTGTGTACTGTGTTGAAGACGATCAAACTGAACATCTGACAATTTCAAATAATCCTTCATATTATCAGTCCTTTGAAAGCAGGTTAAACGTATCGTTGTGTCATTCCCTGACTGAGCTCAGCTGTCGCCACAAAATAAGGAATGTTTCCCCGATTGCCAACGATAAATTCGTATTTGTATCCGGCAAACCTGAATTTTGCGAGTTGTATGGAAAAAATTTACTTGATCTGAGCGGAATTGGATTATACTGTACACATATACAGTATCACTATGTGAGGTTAACTATGCGCCAGCAGGCAACCCGGGAATACGTCCCTGTTACACCGGCATCTGTGTCACCCGCCCTTGCGGGGGAACGCCGTCTGAACGGAATGGTCAGCGAACTGGTTTATCGCAATAATGATATCGTCCTGACCCACATTCTGCTTCCTTTATTACGTCAGCTTGCCGGGGAGTCCCGCTGGCTGTTATGGCTCTCTCCGGGTGCAAAACTTAACCGCACCTGGTTATCGCAGAATCAGCTGCCGGGTGATAAAATCATGCAGTTGTCCCGCATCCCGGCAATCAACAGTGTTGCCGCTATGGAGAAAGCACTCGCCAGCGGTAACTACAGTGTGGTTCTGGGCTGGCTGCCGGTACTGACTGAGCAGGAAAATGCCCGGTTACAGCGCGCTGCGGAACAGGGCGGCTGCCTCGGTTTTATTATGCGTCCGCAGGAATGGCATCATGACAGTGCACCTGTTGCACGACAACTGAATACATTACAAATTCACTCTTTCCCTTATCATTAAGGAAAATTAAGAATATTCTCAGAGTTTTTTACATGCCCGTATCATTTGCTCTGCTTGGTTAATAAAATTACACTATTTCAACGTGTTAAGCCAAATATCCAAAGAAATTGACTATTTTGTATGTTTATGAATCAGTACAGTTTTTTACATTTTTTTAGTCGAATTCCACAGGACAGGCTTGTAACTTTTATAGTTCGCTGTAGACTTTACACCGTTAAGGTAGTGCTTAAAATTCCCTGTTGGGAGCTATTTACTAAATAGCGCACATAATCCCTGACTATTTTTAAAAACCAAAGGCGATAATAAGGCTATTAAGCCAGAGCCAATTTGGATGATAACGAGGCGTAAAATGAAAAAGACAGCTATCGCAGTAGCAGTGGCAGTGGCAGCTTTCGCAAGCGTTGCGCAGGCAGCTCCAAAAGACAATACCTGGTATACCGGTGGTAAATTAGGTTGGTCTCAGTATCAGAACACCGGTACTGGTTTTGACGGTGAAAGCTTAGGCAACACTGGTCCGGTTCATAAAGATCAGCTCGGCGCTGGTATCTATGCTGGTTATCAGCACAACCAGTACATGGGCTTTGAATTAGGTTATGACTGGTTAGGTCGTATGCCTTACAAAGGCGACGGTAACAACGGCGCATTCAAAGCACAGGGCGTTCAGCTGACTACCAAACTGAGCTATCCGGTAATGGATGACTTAGACGTTTATACCCGTCTGGGTGCAATGGTATGGCGTGCAGACGCAACCGCATCTTACAACGGTGAGCGTATCAAAGATAACGACACTGGCGTTTCTCCGCTGTTCGCACTGGGTACTGAGTATGCAATCACCCGTGATATCGCAGCTCGCGTAGAATATCAGTGGATCAACAACATCGGCGATAAAGAAACCACCATGGCACGTCCTGATAACGGCATGCTGAGTGTTGGTGTTGCTTACCGTTTCGGCCAGGATGAAGTTGCTGCACCAGTTGCAGAACCAGCTCCGGTTGTTGCACCAGTTGTTGAGAACAAACGTTTCACCCTGCGTTCAGACGTTCTGTTCAACTTCAACAAATCTACTCTGAAAGCTGAAGGTCAGGAAGCTCTGAACCAGCTGTTCAACGAACTGGCGTCAATCGACCCGACTCAGGGCAACGTCCTGGTTATCGGTTACACTGACCGCATCGGTTCCCAGAACTACAACCTGCCACTGTCTCAGAAACGTGCACAGAGCGTTGTAGATTACCTGGTCGCTAAAGGCATCCCAGCCGGCAGCATCCGTGCAGAAGGCCGCGGTAAAGAAGATCCTGTTACTGGCAACAAATGTGACAATATCAAACAGCGCGCTGCTCTGATCGAATGTCTGGCACCAGACCGTCGTGTTGAAATCGAAATCCAGGGTGTAACTGAACAAGTCTCTCAGCAGGCTGCTCAGTAAGTTCTGAATTCGGTTGTATGATGCAATGAATTGTATAAACCCCATCTCCGGATGGGGTTTATTTTTTGTCTGTTCCCAGCAGGCTTTGCAGATCTTCCTTCAGCGATGTCATCTTCGTCGCGTACTTTTCCTTGCGCTCCGCATCTTCCAGCAACTGCACAATCGTGTCCGATAAGGTACTGCCGCGCCGCTGTGATAACGCCGACAGCCGCTGCCAGACCAGAAACTCCAGATCAACCGATTTTTTGCGGGTATGCTGCTGCTCAGCATTAAAATGCCGCTTGCGCCGTGCGCGGATAGTCTGACTCATCCGGTTCGCCAGTCCCGGTGCCATATGTTTTTGTATCCACGCCGTCACTTTTACCGGATGTGACTCCAGTTTCAGTAACTGCGCCACTGCTTCCTCAGCCCGGCTTTTTTCCGTATAACGGGTAATTTCTTCACCTTCGCGGTGTTTTTTGACCAGATATGCCCACTTCCAGCCACATTCAAGATTCTCTAGTTGCTGATATTTCATGATTTTTCTCAGTGACAGGGTAACACTGACATAAGCATAGCAATATTCCCCGTAAAAAACCGCTCCTCTGCACAATTCTTTCCGCTCAGGACGGGTAAAAATAAACGCCGCGAGGATAGCTATCCGGCCTGCTTACGCGCTACAATGTCCCGCTATTTTCGTTACTATTCAAAGGCGGTGCTGATAACCGCACACTGCGGGGAGCACCAGATCCTGCCGCAACGATTAAATCCGACATTATCAAAAGCAGACAATACCGAGTGAATATTAAACAGCTGACCTGGCAGGCATTACTGCCTGATGAAAACAGTTACCACACCATCCTGCAAACCGCTTCTGAACTGCCTGCTCAGCAGGCTGATATCGTGCAGCCGCGTTTACAGGAAAGCCTGTCACTTTTCAGCCATCCGGCGGCAAAACGCCGTTTTATGCTGGTCAAAAGTGACGAAAGCGAGTGCTACCTGAATACCATAGCGCAATTACTGCCACCGGAAGTCAAAATCCGGCAAAAACGCACTATGGGCGGTGAATACCACTTCGATAATCACAGGTTTGTCTTTACACCGTCGGATAACGGCCATTTCAGTGCAGTGCAGCCGTTTGCTGTCTGTGACTGGATTGAACCGGAGCAGCTGTTCGGCCAGGTCTATACCCATCACCAGCATGTGCAGTTGCAGCCCGGTATTATTCATCAGGTTAATGGCGGCTTTCTGATCATGTCACTGCGCAGCCTGCTCGCACAGCCGCTGATGTGGCTGCGTTTAAAGCAGATGGTCTGCGCACAGCGTTTTGACTGGCTGGCTCACACCGAACAGCATCCGCTGCCGTTCCCGGTTGACAGCATGCCGCTTAACCTGCGGGTCATCGTGGTGGGCGATCGTCTGAGTCTGGATGAGTTTATGCTCTCCGAGCCGGAACTGAGCGAAGAAGCGCTGTACGGCGAATATGAATTTGATTGTCAGCTGGAAGAAACAGAACAGCTGACCGTCTGGTGTCAGTTTGTCAACGGGCTGCTGAAGCAAAATCAGCTGCCGCCGCTCAGTGCTGACGGCTGGTATGAGCTGCTCCGTCAGGGGATGCGTTTTCAGGAAGATAAAAGGACCCTGCCGCTCGACCTGACATGGCTGACCACTCTGCTGCGCGATGCCGCCACCCTGCTGCCTGCGGACACCATCACCGCAGAAGCGCTGCGCAAAATCAAAGACAACCGCAGCTGGCGCCACGGCTATCTGGCCGATCGCGGGCTGGATGAGATTCTTCAGGGTCAGGTGTATATCCAGACTCAGGGCAGTGCTGTCGGCCAGATCAACGGACTGTCCGTTCTGCAGTATCCGGGACACCCGGAAGCGACCGGAGAGCCCTCCCGTATCACCTGTGTGGCACATATCGGTGATGGTGAATTTGTTGATGTGGAGCGCAAATCAGAGCTTGGCGGTAATATTCACGCCAAGGGTATGATGATTATGCAGGCTTACCTGATTGCGGAGCTTAAACTGGAACAGCCGTTCCCGTTCTCCACCTCCGTGGTCTTTGAACAGTCCTACGGCGAAGTGGATGGTGACAGCGCCTCTCTGGCTGAGCTGTGCGCACTTATCAGTGCCCTCTCCTGGCAGCCGGTTGACCAGCAGATTGCCGTGACCGGTTCTGTTGACCAGTTCGGGTTTGTGCAGGCCATCGGCGGCGTAAATGAAAAAATCGAAGGTTTCTTCCGGCTGTGTCAGGCCAGAGGGCTGACCGGCAAACAAGGTGTGATTATCCCGGCCTCCAACGAGCGTCACCTGGTCCTGTCAGATGATGTGGTTGAAGCGGTACGTCAGGGTGAATTCCACATATGGACAGCAGGCCACGTCTCTCAGGCGGCCTCACACCTGATGAATATGCCGTACTATGAAGAGGACGGTAATCCGTCCGGAGAACACCTGTTAGCTATAATTCAGGATCGGATTTTCCTGGCGAACAATCAGGATAAACCAAGAAATTCGTGGTTTTCCCGCTGGTGGAAATAGCACAATTTTTATCTGATCGGACTTGTTCAGCGTACAAGTGTAAGCTATTGTGTAGCCTATCTGATAAACAAGGCAAAGATTGAGTTATGGTCGCAAAACAAGAATCCTACACAAAGCAAGAACTTGAAGCCTCAGGACGGGGCGAACTCTTTGGTGAAGACGGGCCGCCGCTGCCATCCGGCAACATGCTGATGATGGATCGCGTCATTAAAATGAGCGAAACCGGCGGGCATTTTGATAAAGGCTATATCGAAGCTGAGCTGGATATCAAACCTGAGCTGTGGTTTTTCGGTTGCCATTTCGTCAATGATCCGGTCATGCCGGGCTGTCTGGGCCTGGATGCCATGTGGCAGTTAGTCGGTTTTTATCTCGGCTGGCTGGGCGGCGAAGGGAAAGGCCGTGCACTGGGTGTGGGTGAAGTGAAATTTACCGGCCAGGTACTGCCGACCTCGAAAAAGGTCACCTACCGCATCCACCTCAAGCGTGTGATCAACCGCAAGCTGATCATGGGCATCGGTGACGGCGAAGTCTTTGTTGATGATAAACTGATTTACACTGCAACAGATCTGAAAGTGGGTCTTTTCAAAGACACCAGCGCGTTTTAATCTTTCCTGCCGTGGTGTTATTGGTGTTATCCGTAAAAAACCTCCGCACAGCGGAGGTTTTTTATCCTTCAAACCGGGTTACGCAATGACCGCCCTTTTATCGATGGCCTCGCGCCAGCCTCCCAACCAATGAGAACGTTCGTCAATTTTAAGATACGGGCAACTCTCTTTAGAACGTCCTAAAATACCCGCCTGATAACCTTTGGTTAATGCTCTGGCTAAACGATCACGCTTTTGTCTTTTCATGCCGTTACTTCCCTCATGTTATTCAGTGCTGAAAACAGGTTGATTTTTATTCAACCCATAATAGAAATACGCTTTCGGGCCGGAGTTTGCAAGTAAAGAAGGTTCAGGGTGTGTCAGTTCCGCTTTTCATAAAAATACACAATAAAAACAGGGCTGTTATTTTACCAGCGTAATCAGATTATTAGTTTTCAGGGGACCGTAAAGGTATTCAGAAGGATGTTTCAGACGAAATAAGAATCGTTTTAGCGATCAGCAGATTAAGCGGATTAATGTGGCGTGTTTCACAAATTTGTCATTTTGATGACAATTTACTCTCTGCACATCCGGTGCAGAGAGTAAACCAGCAATTACTTACGCAGCTCGTCAGCCACCGATTTTGATACCTGCGCCCAGCCTTCCCCCAGCGTACGTACCAGCGCCGGATAGCCGTTTTCCGCCTGTTCCAGTACCAGATTAAACGGGTGGCGGATAACCGCGTCACCGTGGGTGTAAATCCAGCTGCCCGCCACAATCACTTTGCCGTCATAACGGCCGTGGAAACCGGTGACAGTGACAGTCAGGGTATCCGGTTTACTTTCCAGCGGCTGCACCGAAACCAGTCTGTCCGGCAGTGCCTGACTGAGTTCCGTCGTCATTACTTCCAGCAACTGCTGCTCCAGCGGACCGGCCCATAAGTTAGTGCTGCCGATGTTGTATTCCACATCACTGGTCTGATAGACAATCCCGGCATTTCCCAGCACATCCCCGAGCGTGATACGCTGGATCCATAACTGCGGATGGCGGTTGTCACTGCCGGTACTGCGGAAGCTTGTCTGTTCACTGCTGCTGTCCGCAGCCGCCACCACTGGTAACTGATAATACTGTTTCACCGGGGTGCTGCTGCACCCCGCCAGTACAAAAACGCCCAGGAATGCCAGTGCTTTTGTCAGTTTCTTCATCTTAATTCTTCGCCTTCTTAGGTTGCGGATCCGCCTGCGGCGCGGCTTCAAAGACCAGAGCATTGCTCTTGTTATTCAGGGTACGCAGTACCGGCTGTAATTCACGCAGAACCTGATCCAGACGCTGCATATCATCAACCAGTTTGTTGTACGCCGGTGACCCCGGCTGGATACCCTGCATACTGCGGTTCAGTTCACGCAGCGTGGCCTGCATATCTTTCGGCAGCGCTTTGAACTCTTTGCTGCTGAGTAACACATTCAGCTCAGACAGTGTTTTCTGTGCTTCAGCGATGGTTTTTTCGCTGGCACGCAGTGTCTCTGTCGCCTGTTTCATCATCGGTTCAATCGGCATGCCGTTGATTTTATCCAGCGCCGCCAGTACTTTTTGCTGCAGCTGAACCAGGCCACCGCTGGTGGTCGGCAGAATGTCATAATCCGCAATTTTCATCGGTGCTTTCCACGCCGGCTGATCCGGGTAGAAATCGAGATCAACATACAGTGCGCCGGTCAGTAAGTTACCGGATTTCAGTGAGGCGCGCAGCCCCTGCTGTAATGCGGTTTCCAGTTCCTGTGCCAGTTTGAAATCTTTACCTACATCTTTCTCGAAACGCTCGGGCTCGATATGGATCAGGACCGGGATGCGGAAATCCTGATCAAATGTCTGCCCCAACCCTTTGGCGTAGAACGGAACCTGTGCCACTGTACCGAGACGGATACCGCGGAATTCCACCGGTGCGCCCGGAGACAGGCCGCGCACAGAGTCGGAGAAGAACAGCAGATAACTTTTATATTCGGTGTAGAGTGAATTTTGCGTGCTTTTCTGGTTATCAAACAGCTTAAACAGGGTCTTAGGATTCACTTCCTCACCCGGCTGCCAGCCGTCCGGCACATCAAAACTGACGCCGCCGCTGAACAGTGTGGAGAGCGAACCGACCTGTACACTTACCCCCTGCGAGGACATGTCAAAGGCAATACCGCTGTCCTTCCAGAAGCGGGCGTTGGTGGTCACCAGTTTGTCATAAGGTGCGTTGATAAAGAGCTCATACTGCATCTCGCGCTCATCAAGATTAAATTCTGCCGTTTCCACGGAACCGACACGGTAACCACGGAACAGCACAGCATCCCCCGGATTCAGTTGTCCGGCCTGCTGACTGGTTAATATCACGCGGATCCCTTTGGCGTCCGGAGACGCCAGCGGCGGTGAATCAAGCAGTTCAAATTCACGGCGTTCGCCGCCGGTATTGGCAGGCTGCACCTGAATATATGCCCCTGACAGCAGTGTGCCCAGCCCGGAGACCCCTTCACGGCCGACCGTCGGTTTCACCACCCAGAAAACGGTATCTTTACGCAGAACGTCTTTCATCTCTGCGTTCAGGCGGGCCTTGATGATCACGCGGCTGTAACTCTGATCCAGCATGACACTTTCAACCACACCGACATCCACGCTGCGGCTTTTGATTTTGGTTTTACCGGCTTCGACCCCTTCCGCGTTATAAGTGATCAGGGTGATTTCCGGTCCCTGTCCGCGAAAGTGGCTGATAAGGATCCAGGCACCAATCAGTACCGTGACGATGGGAATTATCCAGACCGGTGACCAGCTTTTCAGTTTGCTGACCTTCGCTTCTGTCAAATCATCAGTTTTATCGTTCAACCTGAGGCTCCTTAGCACTCTCCGCCCGTTTTTTTTCAAGCCGATCCCACGTCAGGCGCGGGTCGAACATTTCGGCGGCAATCATTGTCAGAATGACCACCATCGCAAATAAAATCACACCGATATCCGGATAGATGCTCATCAGACGCCCCATCCGCACCAGTGCCGCCAGTACGGCTATCACAAACACATCAATCATGGACCAGCGTCCGACAAACTCCACGATTTCATAAATAAAGTGCATCCGGCCGGGATCACGCCAGCCGTGACCTTTGGCATCCAGACACAGCCAGCCGATGGCCAGCATTTTCAGGCTCGGCACCATGATACTGGCGATAAAAATCACCATCGCCACCGGATAAGAGCCATCCCCCCACAGCAAAATCACCCCGGCCATAATGGTCGAGCCGAAATCACTGCCGAGGGATTCGGTGATCATAATCGGCATCAGGTTTGCCGGGATATATAAAATCACGGAGGTAAACAGCAGTGCCATGGTCAGTTGTAAGCTGTTCGGCCGCCGGGCATGACCCCGGCTGCTGCAGCGCGGACACTCATGCATATCTGCCGGCAGAATCGCCTGACAGGTACCGCACAGCCGCACCCCCTGACACAAACCGCCTTTTCCTGCCTCCAGCGCCACCGGCAGCGGCGGACGCGGTGCAATCCGCTGCCAGACCCAGTGTTTATCCAGGCACTGGAATGCCCGCACCTGCATCACACAGAACAGACAATATGGCAGAAAACTCACGCCCAGCCCGATATCCCCGTACGCCATCAGTTTCACGAAACTGACCAGCACACCGGCGAGGAAAATCTCCGCCATACACCAGGCACGCAGCCGGAACAGCAGCCGCGTGACCGGAATGGCCAGCGAAGGCGGCAGACGGATCCCGCTGCACAGTAAGGTAATGGCAAACAGGCAGAAGGCCGGTACCGCCAGCACAAATCCCATAAAGAACAGTGCCAGCCCGCCGTAGTTATCCCCGAACATCACAGACGGTATCTGATAAAGCGTGATTTCGCTTTCAATACCTGCCACTTTCATCGAGACAAACGGAAACATCCCGGCGAGTACAAACATCACCAGGCCGCTGAGTGCATACATCAGCGGCTGGCGGCGCGGTTCACGCCAGCGGGCGGCCAGGTGAGTGTGGCAGCGCGGACATTCGGCTTTGGTTCCCCGTTCCAGCTCAGGGATTTCCACCACCAGGTCGCACTGCGGACACAGCACCGTGACTGAATCATGTGAATGATGAGCACACACTGTTTCGTTATTTCTCCAAAATCACAGGCGGGATCAGTTCCCGCTCTGCATTGCTTCCAGCGTCTGCCAGCGCTCAAACGCCTCTTCCAGCGCATGCTCTTTCTCTGCCAGCAGCTTCAGTACTTTATCTGTTTCATCATGCGGCTGGTTAAAGAATTCAGGCGCACTGACCTGACTTTGCAGTTGCTGAATTTCCTCGTCGAGAGATTCCAGCAATGACGGCAGTTGTTCAAGTTCCCGCTGTAATTTATAACTTAATTTTGCAGATGTATTTGCTTTTTTAATGTTATCTTTACGTTTTTCTTCCGCCGCTTCCGGTTTCGCTGCTTTCTCCGCCGGGGCTTTCAGCGACTGAACCTGTGCCCTCTGCTGTTGTGCATCAAAGTAACCGCCGACATAACGCCCGATGGTACCATTGCCTTCAAAAATCCAGCATTCGGTCACGCAGTTATCAACAAACTGACGGTCATGGCTGACCAGCAGGACAGTGCCCTGATAGTTATCCACCAGCTCTTCCAGCAGTTCCAGTGTTTCGACATCAAGGTCGTTGGTCGGTTCATCGAGGATCAGCAGGTTGCTTGGTTTCAGGAACAATCTTGCCAGCAGCAGACGGTTACGCTCCCCGCCGGACAGGGCCCGCACCGGTGTTCTCGCCCGTTTCGGATGGAACAGGAATTCGTGTAAATAGCCGAGCACATGGCGCGGTTTGCCGTTAACCAGCACTTCCTGTTTGCCTTCCGCCAGGTTATCCATCACGGTTTTATCCGGATCCAGCGCTGCACGGTGCTGGTCGAAGTAAGCCACTTCCAGTTTGGTACCGATGTGTACACTACCGTCGTCCGGCTGTAAATCACCGAGCATCAGTTTCAGCAATGTGGTTTTACCGCAGCCGTTCGGGCCGACCAGGGCAATTTTGTCCCCCCGGTTTACCTGAGCACTGAAATGACTGACCAGATCCTTACCGTCAATACCATAGCTGATATCATCGATTTCAAAGACGATTTTGCCGGAGCGGGTCGCCTCTTCCACCTGCATCTTCGCTTTGCCCATCACCTCACGGCGTTCCGCGCGTTCGCTGCGCAGGGCTTTCAGGGCACGGACGCGCCCTTCATTACGGGTACGGCGGGCTTTGATGCCCTGACGGATCCAGACTTCTTCCTGCGCCAGCTTGCGGTCAAATTCCGCATTCTGCATCTCTTCGACACGCAGTGCCTCTTCCTTGGCCACCAGATAATCATCATAACTGCCCGGCCAGGAGGCTAATTTACCGCGATCCAGATCGATAATCCGTGTCGCCATATTGCGGATAAATGAACGGTCATGGGAAATAAAGACAATGCTGCCGCTGAAATTTTTCAGGAAGCTTTCCAGCCACTGGATGGTTTCGATATCCAGGTGGTTGGTCGGTTCATCCAGAAACAGCACTTTCGGCCCGCTGACCAGTGCACGGCCGAGTGCCGCTTTACGCAACCAGCCGCCGGACAGTGCGGATAATTTTTCATCCGCCGGTAATTCCAGGTGCGCGATCACATCCGCGATCCGGCTGTCGAGCAGCCATAAATTCTGAGTGTCTAAAATTTCCTGCAGTTCCGCCATTTTTGACAGATTTTTATCACTCGGGTCACTTTCCACTAATTTTGAGATCTGATGGAATGCCTTGATATGCTGCGCCTGCTCTGCCACCCCTTCGGCGACAAAGTCAAACACGGTGCCTTCCACATCACGCGGCGGATCCTGCTGCAGACGGGCAACAATCAGATCCTGTTCATAGATAACCGTACCGTCATCCAGCGGCTGCTCTTTGGTCAGCACACGCATCAGGGTGGATTTCCCCGCTCCGTTGCGTCCGACCAGACAGACACGCTCATTTTCTTCGATATGCATCTCCGCATTTTCCAGCAGCGGAGCATCACTGAATGCGAGCCAGGCGCCCGCCATATTAATCAACGACATAATTTCTGTTATTCCTCGCCTGCGTGGCGGATAAGCCAGCAGTTATGGATCTGACGGTTACGGGCAAAATCCTGTGACTGTGTTTTGGCGGTGATCTCCTGAGCAACCAGCCCCAGAGCATCCATACCGTCCTGATCTAATTTAAAACCGCGTTTGTTGTTGGAGAACATCAGGGTGCCGCCGCGGCGCAGCATACGTTTCAGATGTTTCATCAGGTCGATGTGATCACGCTGGACATCAAAGGTGTCCTCCATCCGTTTGGAGTTGGAGAACGTCGGCGGATCGATAAAGATCAGATCAAACTGTTCCGGGGTCTGTGCCAGCCAGCTCAGGCAATCCGCCTGAATTAAACGATGCTGTCTGCCACTCAGGCCGTTGCTCTGCAGGTTGCGTTCCGCCCACTCCAGATACGTGCGTGACATATCCACAGACGTGGTGCTGCGCGCGCCGCCGAGACCGGCGTGAACCGTTGCCGAGCCGGTGTAGGCAAACAGATTGAGGAAGTCTTTGCCTTTGCTCATCTGTCCCAGCATTTTGCGGGCAATACGGTGATCAAGGAACAGACCGGTATCCAGGTAATCAGTCAGGTTAACCCATAACTGTGCGTTATACTCTTTCACCAGGAAGCTGTTCTGTTTCTCCGCCAATTTTTCATATTGCTGTTTGCCTTTCTGGCGCTGACGGGTTTTCAGGATCAGCTTGTGCGCCGGTAACTCCAACACGGCCAGTGTCGCGCTGATCACATCAAACAGGCGCTGACGCGCTTTGTTCGGATCCACGGTTTTCGGCGGCGCATATTCCTGAACCACCACATAATCCGCATAGCGGTCAACCGCGACATTATACTCAGGCAGATCGGCATCATAAAGGCGATAACATTCAACGCCTTCCTGCTTCGCCCATTTTGCTAATTTTTTCTCATTCTTGCGCAGGCGGTTGGCAAAATCCGCCCCGATATCCTGCGCTGTTGCCGGTGGTGTGTCACTTAACTGATAGTTTTTCTGCACACAGTCCAGCGGACCGTTTTTCGCCTTGAATTCACGCTCTGCACGCAGCTGCAGGCTGCTGAGGAGTTCCGGGGAAGCACTGAATAATGACAGACGCCAGCCGGGGAAACGGGTTTTCACCACACGGCCGAACACACTGTGCAGGGCAATCAGTGCCGGTTCGCTTTCCAGCCGCTCGCCGTACGGCGGGTTAGAAATAATGGTGCCTTTCGGGCCTTCCGGCAGCGGATTTTCCAGTTTGGTGGCATCTTTCTGCTGGAAAGTGATCAGTTTATCCACCCCGGCGCGGCGGGCGTTGGCGCGGGCCATATCCAGTACACGTTTATCAGTATCAGAGCCGAAGAAGCGCGCGGTTGCGCTGACCAGGCCGGCATTAGCGCGTTCGCGGGCTTCTGCACGGACAGATTCCCAGACCGCTTTATCGTGGCCGCCCCAGGCTTCAAACCCCCAGTGGTGGCGGTTCAGGCCCGGTGCACAATCAGAGGCAATCATCGCCGCTTCAATCAGCAGGGTGCCGGAGCCGCACATCGGATCCACCATCGGGGTCTCTTTTTGCCAGCCGGAACGCAGAATAATCGCCGCCGCCAGGTTCTCTTTCAGCGGTGCCTGACCGGCCAGTTCGCGGTAGCCGCGGATATGCAGGGAATCCCCGCTCAGGTCGATTGCCAGCGAGGCTTTTTCTTTATTGAGATAGACATTGATGCGGATATCCGGCTGCTGTTTTGCCACATCCGGGCGCGTGCCGGTTTTGCGGGTAAAGCTGTCGACGATAGCATCTTTGACTTTCAGTGCGCCGTACTGGCTGTTACGGATCTCATCGTTAGTCCCGTTGAAATGCACGGCAAATGTCTTGTCAGCAGAGAACACCGACGGCCAGTCAACGGACTGTACCGCGAGATAAAGATCCATGTCGCTATAGACATTAAACTCATTCAGCGGTAATAAAATACGGGATGCCAGACGACTCC
Source organism: Morganella sp. EGD-HP17 (assembly GCF_000512315.2). NCBI lineage: Bacteria > Pseudomonadati > Pseudomonadota > Gammaproteobacteria > Enterobacterales > Morganellaceae > Morganella > Morganella sp. EGD-HP17. The sequence goes on from NZ_AZRH01000002.1 coordinate 95,017, forward strand.
ACATCAGACACGTGTACATCGTACGCGGCTGCGCCCGGAAGTGAACGCCACCCTGCGTAATACTGAGATCCTCAGCGCCCAGTGTCGCTAATTCATTTTTTAAGAGTTCTTCGAGCCCGCGGGCGGTGCTGGCAAAATACGCGTTCATCATGGTTTACCGTTGAAATAAAAAATTGGAGCGCATTATAGCGGATCCGGGCGGTAAATCATAAAATTGACGTTCACCTTTTTCCGGATAAACCGGGATGCCATTGTGGTATTACTGATAATAACGAAAAGAACGGATAACAATGACGACAACACCCATCACACTCTCCCGTTTATACACCTTTCCTGTGAAGTCAATGAAGGGCATCCGCCAGTCACAGAGCCATGCCGGGGAAACCGGGCTGGGCTTTGACCGCAATTTTATGATAACGGATGAGACCGGAAAATTTATTACCGCCCGCCGCTACCCGCAGATGGTCCTGTTTACCCCGGTGCTGCTGAGCAACGGAATTTACCTGCGCAGCCCGGAGGGCAGCGGCGCCACGATCCTGTTTGAGGATTTCCGCCCTGATCACCTCCCGTGCGAAGTCTGGGGAAACCATTTCACCTCACTGCTTGCACCGGAAAAAATCAATCAGTGGCTGTGTCAGTTCTTTGATATCCCGGTACAGCTGCGCTGGCTCAGCCCGCAATCCACCCGCAGAGTAAAAAAATTCCCGGACACTGCGGTGTCGTTTGCCGACGGTTATCCCTATCTGGTGGTCAATGAAGCCTCTTTCCGTGAGGTGCAGCGTCGCTGCGGTGCCGGTATTAAAATCGAGCAGTTCCGCGGCAATATTATTGTCACTGGTGCAGAGCCGTTTGCGGAAGACCGCTGGAAAACCATTCAGGTCGGTGATGTGGTGTTTGATCTGAAAAAACCGTGCAGCCGCTGTATTCTCACCACTGTCAGTACGGATAAAGGGATTAAACACCCGGAAATGGAGCCGTTCCACACCCTGCAAACCTTCCGGAAAGCCGCAGATAATGATGATGTGGATTTCGGTATGAATGCCATTGCCCGCAACAGTGGTGTGATTCAGGTCGGTGATACCGTCACCATACTGGAAACCCGCGAGCCGCGTCAGTATCAGGAACAGGAAGTGGAAAAGGTGCAGGCCGCGCCCGCACAACCGGAAGCAGCACTGGAACTGACATTCAACGGTAAACTCTACCCGGTGAATAATCAGCACGTCTTACTGGAGCAGCTGGAAGGCCATCAGGTCAATATTCCGTATTCCTGCCGTGCCGGTGTCTGCGGTTGCTGCAAAGTCACGCTGGTCTCCGGCGAAGTGACTCCGCTGAAAGCCGGGGCGATAAAAGAGAACGGCGATATTCTGGCATGCAGTTGTATTCCGAAAACCAATATTACTATTCGTCACGGATAACCGGCCGTCACGAATAACCGGTAAAAAAATACCCCCGGCAGATAAACTACCGGGGGTATTTCCGGCTGAATTGATCACTTATTAATAATAAGGATCCGCCGGGGGTTATATAACGTTATCTGATCCTGATTATGATCGTTTACCGGACAGCCTCAGACAGCTCTGCCCATTAATAAACTCCGTGTTACCGGGGTTCTTGGTAATAAACGATCATTCATGATCTTTATCGGATCACAAAAACACATGCTCCGATCGTGTAATTCAAGTACCGGATCAACCAGCAGACATAAACTGGCACTGTCCCCTGCTTCCGCCACAATAAAGTTGCTGCGCTGACGATTGTTATCCGCCACCACTTCAACCAGCTGCCCCTGCTCCGGTTTTGTCATTGCGCAGAACAATGAAAAATACCAGCTCTTCGGCATTTGCGGCTTTAAAAAACGCGATGCAATTAACGCATTCAGTGTTAATTCAGCACACTGCTGTGCCGGAATATCTAATTTTTTAATCTGTTCTTCAAAGATAAAAAATAACGCGGCATCATCAACAGAAAACGGGCTGTGACACCGTGCGTACGGCGCCAGCAGACGTGGTGCAAAATGGGAGCGGAATACCATTCCGTTGGCAAGATCCAGCATAATACGCTCATGCGTATCATCGTAATACCACTGCCATTGATCGTCAGGTTTTATTTTCATCTGATCACATTCCCGGCTAATACCTGATTAGCGATTTATATTTTCACTACACATTAAATAAAATAATTAAAAGTGATTGTTTGCTTTAACGTGCATTGCCTGTCAGTGACAATTTTTCAGGCAACATCTGAAAATATAAAAGAAACAGGGGGAAAAATAAACCCCCTGACAGGAATAATAGTGAAAATTACAGGCAATTTACAATATTTTTAATTAATTTGGGCCCGTGGTAGATAAATCCTGAATAGATTTGGATCAGAGATGCACCCGCTTCCATTTTTTCCCGGGCGGCAACCAGGGAATCTATTCCGCCGACACCGATGATTGGTAATTTCCCGTTCAGCTCTTTCGATAATAAACGGATAATTTCGGTGCTCTTACTCTGCACCGGGCGGCCACTTAATCCACCAGTTTCATTACAGTGATTTAATCCCTGCACTAATGAGCGGTCTAATGTGGTATTGGTGGCAATCACACCGTCAATATTATGGCGCACCAGGCTGTCAGCGACCTGAATTAATTCTTCCGCTGTTAAATCCGGGGCAATTTTTACCGCGACAGGTACATATTTTCCGTGCTTCTGATGCAGTTCCTGCTGCTTTATTTTTATTGCTGACAGCAGGTCATCCAGCATATCGCCGTATTGCAGTGTCCGTAATCCAGGGGTATTCGGTGAGGAGATGTTAACAGCGATATACCCGGCGTGGGTATACACTTTGTCCATACAAATCAGATAGTCATCCTTTCCCTGTTCAACCGGTGTATCTTTATTTTTACCAATATTAATTCCCAGAATACCGCCGAAACGGGCCTGTTTAATATTCTCAACCAGGTTATCCACCCCGAGGTTATTAAAACCCATCCGGTTAATTAACCCTTCTGCTTCGACAATACGAAACAGACGCGGTTTATCATTTCCCGGCTGTGGTTTCGGTGTGACCGTACCGACTTCAACAAAACCAAAACCCATTGCATCAAATGCTTCAATACATTCACCGTCTTTATCAAGACCGGCGGCTAATCCGAGCGGGTTTTTAAAAGAGAGTCCCATGCACTGAACGGGTTTGGTGGCGACATGCTGCTGAATAAGAAAACGGAAAGGAGAGCGGGAAAGACGTTTAAGCTGGTGAAAGGTGAATTCGTGGGCGCGTTCCGGATCAAGGCGGAACAGGGCCTTCCTGACTAGCGGATAATACATCTTAAATACCTTTTGCTATAGATATGTGTTTTCGGCACAACACGCCGTACCGGGCAATTTCTCTGTAACAAAATAGGTCGTGAATCATAGCTGAAACAGCGGGAGCCTATCTCAGGCGGCTATAATAGGTGAAATACGTCCGTTCTGCACGGCTTTTTTACGCAGTAAATGACGCACAAAGAATGTGCGTCATTTATTATCAGATCACCAGCGACCGGATGCCCCGCCGCCACCGCTGCGTCCTCCACCTCCGGATGAGGATCGGCTGCTGCTCCGGCTGCCCCCGCTGTAACCACCGCCGCTGCTGCCCCCGCCACGGCCGCCGCGCCCTGAACCACTGCCGCCTCCGCCGCCGACAGTAACAAAACCGAAATAGTGCCCGATCCCGACAAACATGCCGAATCCCACTCCCGCCACCACACCGGCGGCCAGACTCCCCTCTGAAAACAGTAATCCGAAAATAAAAGCAAATCCGCCGAACAGAAAACCAACACAGATTGAAACCCGCAGCTTCTGAGGCCGGACAATTTTCGTCAGTATCCGGTACAATCCGCCGAGCGTAAGCAGGAATAAGAAGAAGGCCGCGATAAACATGGTGAATGTCAACACTATCACCAGCCAGAACGGCAGAATCTGCAGGAACAGGAACTGACTCCAGCGCGGTAATTCTGTGTAGAGAAAATCTTCCCCGAAATGAATACCGTTTCCGGCCGGATTATTAAAGCCGCCGGCGTACCAGGTCAGATAAAGAATAATGGCGATCGGAATTGCCGCTTTCAGTTTAAAGCGTTTCACCATGCCATACAGGAAAGCGCCCCACAGATATGCACTCGCGGCCAGTACCGCACCAAGCACAATATCAATACAGCCGACGGGCCCTGCCTGTTTGGCAATAAAGAATGCCGGAGTGGTAACCGGTGGCAGTGGTTCATTGCGGACTCTGGCAATCAGCGCATCGACGGTATCATTAATACCACCGGCATAATTTCCCATTTTAAAATTCGGAATGAAATAATCCTTGAGAATACGGTTTGCCACCGCATCACTCACCGCTCCTTCCAGCCCGTATCCGACCTCAATCCGCATCGCGCGATCATCTGACGCCACCAGCAATAAGATTCCGTCATCAATATTGATACGACCAAGGCGCCACTGGCTAAAGACTTTTTCCGCATAACTTTCAATATCGCGCGACCCGGTAGTGTTCACCGTCAGTACCGCAATCTGCGTACCGGTCCGCTCGCGCAGTGCATTCAGTTTCTGCTCAATACTGCTGCGCTCACCGGCGGTCAGCAATCCGGCGGTATCGGTGACCGATCCCTGCATACGGGGAAATGTCTCCGTCTGAGCAAATGCCGTCACAGCAAAGAGCAGCAAAAACAGGGAAAATATCCCCTGTAACCAGCGACTGTACCGGTTTATTTCATTTCTCATCACGAAATCCTTTCTTTTATATACAGGTCGTCATTGGCCTGAGTTTACCGTATCCGGTTAAAAATAACGCCCTGTTACTGTGACAATGTATTGCAGTGCAAAAAAAAACACCTCCGGGGAGGTGTTTGTCTGAATCAGCTTCAGTGAAGTCGCTGACAGCGGGCAAAAACGAAAAGTCGCTGTAAATACCTCCCTGTACGCTCAGGCGCGTCATCCATGACGCGCATGCTTTTCGTTTCTCTGCCCGCTATCGCTCCTTTATCCGCAAAAGCAATGATCAGTTCTCATCCAGTGCTTTTGTGATTTTTTCAAACAGATCACCGGAGAGATTTTCCAGCCCTTTCAGGCGCAGCAATGCATCACGCATTTTGCTCTGACGGCTGTCGTCATACCGTTTCAGGCGGATCAGCGGTTCAATCAGACGTGACGCCACCTGCGGGTTACGGCTGTTCAGATCACAGAGGATCTCCGTCAGGAACTCATAGCCTTTACCGGATTTATCATGGAACGCTTTCGGGTTATTCATCACAAACGCACCGACCAGTGAGCGCACCCGGTTCGGGTTCGCCATGGTGAAGGACCGGTGAGTGAGCAGTGATTTCACATTATCCAGCACATCCGCATCCGGACGTGTGGCCTGAAGAATAAACCACTTGTCCATCACCAGACCATCCTGATGCCATTTGTTGTCGTAATCCGCCAGCAGTTTATCGCGGCACGGCAGCGCGGCCTTCACCGCCGCCGTCAGAGCCGCCAGAGAATCGGTCATATTGTCGGCCTGCGCATACTGTTGTGACACGCGCTTATCCGCCTGCGCTTTGTCCTCATCCAGTGCCAGATAGCCCAGACAAACATTGCGCAGATCACGTTTTGCAATATCCGCATGATCGATTTGATATGCCCCGGTTTTCATGCTGACATACACCGCATACAGCTCATCCGCCAGTTCACGGGCAAATGTGCCGGCGATATAGGTCATTACCGCATTAATTGCATCCGGATCCACCACCGGGAACCATTCCGCAACCTCGGTTTCTGACGGCAGGGTCAGAATCTGAGCTGCCAGTGCCGGATCGATCTGCTCATCAAGCAGCACTGCACGGAAAGCATCGGTTACCCCTTCCGGTAATTGCAAGTCTTCACCGGCCTGATAACGGCGGATGTTTTCCTTTATATGTGATGCCAGAAGAGACTGTGCGGCATCCCAGCGGGCAAATTCATTACGGGCGTGCTGCATCAGAAATGCCAGCTGTGCATCAGTGTACGGATAATCCACTTTCACCGGCGCGGAAAATTCGCGGAACAGTGACGGTACCGGCTTTTCACTGACATCATCAAAGGCGAAGGTCTGTTCATCACGGGTAATATTCAGTACTGAATGAAGCGGCTCCCCTTCATGACGCAGCGCAAGCACGTCGCCGTTACTGCCGTACAGTTCAATATCAAACGGGATATGCAGCGGCTGTTTGTCCTGCTGATCCGGTGTCGGCGGGGTCATCTGGGTCACATGCAGCTGATACTGTTTTTTATCCGCATCATAGCTGTCACGTACAGTCACCAGCGGCGTACCGGACTGGCTGTACCAGCGGCGGAACAGTGTCAGATCGACATTAGACGCATCTTCCATCGCCTGCACAAAATCATCACAGGTCGCGGCGCTGCCGTCATGGCGGTGAACATAAAGCTGCATCCCCGCCTGGAACTGCTCTTCGCCGAGCAGCGTGTGGATCATGCGGATCACTTCAGAGCCCTTCTCATACACCGTCAGCGTATAGAAGTTATTCATTTCAATGACTTTGTCCGGACGGATCGGGTGCGCCATCGGACCGGCGTCCTCGGCAAACTGAGCGGCACGCATCACGCGGACATTATTGATACGGTTTACCGGGCGGGAACCGAGGTCAGAGCTGAATTCCTGGTCACGGAAAACGGTCAGCCCTTCTTTCAGGCTGAGCTGGAACCAGTCACGGCAGGTGATACGGTTACCGGTCCAGTTATGGAAATATTCATGACCGATAACAGATTCAATCCCGAGATAATCTTTATCCGTCGCTGTTTCATTCTTCGCCAGCACATATTTGGAGTTAAAGACATTCAGCCCTTTGTTCTCCATCGCGCCCATATTAAAGAAATCAACAGCCACAATCATATAGATGTCGAGGTCATACTCGAAACCAAAGCGCTCCTCATCCCATTTCATGGCATTTTTCAGGGAGGTCATCGCCCAGCCGGCACGATCGAGGTTACCTTTGTCGACAAACAGCTCCAGCGCCACATCACGGCCGCTGCGGGTGGTAAAAGTATCGCGCAGCACATCAAAATCACCGGCCACCAGAGCAAACAGGTAACTTGGTTTCGGGAACGGGTCTTCCCATTTCACCCAGTGTTTATCCCCGGATTCCCCGGCATCAATCCGGTTACCGTTGGATAACAGATACGGATAACGGGCTTTGTCCGCCGTGATCCGGGTGGTGTAACGCGCCAGCACATCCGGGCGGTCAGGGTAATACGTGATATGACGGAAACCTTCCGCCTCACACTGTGTGCAAAGTGCATCACCGGACACATACAGCCCCTCAAGTGCGGTATTTTCCGCCGGGCTGATTTCATTAATAATTTGCAGGGTGAATTGTTCAGGCACATTCATAATGCGCAGCGAACCGGGTTCTTCGCGGTAATCTGACCAGACTTTGCCGTCAATGGTCAGCTGCTTCAGGGTCAGCCCCTCACCGGCAAGCACCAGCTCAGAGGCGTTGTCATTCAGGCGCTTCACCTGACTGACGGCAGTCACCACTGTCGTCTGCGGGTCGAGCGCAAAATCGAGATCAATATGGGTAATGGTATAGTCAGGAGCCTGATAGTCCTGACGATACTTCGCCTGCCGCTGTTGTGTCATGGTTTTCTCTTCACTGTTTTATTAAATGATTACAATTACGCTGTACTTAGGCTCTCATAATTCAGGCGCCGTGGTAAACGAAATTTTAGCAGTTTGTGATACGCCCTGATTTCCTGACGGTGCGGTACAGTACTAAATATGAATAAAATGTTAACAAATAATGTGATTGCGCGCTGAACATCACGCACAGGGAAAATAACGTGTTACTATACGCAGATAATAGTAAGCTATAACCTGTTTAGGTTGATTGCTCCGTGAGGATGCTGAAAGCGCCATGAATTCAGAAGCAACCCCGATTATCACATCACTGCTGGATACCGATGCGTATAAGCTGCATATGCAGCAGGCAGTGTTCCATCATTACCGTTCAATTCCTGTGGTCGCGGAATTCCGCTGCCGGAGCAGCAAACGGCTGGGGCAGTACGCAGATGAACTGCGCCGCCGGGTGGCAATGATGGCAGAGCTGTCAGTCAGTGATGACGAGTATAACTACCTGGCCCGCCTGCCGTTCTTTTCGGCGGACTACCTCGCCTGGTTCCGTCAGTTCCGTTTTGATCCGTCACAGGTAAATATCCGCTGTGACAGCAACGGCCAGCTGGCTGTCCGTATCAGCGGCCCGTGGGTGGAGGTTATCCTGTGGGAAGTGCCGTTGCTGGCGCTGATCAGTGAACTCGTCCACCATCATGAATCACCGCAGGTCACGCCGGAAGATGCCGTTATCCGTCTGCGTGAGCTGGTGGCGCGTTTTTATCAGGATGCCGAACAAGCCGGGCTGGATCTCAGCCGCTTTAAACTGATGGATTTCGGTACCCGCCGCCGTTTCTCTTTTGATGTTCAGAAAGCCATTGTCACTGAACTGAAACAGCATTTCCCGTATCTGGTCGGCACCAGCAATTACCTGCTGGCGGAAAAACTCGATCTGGAGCCGGTCGGCACCCAGGCGCATGAATGGTTCCAGGCACATCAGCAGATCAGTGCGGAACTGGCCAACAGCCAGCGCGCCGCTCTCCAAACCTGGCTTGATGAATATCCGGATCAGCTCGGTGTCGCACTGACAGACTGCATCACAATGGATGCTTTCCTGCGCGATTTCGATACCCCGTTTGCCCGCGCCTATCAGGGTCTGCGCCACGATTCCGGGGATCCGGTGGAATGGGGTGAAAAAGCCATTGCTCACTATGAAAAGCTGGGTATCGACCCGATGAGCAAAACGCTGGTCTTTTCAGATAACCTGGATTTCCGCAAAGCCCTCGCGCTTTATGCCCATTTCTGTGACCGGATAAATCTAGTATTCGGTATCGGCACCCGCCTGACCTGCAATATCCCGGATGTCGAGCCGCTCAATATTGTTATCAAGCTGGTGGAATGCAACGGTAAACCGGTTGCCAAGCTCTCTGACAGCCCCGGCAAAACCATCTGTGAAGATGATGAATTTGTCGATAAACTGCGCCGCGCATTTGATATTCCCCACGTTCAGCGCGCCTGCTGATCCCTCCTTTTATATACCTGCTCCCGGAGAACAGAAAAAGACGGTTATTTTTTCTGTTTTTCGGGCTGTTACCCCCTAATTTCTGCTTGTTTCCTGAGAGTGAGCAAGTAACATAGTGAGATTGCCCGTTTGACGGCAACTGATGACTATTCTGTTACTCACATCTCAGAGGATGGCGGGTAACGCGTGTAACAGACCTATATATAAGAAGAGAGAGTTTCAACTATGAGCATAGCGCCTGTGGTCGATGTACTGCAAGGCCGTGTACCTGTTGACAGCGAAGTCACGGTACAGGGTTGGGTCCGTACAAGGAGAGATTCAAAAGCCGGGATCTCATTCCTCGCCGTCTACGACGGTTCCTGCTTTAATCCGGTACAGGCCGTCATCGAAAATAATTTACCTAATTATAATGATGAAGTGCTTCATTTAACGGCGGGCTGTTCTGTTGAAGTTACCGGGAAAGTGGTTGCTTCCCCGGGCCAGGGACAAAGCTTTGAAATCCATGCCTCACAGGTTCGTGTGGTCGGTATGGTTGATGATCCGGATACCTACCCGATGGCGGCAAAACGCCACTCTGTCGAGTATCTGCGTGAAGTGGCGCACCTGCGTCCGCGCACTAACCTGATTGGCGCGGTTGCCCGTGTCCGTCATACCTTATCCCAGGCATTACACCGTTTCTTCGACGAGCAGGGTTTCTTCTGGGTATCCACCCCGCTGATCACCACCTCCGATACCGAAGGTGCCGGTGAAATGTTCCGCGTCTCCACTCTGGATTTCCACAACCTGCCGCGTAACGACAAAGGCGAAGTGGATTTCAGCGAAGACTTTTTCGGCCGGGAAGCCTTCCTGACTGTATCCGGTCAGCTGAACGGTGAAGCTTATGCCTCTGCGCTGAGCAAAATCTACACCTTCGGCCCGACATTCCGTGCGGAAAACTCCAACACCAGCCGCCACCTGGCGGAATTCTGGATGGTTGAGCCGGAAGTGGCGTTTGCCAACCTGAATGATATCGCCGGTCTGGCCGAAGCCATGCTGAAATATGTCTTCAAAGCCGTTCTGGAAGAGCGCCGCGACGACCTCGAATTCTTTGCTGAGCGTATTAATAAAGAAGCAATCGAACGTCTGGAACGTTTTGTCACTTCCGATTTCGCACAGGTTGATTACACCGACGCGATCAAAATCCTGGAAAACTGCGGCAAAACCTTTGAAAACGACGTGTACTGGGGCGTGGATATGTCCTCTGAGCACGAGCGTTACCTGGCGGAAGAACATTTCAAAGCGCCTGTGGTCGTTAAAAACTACCCGAAAGCGATCAAAGCCTTCTATATGCGTGAAAACGAAGACGGCAAAACCGTGGCAGCGATGGACGTGCTGGCACCGGGAATCGGTGAAATCATCGGGGGTTCCCAGCGTGAAGAGCGTCTGGACAGACTCGATGCCCGCTTCGATGAACTGGGTATGAATAAAGAAGATTACTGGTGGTACCGTGATCTGCGCCGCTACGGCACAGTGCCGCACGCCGGTTTCGGTCTGGGCTTCGAGCGTTTGGTATCATATGTGACGGGTGTCTCAAATATCCGTGAAACCATCCCGTTCCCGCGCACCCCGCGCAGCGCCACATTCTGATTTTCATCAAAAATATTGAATGTAAAAAGCCGGCCTTCAGGTCGGCTTTTTTTATGTCTGATGATCTGACTGTTCAAAAAGTTCCCGATTATTTACATTTTGAAATACTTTTTTGCCATTTGTTACAGATTCTTCGTTTTTGTAGCACTTTCAGGGTAGATAAAATATTTTACCAATGGAACACTGGTCGCCGACACAGACGACACTAAACTCTCATAAATAGTTCCAAATTTTTTTCAGAACTATTTCTGGCAGTGGCAGGTGTCCGAATAACACCAATGAGGGTAATAATAATGAAACGCAATATTCTTGCAGTGGTTATCCCGGCTCTGTTAGTTGCTGGTGCAGCAAACGCAGCTGAAATCTACAACAAAGACGGCAACAAAGTAGACCTGTACGGTAAAGTTGACGTTCGTCACATGTTCGCTAAGTCTGATGACAATGGCTCTAAAGAAGATGGCGACGATTCACGCGTTCGTTTCGGCATCAAAGGTGAAACTCAGATCACTGACCAACTGACCGGTTTCGGTCGTTTCGAAAACGAAATCAAAACCAACGGCGTTGAAGGCGACAACAAAAACAAAGTACGTTTAGCTTACGCTGGTTTCAAATTCGCTGAATTCGGTTCAATCGACTACGGCCGTAACTACGGTGTGGTATATGACACTGCAGCATGGACCGACGTTCTGCCACTGTTCGGTGGCGACACCATGGCACAGACCGACGTATTCATGACCGGTCGTAATGCTAACCTGCTGACCTACCGTAACACCGACATGTTCGGTTACGTTGATGGTCTGAACTTCGCTCTGCAGTATCAGGGTGCTAACGACGATAACTCTATCGCAGCACGTGACAGCGCTAAAGCGAATGGTGACGGTTATGGTTTATCATCTTCTTACGACCTGGGCTGGGGCGTGACTCTGGGTGCTGGCTACTCTAACTCTGCTCGTACTATCAACCAGCAGAAAGGTATGTTCGGTGCTGAAGGTAAACGTGCTGAAGCATGGAACGTTGGTGCTAAATACGACGCTAACAACCTGTACCTGGCCGCTCTGTACGGTGAAACCCGTAACATGACCAAATACGGCGAAGCTGATGACATCGCTAACAAAACTCAGAACTTCGAATTAGTAGCACAGTACCAGTTCGACTTCGGTCTGCGTCCATCCATCGCTTACCTGCAGTCTAAAGGTAAAGACCTGGATAACGGTAGCAAAGGCAGCGAAGACCTGGTTAAATACATCGACCTGGGTGCTTACTACTACTTCAACAAAAACATGTCTGCAGTTGTTGATTACAAAATCAACCTGCTGGACAACAATGACTTCACCCGCGGTGCTAAAATCAACACTGGTGATGTTGTTGGTTTAGGTCTGACCTACCAGTTCTGATTTAGCTTTAACGCTAAGTATGAATACAAAACCCACGGCTTGCCGTGGGTTTTTTGTTATCTGTTTAACGCGTTTTGTGATGCATTTTCATGCAAACCTCAACAGGACGTCACCCACTTCACAAGATCTTCGTCTTTTTTCTGTAAACAGTTGGCAAATGATTTACAGGGAGTTAACCTGATAACCTTGTGACAGTCCTCTTATCCGCACTATCAGATACTATTGGGATCAACAACTATGTTTGAGAATATTACTGCCGCGCCTGCCGACCCGATCTTAGGTCTGGCTGACAGCTTCCGTCAGGACCCCCGTGAAAACAAAATCAATTTAGGTATTGGTGTTTATAAAGATGAAACCGGTAAAACACCGGTACTGAGCTGCGTTAAAAAAGCGGAAAAGTATCTGCTGGATAATGAAACCACGAAAAACTACCTGCCGATTACCGGGATCCCTGAATTCGGAACAGTAACTCAGGCACTGCTGTTTGGTGATAACAGTGACATCATCACCGCCAAACGCGCCCGTACCGCACAGGCGCCGGGCGGCACTGGTGCGCTGCGTATCGCGGCTGATTTCATTGCTAAACAAACCAGCGCAAAACGTGTCTGGATAAGCAACCCGACCTGGCCTAACCACAACGGTATCTTTGCCGGTGCCGGTCTGGAAATCTGCACTTACAATTACTATGATGCCGAAAACCATTCACTGGATTTCAATGGCATGCTGGCAAGCCTGGAAGCGGCGCAGGCCGGTGATGTGATCCTGCTGCACGGCTGCTGCCACAACCCGACCGGTATTGACCCGACTGCTGAGCAGTGGGCACAATTATCTGTTCTGGTAAAAGAAAAAGGTCTGCTGCCGGTCTTTGACTTTGCTTATCAGGGCTTTGCTGCCGGTCTGGATGAGGATGCTCAGGGGCTGCGTATTTTCGCAAAATCTCATCCTGAAATGCTGGTGGCCAGCTCTTATTCCAAAAACTTCGGCATGTACAATGAACGTGTCGGTGCCTGCACCCTGGTTGCGGCTGATCCGGATACCGCTGATCGCGCGTTCAGCCAGATCAAAATCGTTATCCGCACCAACTACTCTAACCCGCCGTCACACGGTGGTGCTGTGGTAACAACAGTATTGTCTGATCCGGAACTGAAAGAAGAGTGGATCCAGGAACTGACCACCATGCGTGAGCGCATCAAGCGTATGCGCCAGCTCTTTGTGAACACCTTACAGGAAAAAGGCGCGAAGCAGGACTTCAGCTTTATTATCCGCCAGAACGGTATGTTCTCTTTCAGCGGCCTGACCAAAGAGCAGGTTGCACGTCTGCGTGATGAATATGCGGTCTATGCCGTCAGCTCCGGTCGTATCAACGTTGCCGGTCTGACACTGGAAAATATGGTTCCGCTGTGCGAAGCCATTGTCGCAGTACTGTAATTTCGTTTTGACCATAAAAAATGCCTGACTGTGTCAGGCATTTTTATTTCTGCAATGATATTGCTTACCAGACCGGTTGCTCATCCTGCAGGAACGGATTTGTGCGGCGCTCTTCCCCGAGTGTGGACATCGGGCCGTGGCCCGGGATAAAACGGTACTCATCCCCCAGCGGCAGCACTTTTTCTTTAATGGAGCGGATCAGATCCTGATGATTACCGCGCGGGAAGTCACTGCGGCCGACACCCCCTCTGAACAGCACATCACCCATTGAAATCAGTTTGTCCTGCTTATCCACAAACACCACATGACCCGGCGTATGACCAGGGCAGTGCAGCACATCCAGCTCAAGATTGCCGACAGTGACCTTGTCGCCCTCTTCCAGCCACTGATCCGGGGTAAATGCACGACATGGCTCCACACCGAACATCTGGCTCTGCTGTGTCAGCCCCTCAATCCAGAAAGCATCTTCCTTCTGCGGGCCGACGATCGGCACATTAAAGTGCTCTGCCACATCCGCAGTTGCGCCGACATGATCAAAGTGACCGTGAGTCAGGAGGATTTTTTCCAGTTTCAGACCGCGTTGTTCAATTTCACGGATAAGACGCGGCGCTTCACCGCCGGGATCGACAATAGCAGCGGCTTTAGTTTCATCGCACCAAACCAGGGTGCAGTTCTGCATAAAGCCGGTGACAGGGATAATATGATATTGCATGACACAAAACTCCGGTTAAAGCGGGTAATAACAACAGATTACCACGTTCTGACCGGTCCTGTATCCATATGAACGAAATTACTGGACGGATAGTAACCCACACCACCAGCCCGCATTTTCATGGCTGCTTTACGAACCTGACTTAACTGGATACCCGGAATACGGAAATCCATTGCCTGTCCGCGGGTGTGATAACTTTTCTTCGCCACACCGGAGGTGGTTCTGCGCAGTTCATTATTAGTGACCAGAGAACGGTAACCTGACACCAGCTGAATAGGTTTATTGATGTTCATCATCACCTGCAACAGATACATCTGGTCAAACAGGTGCGGGTCAATGGTTTTGACTTTATTACTGCGGTGGTCGCGGAACAACTTGTTCAGGCGGGCCAGTTCAGAGCGGTTATAACGTTTACCGTCAAAAAATTCTGCTTTCAAAAATTCACCGGTATTGAGATTTTCAAACCGTAAAATTTTCGGCCGGGGTGTGGTCAGGGACGCAAATGCGTGATTCGGTAATAAAGCCAACCCCAGCGCCGCCGCACCAAAACCCAGCCATTTACGGCGGTCGTTATCAATTGTATCCATTGACGGTAATCACTCTTTATCTGATTAAATATTACATGGCCGGACAGCGATAATTGTGTTCACCGTTCAGACCCGCAGCGGATCGGTTTTGTCTATTTCTGTAAATTTTCGTCAGGTTATTTCAATATTAATGTCAATATGAAAAAAACAGCAATAAACAAAACTGACCGTCTATTTTTTACCGATTCAATCCCCCGGAGTCAAATAAAAAAACACATTTTTACTCAGAAAGTAAACCTCACCGACATTTTCATGAACACCCGGTGTGTGACGGGCACGATGCCGCATCCGCTGAGCCTTTGCCGGGAACGGTGATATGACAAAATTAATCATTTTTAGTTAATTAACAGAATGACAAAATATAATATTGCGCAGTGAATTATTTTTTATCTGCACATCGCTTTTCGGTTAATTATATTTCAGAAGAAAAAAGCCGCTTATTTGTAATAAATAAACGGCTTCATGTGATCAGCTTTTTATCAGGAAAGGCGTGATATCAGTTAATTTATCAATACCTTTCAGGCTGCTGTCATCGTAGCGGTAAATATCCGCGCGATATTGCGGGATATTCTCCGCGTTTACCCAGGCAGTCTGATAATAGAGATAAACCGGAATACGGTTCGGGATAGAGACATAACGGGTACTGCCCGCTTTCAGTGCACCATCCACACGGGTTTCGTTCCAGCCCGCATCACCAAGGAGTATCGCCGCGAGATCTTTGGCTTTATTCACCCGCACACAGCCGGAACTGATGGCCCGCATATTTTTATTAAACAGGCTGTGGTTCGGGGTGTCATGCAGATAAATCGCCTCTGAGTTCGGCATATTGAATTTATAGCGTCCCAGCGAGTTGGACGGGCCCGGTGCCTGGGTTATCCGGTACGGGAAGTTTGACGGCGTGATAACACTCCAGTCAATGCTGTACGGATCAACCACAGAGGCGTTGTTACTCCAGCCGTTATAGATAGTGTAACCACGGCTGCTGAAATAGCCCGGATCAGCCCTGCCGCGCGGCACAACATCCTGGCGGCTCATGGTCGGCGGAACCGTCCACGGCGGGTTAATCACCACATTATTCAGGGCGCTGGACATAATCGGCGTTTTGCGCTCCGCACGGCCGACAATGGTTCTGGATTCCAGGATCAGATTATTATCCACATAGAAATACAGGGAAAAATCCGGAATATTGACCAGAATAGCGGTCGGTTCATTGTCCGGCGTAATGCGCAGACGCTGAATATTCACCGCCATAATGGCAGCACGCATCTGTGGTGTCTTATTCAGCCACTCACGGGTCTGTTTACCGATAACACCATCAGCTTCCAGACCGTGTTGTAACTGAAACTGTTTAACGGCCGCCACCAGCGTTTTATCGTAAACGGCACCGGCACTCATCATGTCATTGGCAGAGATCAGATTAAAGCGGTGCAGGATCTCACGCAGTGCCCCGACAGATTCATGGCTTTCCCCCGGACGCAATGTCCGGTTAATCACCATTTCCGGCCACGGCGCGGTATCCGCCAGTTCTGTCAGCATGGCTTTGCGCATCGGCTGATACATCTTATTCGCCGGTAACAGCGTATCGGTAAATGCCGCCAGAGTGCCGTTATGAGCCGCTGTATTCAGCCGCGCCAGTGACGGGGCACTGACAGCCGCAAACGTGAACGGACGGGCGCCGTACAGCCATTTATCGCCTTTGGTGCTCACGTTGTCGAGGTAATAGAGATAACCCAATGCCGCATCCGTTAAAATCATATCCCGCGCCAGCGGGGACAGATCCGGTTGTGCCAGGGCATTCAGCCAGGCCGTGAACTGCGGCTGGAATCCGGCAAGTGCGGCTTCCGCCAGCTGATTTTCCAGGGACAGACGCGCTTTTTCATCAGTCCACAGCGGTTTCAGCTGATGTTCCGCATAAATGTTTGTCAGTGTGTCGGTATAAAGTAACGGTGTTGCCGCCGGAACTTCACGGCGGATACTGTCAGCGACATCGCTCAGAGGCAGTGCATTAACACCGGCCACCGGCTCTGCGGCCTGTGCTTCTGTACTTTCCGGTGATTCTGAAAATGCTTTCAGATTTTCCACTTTGGCATCTGCTTCAGTCAGATGCGTTACCGGTGCTGTTGAGGCCCACGAAACAGGCGTCAGTAACAGTGTTCCTATCATGGCGGAAATGGGAACAACTTTTTTAACTCCCGTCACCATAACATCCCTCTCTTATTTTTTATTATGTCTGTTCCGGCCAATTGTTAATACTTATGGTCAGTATAGTAAATGTATCGTTTAAATGACTTCCCTGCTGATTTTACCTGTCAGAGAATAATTGAAAATAGGATAACGAAAAAATCGTAGAAAAAAGGCGCAAATACATCTTTTTAAGAGGAATACACTGCACTAATTACGCAAACGCATGTATTGAGTGCGATGAAATACATCTCATTCTCTGCTTTTCTTCCCGGATAAACAAATCTGCGCCGGACAATAAACAACACAAATAAAAAACTCCGCCGGGGGCGGAGCTTAGATGACTGACAGGTTATGATTAATATTCGGAATTAATAACCACTTCCTCGCCGAACTGACCGGCTTTCGGCAGCGGCTGATACGAGGAGTTCGAAGCACGTAATACCCGGATACCGCGGATATTCAGTTCCCGTGCTGC
Organism: Morganella sp. EGD-HP17; assembly: GCF_000512315.2. Taxonomy (NCBI): domain Bacteria; kingdom Pseudomonadati; phylum Pseudomonadota; class Gammaproteobacteria; order Enterobacterales; family Morganellaceae; genus Morganella; species Morganella sp. EGD-HP17. Next base: position 112,553 of record NZ_AZRH01000002.1, read on the forward strand.
GGCAATATCGGCATCCGCATCACCGTAATAAATTTTCAGTTTGTGATCACGCATCCAGCTGACTTTATTATTCTGCCCTTCCTCATCACCGGCAAAAATAACCGGGTTCATTTTATCTGCCGGGATACGCAGCCCTTCCTGAACATATTTGGTGACCGTTTCTGTTTTGGTTTTGCTGCGCCCGGTGATGAAATAAACGGTATCACCACGTTTCAGGTGCATCTGAACCAGTTCCATACCGGATTTTTTCGGCATACTGAATTTATCCCACTCATTATTCATTTTTTCCCAGAATTCCGGGTTTTTCAGATAACTGTAGTCGTCCGGGGAGTATTCCAGTTTGCCGCGGTAAAAGCCCGGGCTTGAGAATAAGACAGTGTCGTCAATATCAAAGCCCACCGCCATCGGCGGCTGCCCTTTCAGGCTCTCTTCAATCTGTTCAACCGAAATCCAGTGAATGGCATGCTGTTCTGCCAGCTGAGCAACGGTCACGCCGTCACTGACTTTTTCCGGCATGTACACTTTGGCATCAGCCACACTGTTGAGGCTCAGAGCGAGTGCCAGGGCACTCAGGGTGAGGGTCAGTTTACGCATTGTATATCCTTAATTTTCTGTGTCGATCACGCGGAGTGAGAATCTAACCATTCCGGTTTCATATTAACGTTATTCAGATCACACGGTGAGGAATCCCCGCCGCTTTATACCGGCTGACAGCCGCATGATTGTTCTGAATTCAGAACATTGTTTATCAATATCCGCACTACTCAGCTTTTCGCTTATGGATTAATTTTAATCCGCACAACAGAACGTTTCTGAGAAACACACTGTTTAAACAAAAATCACCATCAAATTACCATAAGTGAGGGTCTTAAAATGAGTAATCCGGCAAACTTTAATGGTCAGCGTCCTGTTATTAATCCTGATGATGCACTGATGTTGTTAATCGATCATCAGAGCGGATTGTTCCAGACTGTCGGCGATATGCCGATGACTGAATTACGCGCCAGAGCCGCTGTGCTGGCAAAAATGGCAACGCTCGCCAATATTCCGGTGATCACCACCGCGTCTGTGCCGCAGGGTCCGAATGGACCGCTGATCCCGGAAATTCACCAAAATGCACCACATGCTCAGTATATTGCCCGTAAAGGTGAAATTAATGCCTGGGATAACCCGGAGTTTGTGGCTGCAGTGAAAGCATCCGGTAAAAAGCAGTTAATCATCGCCGGTACCATTACCAGCGTTTGTATGGCATTCCCGGCGATCAGCGCCGTGGCTGACGGTTATCAGGTGTTTGCGGTAATTGATGCTTCCGGTACCTATACCAAGATGGCTCAGGAAATCACCCTGGCGCGCGTTGTCCAGGCTGGTGTGGTACCGATGGATACTGCAGCGGTGGCCTCTGAACTGCAAAAAACCTGGAACCGTGCGGATGCGGCAGAATGGGCACAGGCGTACACACAGATTTTCCCGGCCTATCAGTTACTGATTGAGAGCTATACCAAAGCGCAGGACGTTGTAAATAACAACGAGATTTTAGATTCACAGCGCTGATATAAAAAAACGGATGAGCGCACTGCTGCGCTCATCTCAGGCCGTTGACAAACCTGCAAGGGTTGGCAACGACCGACAGGGGTTGTAAAAATAAACCAGGAAAATCAATTTATTGATTTTCGGCTGATAACACAAAGCAGGAAAAACCACGTTTTATCCTGCTTTGTCTGCAATCACGGATGAGCACAGCAATGTGCTCATCCGCTTCAGAGAAAAGACCGGAGGGAGAAATTAATCCTGCTCTTCTTCCCCGTCATCCTCCTCTTCCGTCACCGGCTCAGGCAATGCTTCCGGTGCCGGCGTTGGTTCCGGCTGGCCGAAGCCGCGCAATCCCACCACATGCACATGTTCCTGATTATTGAAGACTTTACGTACCAGTTTGTACGTTGTGCCTTTCTCCGGACTGATATTTTCTGGTGCCGCAATAATCAGCTGCATCTGTAAGCGATCGCACAGCTCAAACAGGGTGGCTATAGATTTCGCATCCAGACGCGCTGCTTCATCCAGGAACAGCAGACGGCACGGCGAAATATCTTTGCTGCGCAGACGGCGGGATTCTTCTTCCCAGCTCTGCACCACCATCACCAGAATGGACATCCCGGTACCAATCGCCTCACCGGTGGATAACGCGCCGCTCTCGGCTTTCAGCCAGCCGTCAGAACCACGGTTGACTTCCACTTCCAGCTCGAGATAGTTACGGTAATCCAGCAGTTCCTCACCGATGGTCTGCGGCAGACGCTGCCCCATATCCACCTGCGGGTTCAGACGCTGATAGAGTTTCGCCATCGCTTCAGAGAAGGTCAGACGCTGGCTGGCGAACAGGTCCTGATGCTGCTCGTGCTCTTCGGACAGCACATCCAGCAGTATCGCGTGGCTTTCGCGGATATTCACATTCAGGCGCACCCCTTTGACCTGACCGAATGCCACGGCCTGCAGGCCCTGGTTAAGCATGCGGATACGGTTCTGTTCGCGCTGAATAGTTTTGCGGATGATATTGGCCACACTTTTCGAGCTGATCGCCAGTTTCTGTTCACGGGCGGTCAGTTCGTCGGTCAGCCGTGCCAGCTCGATTTCCATCTGTTCAATAGCGTCAATCGGATCATCAGTTTTGATAATATCCTGGCGGATACGTTCGCGCAGGTGGCGGTACACTTCGATAAAGAACTGTACTTTGCGTTCCGGACGCTTCGGATCTTCGGACAGGCGCAGTGCATCACGCAGATGTTCGTTATCCGCCACGGCCTGACGCAGTGCACCGAGGGCTTTATCCGACATGGAACGCAGTGTGTCCGCATCTTCATAAGCCAGCTCACGGCGGTGGAGGCGGCGCTCAACGCCACTTTCTTTCACCATCCGCATCACCGCACACCAGCCCGCTTTGGCGGTCACGACCTGCTCGCGGAGCTGCTGGTAATCGCGCTCTGCTTTGCGCAGACGTTTTTGCAGATTATCCATTTCCGACTCGCCGATCCCCAGCTGTTTTTCCAGCTGATTGATACGGGCGCGGTTATGGCTGACCTGGTTGTACAGTTCATCACGGCGCACACGGGCACGCTCTTCCGCATTGGCATCCGCCTGAACACCAATTTCGCTCATTTCGCGCTCAAGTTCGCGCAGCATGTCCGATTTGGTTTCATACGAGCTGCGCAGTGAGGCCAGAACCTGATTGAACTCCGCGCATTTGGTCTGCTGCTGGCGCAGCATCTCACGTGTACGGGCACGATCAGACTCCGCGTGTTCCAGACGCTGACGCAGTTTGTCATTAAGATCGGCATTTTCTGTCAGCATGCCGGCGGATCCGCCGTAATTAAAGTGCTGACGGCGCTGCGCGACTTCTTCCAGGGCAAACGCCTGCTGACGGGCCTGCTGCTGCACCTGTTTCGCGTTTTCATAATCGCGGATCAGAGCTTCATGCTGCTCCGGATCACTCTGGAGAACAGCTACCATCGGCTCCAGTTTGCGCAGCGCTGCACCGTACTGCTGAATATGACGGGCGGATTCCTGTGCATCCGTCAGCGCATCACGGATCTCATCCGCGCGATCTGCCAGTGTTTCATCAAGCAGCAGAGCGGTATTCGGGATCAGACGGTTAAGGATGCTCAGATTTTCTTTGATCTGCGCATACTGCTGACGGGCAACGGCAGTCTGATCCTCAAACTGTGCCAGCTCGCGCTCCAGCTCATTACGGCGCTGATTCAGTGTGCGGATTTCCGCTTCCGGGTCAGCCTCAAAGGCCACTGAGATATTTTTGCCGACAAAACGGCTGAATGCCTGATGAGCACGCTGCATTTTCTGGACATCAAAAGAGAGTGTCGCCAGGCGTTCTGCCAGCTCATCCCGTTCATGTTCCAGCACTGCCAGCTGATTTTCCCGCGCCGCACGGCCGAACAGCGGCACAGACGGGAAGCGGGAGTAACGCCACTGGCGATCGGTGCTGCGCACCAGCACCGCACGCTCCAGCTCTTCGGTGGTGAAGACGCTGTCATCAAAGGATTGCGGATCCCCTTCAATCAGATAGAGATCTTCCGGACAATCATCGAGGGCATCCAGCATCGGACGCACGGCGCTGAGATCCGGCACCACAATCGCATGGCGCGCCGGGCCGTATAAGGCGGAGAAATACGGTGCGTCATCAATCGTGATGTCGTCATAGATTTCCGACAGCAATATACCACCGAAACGCTCTGCCAGGCCAAGCATACGGCCATCTTCCGCGCCGCTCGGCTGACTGAGCCGTTCAATATCTTTTTCCAGCTGTGCTTTTTTCAGCGCGATTTCATCACGCTCAACAGTCACTTCGCGCTCACGCTCCAGCAACTGCTGCATATATTCAGTGACATCATTGGCGCTGGTGAACGTCTCATGAGACTGCTCACACAATTGCGTCAGAGCTTCCTGCGCCGCCAGCCACGCCGGGGCTTTGACGGTCAGGGACTGGATTTGCTGCTTCAGCTGCTCAGTCTGCTGACGCATTTCCATACGGCGCTCGCCGCTTTCACTGACACTGACACTCAGGCTTTCCTGCTGCGCCTCAAGGGTCATCAGCATCTCATCGAGCCCGTCCGCCTCAACCTGCTGCCCGATGCGTTTGCAGAAATCATCCAGCGATTTCTGCGCATTGTGCTGGCTGTGCAGACGCTGTTCCAGTTCGGATAACTGCTGGCGCAGCGGCTGGACGCGGTCGGCCATCATCTGCTGTGACGGCAGTTCGCGCAATAATTCACGGGCGGTCTGGTAAGCTTCACTGCGGCTGACTTCACCGACCACCGATTTCACCAGTTCATAGGCCTGAGAGAACTGGCTGTGTGCGGCCTGCGCCACACTCATTTTCTGCTCAAGCACTAACAGGGATTCGGTTGCCTGCTCTTCGCGGGCGCGGAAGGTTTCCAGCCATTCATCCAGTGAATCAATATCCAGCTGCGGCAGCTGACACACCGCTTTGGCGCGTTCCAGCGCCTGTAATGCCTGCTGATACTGAATGGCGCGGGTCTGCTGAACATCCAGCGCCTGCTGGTAATCGGCCAGTTGGCTTTTCAGCTCATCCACTTCTTCTTCCGCAACATGGTTGCGTTCTTCATATTCCGCCAGCTGTTCTGCGGCTTCTTCCGCCACTTCAGTCTGTTCTTCCAGACGGAATGTCAGCTCTTCGACATCAGCCTGATAACGGTCAATTTTTTCCTGCTGACGCATGGCCGTCTGCACCAGTGTCAGATGATCACTGGCTGCCTGGTAATCCGTTTCCAGATCGGCGGATGAGGCCGTCTGCTCCGCCAGCTCGCGGGACATTTCCACCTGACGGAACTGTTCGCTGATCAGCTGTTTGCGGCTGCCGAGCAGTTCCCGGCGCACAGAGAGTGCCTGGTCGATATGCACACGGCGCTCATTGGCGTGACGCATATAATCTGCAGAAACATACGCGGTCGCTTCAGTGATCAGGTGTTTGAACAGGTCACGGTCAGACTGGGTAACGCGGATAGCTTCCAGTGTGATACGGTTTTCGCGCAGTGCCCCTTCCATATCCTGGAAGGCTTTGCGCACCCCGCTGTTCTCCGGCAGTAAATAGTCACGCAGGGAACGGGTGATAGCACTGGAGATACCGCCGTAGAGCGAAGCTTCGATCAGGCGGTAGAATTTGCTGCGGTCCCCTGCAGAACGCAGACGTTTCGGGATAACACCCAGCTCGAACAGAACCGAATGGTAATCAGTAATCGAGTTAAACTGTTTGAAATGCACACCTTCGATATCATCCAGGCGGGCTTTCAGGTCATTCAGCGGCAGAACCCGCACCTGGCGTTCACTCAGCTGTTCGCTGACAATCTGTGTCGGGGAATACTGTGTCGGTAATCCCTGAATCATAAAGGATTTGATATCGACTTTTTTATCACGTCCGGCAATCTGCTGAAGACGCACCCCCACCAGCACACGCTGATGGCGGGAGTTCACCACATCCAGCATGGCGTAGCACACGCCCGGACGCAGTTTACCGTGCAGACCTTTATCACGGGAACCGGATGTTGCCCCGGCTTCAGTGGTGTTACGGAAGTGCAGCAGGGTCAAATCCGGGATCATGGCGGTAATAAAGGCCGCCATGGTGGTGGATTTACCGGCACCGTTACCGCCGGACAAGGTGGTGACCAGCTCATCCAGATCAAAAGTGCGCGCAAAAAAGCCGTTCCAGTTGACTAACGTGAGCGAGCGGAATTTACCACGTTCAATCATTCTTCATCCTCCGCTTCATCCGTCGCGTTGTCATTATCAGATTCTTCATTATCATCGTCCTGATCCTCAGGGCGCGGGTATTTTTCATCTTCCGTCAGGGATTGGGCCTCACCGTCACGGATAAGACGCAGCTGCGCCTCACGCGGGTCATCCCCGCTGCGAACATCTGCCCCGAAGCGGAAAACGGATTCGGCAATCACAAACTGGCTGTTATCCGCAGAGACAAACGTGATCATGCCCAGGCGGCGCAGGCGGTTCAGCGCACCTCGGGTTTTTTCCAGTAATTTCTGTTTGTCCAGGTCAGAGCCGGTGGAGCGGTTATTCACCACTTTCAGTAATTTGGCTTCATCCGCCAGTGACAGCAGTTCCTCATAGAGCTCTGCCGTGGAGAAAATACCCTGGTTGGCGAGACGCTCCGGGCTGAGATACAGATAGCACAGCACTTTACCGACCAGCATTTCCAGTTCGGATAACACCGAGCGCGGGATCAGTGTGCTGGAACGCGGGCGCAGATAGAAGAACCCTTCCGGTGCACGGACCAGTTCCACGTTATAACGGGCGTAAAAACCTTCCAGTTCATCCTGGAAATCCATCAGAAAGGCATGATTATCCAGATCATCCACGCCGATATGGCGGCCTGCGCGCAACTGGCTGTCAAGTTCCGGAAAAAGGTTGTTGGCAAGTGCCTGAGCCAGCTTTGCTGACATAAATTGTTCAATATGTGTCGATGACATGTGCCTGCACCTTCGCTCCGTATTCATTAATTGCTGACCATTCTGCCGGGATGCCTGAGAAATCAGCATCAGCCACCCCGAGGCGGACGGCCTGATCCACGATAATCCGTGCCACATCGAACTGGCGGCTGCGCGGATATTTCGCGAGGTAATCACGCAGAACCGCGCCCAGATCCAGCGGCTTCGCCTGTGCTTTATACACAGCCAGCGCAGTTTCCATCATAGCGGCAAGCTCTTCGTTGACCTCGCTGAACTCTTCATATTCCAGATCCGGCGGTAATTCCCCGGTCACTTCGTCATCACGCAGTGCCATCTCTTCGTCACGCATATCCAGCAGGCGATCCGCATTAGCCACATTAAGGGCCCACGGCGAGTCAAAATAGTGCTGTACAGAATGGCGCAGACGCTGCGAGAAAATACGGTTTTTATCCATATCGATAGCGGTACGGATAAATTTATGGACATGGCGGTCATAACCAATCCATAAATCAATAGATTGCTGGCCCCAGCTGATAATGCGGTCGAGCTTGGCCTGCAGATCAAAAATCAGTTTATCCACCAGTTCGGAGCCGGTGGCGGCACTCATATTGGCATCCTGAATACGCAGCAGGTTCGCCTGTAATTTGTCACCGGCGGCTTCGAGCGTATCCTGCAGTTCCCGCAGTGTGAGAGAGGTTTCTGACAGCAACTGTTCACAGTTGGCAATCGCGGCCTGCCAGTCCTGATTCAGCAGTTTGGCGATATCGTCTTTGACGCCGTTTTGCTGCTCATCCATAACGCGCTGCGACATATCAATGCTGTCGAAGATCTCCGCCACGGAATATTTCAGCGGGGCAAACACATTACGGTGCCAGTGGAATTCATCCCCGCCCTCTTCGGCGGCATCTGCCGCGCGGCTCAGTTCACCGGCCACAATCGAGAGCTGCATGGATAAACGCAGTGAGGAAAATTCACGCTGACGGATGTAATAATCACTGATGCCGATCCCGAGCGGGGTCAGCCGGTAAATCGCATTACCCTCAAAGATATCACTGGTAAAGCGGTTAAATATTTTCTGGCGCACCATATCATTGATGGCATTGTTCGCGCGGACCGCAACAGATTCCGTTGTCTGTTCAAAGCCTTTGCAGACTTCGCGGAAGGCATCCACCAGTTCCCCCTCGCTCATTTCACCGTCGATGCGCTCACTGTTGAGCACCGCAACAGACAGTAAAAAAGCCAGCCGTTCCGGCGGCAGCGCGATGGAGAAATCATTCTTTCGCGCCCATGCCACGAGTTCCGGGACTGTTTGGGTAAACTCACTCATTGTCCATCCTTCTGATCGGTTTTCGTGCCATAACGTGAATATAGCGGCCTAAGCTGATATAAGGCTCCTGACGGCAATAGCGTTGCTCCAGTGCCAGCAGCGCCGGGAAATCACGGTTTTGTAACTGGCGGCTCTGCAGATAATCATGGAAAACCCGCACGCCGGTTTTTGCCTCAATCGTCAGACGACAATCATCCAGCCACTGATAAACCTGTTCCGGCATAAGGGGATTCTGCGGCGATAACGAACGCTTGCGGCGGCGCTGAATTTCCGGGGTTGCCAGATGAAAATTGCCTAATATCGCATTTCGCATCACAAGTCCGTTCGCATTGTAAAACATTAACGATAATGCACCACCGCCCGCTATTATAGCGGTCAGTGCTTCAATTGCACCTTTTTGATCTGTGATCCACTCCAAAACGGCATGAAATAATACCAGATCAAACGCCCCTTCAGTGTGAAGTGCGATATCCTGTGCCGCACAATGAATAAAGGACATATTTTCTGCCACGCCGTCATCCAGCGCGGCCTGTTGTGCGCGGGCAATCATCTCTTCTGACAGGTCGCACAATACCACCTGATGCCCCAGCGCAGCCAGACGGCGGGAGAAAAAACCGTCACCGCCGCCCGCATCCAGAATGCGCAGCGGACCCGGTTTCAGCCGGGTCAGTAAGGCGTCCAGATCCTGCCAGACCACCGCTTCGCGGATTTGCCCTTTTGTTGTGCCATAGATATTGCGGGTGAATTTCTCCGCGATATCGTCAAAATTACGATCAACCATGAAAACCTGTGTTCAGTTCCGGGGGATATTTCGGGTCAGTCTGCGGCGGTTTCCCGCGCAATCCGGCTATCTTCAATTGTATTGCCGGGCAGAGCAGTGCAATATGCAAAGTCGGTAACTATTGTGTCACAGACGTGTCTAATGTCACCCGATTTGTGCAGACTCCTGCCGTTAACCGGTGATAAATCAATCATATTTAAGGTGCGCTCATGCTGTTTGCCCTGAAAAAATACCTCGGCGGTTTTCTGATGCCGCTGCCGTTTATGCTCCTGCTGATCCTGGCCGGATTACTGCTGCTGTGGTTTTCCCGATGGCAGAAAACCGGTAAAACCCTGATCACCGTGAGCTGGCTCGGGCTGGTGCTGCTCAGCCTGCAACCGGTGGCGGATGCTCTGCTGCTGACAACAGAAAAACCGTATGAAAAACGTTATGAGCTCATTACCCCGGCAGAAGTTCAGCAACAGGAACTGCGCTATATCGTGGTGCTCGGCGGCGGCTTTACCTATAACCCGGAATGGTCACCTTCCGCCAACCTGATCAGTAACAGTCTGCCGCGCGTCACCGAAGGTGTGCGCCTTGCACTGCGTTACCCGCAGGCGACGCTGATTTTCACCGGCGGGCCGGGCGCAAACAGTATCAGCAGCGCAGAGGCCGCAGCGCAAGTTGCGCAGTCACTGGGGATCCCTGCTGAACGCACACTGCCGCTGGTATTGCCGAAAGATACCGAAGAGGAAGCCGCCGAAGTGAAAAAAGTGGTGGGCGATGCACCGTTCCTGCTGGTGACCTCCGCTAACCATATGACCCGCGCCAAAGCCTTCTTTGATGCGCGCGGCCTGCACCCTATCCCGGCACCGGCTAACCAGCTGGCCGTCACCACCCCGCTGCACAGCTGGGAAAAAACCATTCCTTCCGCGTACTATCTATCACACAGTGAGCGGGTCTGGTATGAAGGGCTGGGGCGGCTCTGGCAGTCAGTAAAATCGTCAGATAATGAAGGACAGGAATAGAAGACAACAAAAACGCGGGTTCAGAAGTGACCCGCGTTTTTGTTTATGACTGATATTTCTCAGCGGGCGGCAAACAATCTGCGCACGGTTTCAAGATCTTCCGGGGTATCAACACCGGTGCCCGGCGCTTCGGATGCCTCCGCGACATGAATTTTTTCACCGTACCAGAGTACACGCAGCTGCTCGAGCATTTCGATTTTCTCCAGCGGGCTGGTTTCCCACTGAATATAGCGGCGGATAAACCCGGCGCGGTAGGCGTAAATCCCGATATGGCGCAGGAAATTATCACCGGCGCTGTCACGGCTGTGCATGAAACGCTCGCGATCCCACGGAATGGTGGCCCGGGAGAAATAGAGCGCATAGCCCTGTTTATCCATCACCACTTTCACCGCATTCGGGTTAAAGGCTTCTTCCGCTGAGGTGATTTTTACCGCCAGGGTGGCCATACCGGCTTCGCTGGCTGCCAGATTTTCAGCAACCTGCGCAATAATACTGTCAGGGATTAATGGCTCATCCCCCTGAACATTCACGATAATCTCATCATCAGCAAACCGGTAGTGATCAATCACTTCCGCCAGGCGCTCGGTCCCGGACTGATGATCTTCGCGCGTCATACAGGCTTCGCCGCCCTCTGCAATCACGGCATCAAATACCGCCTGTGTGTCAGTAGCGACAATGACTCTCGCGGCACCGGAACGTTTTGCCTGCTCCATCACACGGACAATCATCGGCTTGCCGCAGATATCCGCCAGCGGTTTACCGGGCAGACGCGTGGAGGCATAACGCGCAGGAATGATAACTGTAAACATGGAGATTATCCTTCTGAGACCGGCAATTCGCGGGCTTCATTCTCTAATAAGACAGGGATATCGTCGCGGACGGGATAGGCCAGACGGCAGCCTTTGCAGATGAGTTCGAGATTTTGCTTGTCGTAGCTGAGTTTGCCGTGGCAAACAGGGCAGGCCACGATTTCGAGTAAACGGTGATCCATACGTCCCCCAATGAGATAAAAACGTTGGCTCAGAATAACATAAGCCCGGTCTCACCGTTAACTCTGTTGTTGCGATATCACTGAGATAATCGCGTTTTTACCCATATTACAGCGCGATCACATCGTTCGCTGCAATACCATAACTGCCGCGGGTCAGTGAGAATTCCACTTCCTGCCCTTCGCACAGTAATTTGTTACGGGAATTGGCGATCCCGTTACGGGTTACCCAGATATCATCGCCGCCGTTAACCGGGGAGATGAAACCGTAACCTTCTTTCGCGTCATACCATTTAACGCGGCCAAGTTGTAATTGTTTAGACATAGTATTAACTCCTTTTATATCACCAGGAATGGTATACACCCCATCGCTGGTTATGTCTGCTCCGGCCGGGCAACACGGGTGCTCTCTTTGCGAACAGCCACCCGGTAATGAGCAAAACATTATAGTTATTATTTTTTATTCTGATTTGCAGCCGGTCAGACACCTGCTGCAAAACATACCGTTTATCCGCGGGATCCGGTCATCCGCACCACAAGATTAACAAGGTGGTGTGAAAAAATTATGACAGCGGGATCAGAATATGTGTTGACACGCGGATTGGTTGCACAGTGAGATATGAAATACATCACAGAAATACAACTTTTTGATTAAGCCATATTCAGATAAAAAGCGCAAGTCCCTTTATGCATTTTTTATGTGAGATATGACTTTATCCAGAATTAAATCGGCGGATTTTGCGGGAATGGCGGCACTGACCGGTAAATACCACCAGTCAGTTGCAGAAAAGGCAAAACATTTCACTGCATCCTTCTCTGTCATCAGGAGTGACTGACCGGGTTTTATCAGTGCGGAAAGCTGTTCAGGGCTGTAAGACTGGTGATCCGGAAACGCAATACACTGTGCCGGTGTCACGCCGAGGGAGTTCAGCGTGGCAAAAAAACGCGGCGGGTGCCCGATACCGGCCATCGCCACACACTCACCGATTTCAGCCGCCGGTTTACGGGTGCCGTCAGCCAGGTTAACAGCCTCTCCCGGCACCAGTTGCATAGCGGTTTCCCCGGGTTGTGCGGTACCACCGTTGACAATCACCGCATCCACCTGTTTCAGACGCCCTGCCCGTTCCCGCATCGGCCCGGCAGGCAGCCACCAGCCGTTACCGAAACGGCGTTCGCCGTCAATCACCACGATTTCCATATCGCGCTGTAGTGCGTAATGCTGCAAACCATCATCGGTGATGATCACATCCACCGGTGCATGCTGCAAAATAGCTTCTACCGCTGCGGCACGGTCTGGCGCGACCGCAACCGGCACACCGGTACGGCGGGCAATCAGCACCGGCTCATCACCGGCCTGTGCTGTCGTCGTGTCTTTCGTGATAAGCAGCGGATAATGATCCGATTTACCGCCGTACCCGCGGGAAACCACCCCGGGACGGTAGCCGCGGGCCAGCAGTTGCTCTGTCAACCAGATAACCACCGGTGTTTTGCCGTTACCGCCGGCAGTCAGGTTACCGACCACCACCACCGGTACCGGCATACGGCGGGATTTTTTCAGTCCGCAGCGGAACAGCAGACGCCGCAGACCGCTCACCGCCCCGTACAAAAACGAGAACGGCAGAAGCAGCCAGTAAAGCTTTGAGCGGCCGGACCAAATCTTATCGATCATCAGCAGTGCCGCTTAGTGACCAAACTGCATGTTATAGAGCTGTGCATAGATACCCGGCTGTTTCACCAGTTCATCATGCGTACCGCGCTCCTGCACTTCGCCGTCCTGCACCACGAGGATTTCATCCGCTTTCTCAATGGTGGATAAGCGGTGAGCGATCACCAGACAGGTACGGTTTTTCTGTAACTCATCGAGCGCGGCCTGAATCGCACGCTCAGATTCAGTATCCAGTGCCGAGGTTGCTTCGTCGAGGATAAGGATCGGTGCGTCACGCAGCAATGCACGGGCAATTGCAATACGCTGGCGCTGACCACCGGAAAGCAGAACACCGTTCTCACCGATTTCGGTATCCAGCCCCTTCTCCATCTTATTGATAAAGTCCATGGCATAAGCCATTTCAGCGGCTTTTTCAATCTGCTCGCGGGTGTACTTACCTTCTGTGGCATAAGCGATATTATTCGCGACCGTATCATTGAAGAGGTGAACATTCTGCGACACCAGCGCCACCTGACTGCGCAGTGATGCCAGCGTGTAATCGCGGATATCATTGCCGTCGATCGTAATATGTCCGCTTTCAATTTCATAGAAACGGGTGATCAGATTGGCAATGGTGGATTTCCCGGAGCCGGAGCGCCCGACCAGCGCCACCGTTTTGCCTGACGGAATAGTGAATGACACATTTTTCAGCGCCGGGTTCTCTTTCCCCTGATAACGGAAAGTCACATTCTCAAACGCCACATCGCCTTTGGCATCTTTCAGCACTTTGGTGCCGGTGTCTTTTTCCTGCTCCATATCAAGCAGAACAAACAGTGTCTGACAAGCCGCCATCCCGCGCTGGAACTGAGCGTTCACGTTGGTCAGGGATTTCAGCGGGCGCATCAGGGCAATCATGGAGGAGAAGACAACCGTAATGGAACCGGCACTCAGCGCTTCTTTAATTTCAGGGAAACTGGCGGCAAACAGCACAAATGCCAGCGCAAAGGAGGCAATGATCTGAATAATCGGGTCGGCAATAGATGATGCGGTAACCAGTTTCATACCCTGGCGGCGCATATGGTTGCTGACTTTATCGAAACGATCATTTTCCACTTTCTGACCACCGAAAATCAGCACTTCTTTATGCCCTTTCAGCATCTGTTCAGCACTGGCGCTGACCTGTCCCATGCCGCTCTGCATGTTTTTACTGATTTCACGGAAGCGGACAGAGACTTTACGGATAACAAAAGCCACAATCGGCGCAATAACGATCAGAATCAGCGACAGCTGCCAGCTGTTGTAAAACATCAGCCCGAACAGCGCAATAATATAGGCGCCTTCACGGACGACCGTTACCAGTGCACCGGAAGAAGACGAAGCCACCTGTTCGGAATCATAGGTGATACGGGAAAGCAGTGTCCCGGTGGATTGCTGATCAAAGAAGGAAACCGGCATGCCCATCATATGCCGGAACAGGTTACGGCGCATGGTCATAACCACTTTGCCGGACACCCAGGAGAGGCAGTAGCCTGAAACAAAACTGGAGATACCGCGTAACAGCATCAGCCCCAGGATAATCAGCGGCATGATACGGAGAAAATCATTGTCGGCAGTGCCGAAACCTTCATCAAGCAGCGGTTTCAGCAGCGACAGCATAAATGCATCGCCGCCCGCATTGATGACTAACGCAATAGCCGCCACGATGATACCTGTTTTAAACGGTGCGATTGTCGGCCATAACCGGCGGAATGTTTGCCGGGTTGAAATATCAATATCTTTCATTATTGCGTTTACCAATACTAAAAATTAGCTGCCTATATTACCCGTTTACCGGCTGATCTCCAAACCATGCGCTGAACCAGCGGGCGGAGAGATGGGTACGGTAAGTCGTGACGGATACCTCATCAGCAAAAAAGGACACAGAAATCTGGCCACTGTGCGCAGTATCATGCCACTGCACGCCGAGATTGTGATAGCGACGGCGTACTTTATCAGAAGGCAGACGCCACGGGCTATAGCGCGCAACAGAAACCAGTGCGAAAGCGGGATTTACCGCACGAATAAAAAATTCTGATGAGGAGGTTTTGCTGCCATGGTGCGGAACTTGCAGTACTGTGGCGGAGAGTTCATTTTTATACTTAATCAGCTGTTTTTCTGCCTGTTTTTCGATATCCCCGGTCAGCAAAACCTGATGTTTACCGTCACTGATGCGGATAACACAGGAGCCGTCATTTTTGCTCAGCTGATATTTTTCGTCCGGCCATAACACCTCAAAATACAATGACTGCCACAGCCAGCGCTCCCCGCGGCGGCAGGGTGTATCGGCCTGCGGAATATTGCCTTTGACCACAGCGGCAGGATAAGCACTGCGCAGAGAGCCCAGTCCCCCGGTGTGGTCACGGTGGTCATGGCTGATCATAATCCAGTCCGGGGTCAGGCGGTGATAACGCAGATAAGGCAATACGGTACGCAGCCCGTCATCCCGTGTCCCGAAGCGGTTGCCGGTATCATACACGACTGCCCTGCCGTCTTTTATCACCACCGCCGCCAGCCCGTGCCCGATATCCAGTACGGTAACCGACCATTCAGGCAGCGGAGTTTTCCGCAGATACAGACAGCAACTGAACACCATCCCCGGCAGCAGCAACGGGTGCTGCCGCCACATATCCAGCCTGATGATATAAACAGCCGCCCACATCAGTGGTATCCATATCAGAGCGATGTGTCCGGTAACCATCCACCCTTGTGCCAGAAACGGCAGCGGCCATAATGCCAGCGCCAGAGAGAAATCCGCCAGCGGCAGTGCGGGCCCGATCAATAACCCGGCAAACAGCAGCGGCACCGTCAGAAAGGAGATCACCGGTACCACCCACAGATTACTCAGAAACGACAGAATATTCACGCCACCAAAGAAATAGCCCTGAACCGGTAACAGCAGGAAAAATAATCCGCACTGATAAGAGAGGAACAGCCTGATATTGCGCCACAGGCGGGCAAAAGGTGTCAGCGGGATGAATACATTACTGCGGGAGAAAACGCCGGTGTGATGCCAGAACAGCAATGCGGTAACCGCAGTATAAGACAGCCAGAATCCGGCGGATAAAATTGTCAGCGGATCCGCCAGCAGCAACAGAGCGGCACTGATCACAACAAACTGATACGCCGGCAGATGGTAATGCCGCCAGCGCAGCAGATGCCACAACAGCAGCGCAGACAATGCCCGGCAGGCCGGAACCGCAAACCCGGCCAGCCAGACATAGGCAACAGCGGCACAAACTGACAACACAGACGGAATAACAGGTGCCACCATACGCAGCGGTAACAGCAGCAACAATAACCGCCCGGCCCACCAGCCCCATAACGCCGCCAGCCCGATATGCAGCCCGGAAATAGCCACCACATGCGCCACTCCGGTTTCCTGCACCAGTCTGCGCTGCTCTGCAGTGATGCCGCGCCGCTCGCCAAATAACAGCGCCGCCATCAGTCCGTTATGCGGCAGGTTATCCATTGCGGGAAGGTATGTCGCAATCATTTTCTGACGCTGATTGCAGTCTGAAGATAGTTTTTCACTGCGTCCCGGCGTCAGAGAAAACAAAACCCGCTCTGACAGTAAATATTGCTGCCGGTTTGACTGTCCTTCATTTAACTGACCGTGTACCGGCCTCAGTACAGGACGAAATATACGCCAGACTTCACCGGAACATGCCGGTTTAAATGAACCTTTTATTTTTATATTAATAAAAACAGTATCATCATACATTTTATTATTTATATTAATAATCCGCCCTCTGACGGAATAATAGTCAGATGAGTTAATCATGACATCATGGATCATAATATCGATATTATCGGGTAGTTCAGCGGAAAAGAGTGATAATGTATTACCGATATGAATATTTACTGCCAGAAAAGTACCGGCAACAATGCGGATAAAAAAACTCAGCCTGGTGCGGATAAGAAAAAGCAAACAAATACCAGTGAATAACAGCAGGCTTTCTGCCGGTAACAACAACCGCGGAATCAGCAACAGCGGCATATGCCCGGTCACAACAGCAGCCGCAGCGTGCCAGAGCGGCAACGGACGGGGAAACAGATATTTCATCACAGCCATAACAGACATATTACTCACCTGGAAGGTAAACAGGCCGGTATTATGTTATGACGGGTATCACGTGTTATTACGATAATAGAAAAATGCGTGTCGTCACGAATTTATATTTCAGGCATACAAGTAATCAATTATTTTATGCGAGTTAACTCACAATTATTTGCTTAATTATAAACACTGTCTAATTTCCAATAGTATTTTATGGCGAACTGAATATGATGTCACCGGTAACCTATTATTAATAAACGAATTCAACTTGCCAACACCAGAACCTTACACAACCATAATTTATTAATACAATATTAACATTTTCATAATAATGATAATTTAATGTTTGCTGCAAAAAAAATGACGCCGGTGGCGTCATTTTTATTATCTCTGTCAATAATCAAGCATAGATATTTGCGCGGTCGCGTAACTCTTTGCCCGGTTTGAAGTGAGGAACGTGTTTACCTTCCAGTTCCACCTGTTCGCCGGTTTTCGGGTTACGACCTACCCGCGGTGCACGGTAGTGCAGAGAAAAACTGCCGAATCCACGGATTTCAATACGTTCGCCGTCAGCAAGCGTATTTGCCATATGCTCAAGGATCTCTTTTACTGCTTCTTCAACAACTTTAGCCGGAAGATGAGATTGTTGGCCTGCCAGCTTCTCAATCAGTTCAGATTTGGTCATATAACCTCCTGGACTACCCTGATTATCATAAAAGCAGACCGCTTGCGCGGCCTGCTGCTGCTTAATTACTCGCCTTTAGCTGCTTTGAAAGCTTCTGCCATTGCGTTGTTAGAGAAGCCAGCTTCTTCCTGCTTGTTCACAGTAGCGATAGCGTCTTTTTCATCCGCTTCGTCTTTTGCACGTACAGACAGGTTGATTACACGGTTTTTACGATCAACACCAGTGTATTTAGCTTCAACTTCATCACCAACGCTCAGAACCAGAGTAGCATCTTCAACGCGATCGCGTGAAGCTTCTGATGCACGCAGGTAACCTTCAACGCCATCCATCAGCTCAACAGTTGCGCCTTTAGCGTCTACTGCAGTTACTTTACCGGTGACGATAGCACCTTTCTTGGTAACAGCGGTGTAGTTGTTGAACGGATCTTCAGCTAACTGCTTAACGCCCAGAGAGATACGCTCGCGCTCTGCATCAACCTGCAGAACAACAGCTGCGATTTCGTCGCCTTTTTTGTATTCACGTACTGCTTCTTCGCCTGCAACGTTCCAGGAGATGTCAGACAGGTGAACCAGACCATCGATGCCGCCATCTAAACCAATGAAGATACCGAAGTCAGTGATTGACTTGATTTTACCTTCAACGCGGTCACCTTTGTTGTGAGTTTCCGCGAACTGCTGCCATGGGTTAGATTTGCACTGCTTCAGGCCCAGGGAGATACGACGACGTTCTTCGTCGATGTCCAGAACCATAACTTCAACAACGTCGCCCACGTTAACAACTTTAGATGGGTGGATGTTTTTGTTGGTCCAGTCCATTTCAGAAACGTGTACCAGGCCTTCAACGCCTTCTTCGATTTCAACGAAGCAGCCGTAGTCAGTCAGGTTGGTCACGCGACCGGTCAGACGGGTGTTCTCAGGGTAACGCTTAGCGATTGCGACCCAAGGATCTTCGCCCAGCTGTTTCAGGCCCAGAGATACGCGGGTACGTTCGCGGTCGAATTTCAGCACTTTAACAGTGATTTCGTCGCCGACATTCACGATTTCGCTTGGGTGTTTAACACGTTTCCACGCCATATCAGTGATATGCAGCAGACCATCAACGCCGCCCAGATCAACGAATGCACCGTAGTCAGTGAGGTTCTTAACGATACCTTTAACTTCCATGCCTTCCTGCAGGTTTTCCAGCAGCTGATCGCGCTCTGCGCTGTTTTCTGACTCGATAACTGCACGACGGGAAACAACCACGTTGTTGCGTTTCTGATCCAGCTTGATTACTTTGAACTCAAGCTCTTTGCCTTCCAGATGCGTGGTGTCACGAACAGGACGCACGTCAACCAGTGAACCCGGCAGGAACGCACGGATGCCGTTCAGTTCGACAGTGAAACCGCCTTTAACTTTACCGTTGATAACACCGGTAACAGTCTCAGCTTCTTCGTATGCTTTTTCCAGCATCAGCCATGCTTCGTGGCGTTTTGCTTTCTCGCGGGACAGAACAGTTTCACCGAAACCGTCTTCTACTGCGTCCAGAGCAACATCAACTTCGTCGCCAACCTGGATTTCCAGCTCGCCCTGAGCATTTTTGAACTGTTCTACCGGGATAGCAGATTCTGATTTCAGACCTGCGTCAACCAGAACTACGTCTTTATCGATAGCGACAACAGTACCACGGACGATAGCGCCCGGACGGGTTTCGATAGCCTGCAGGGATTCTTCAAAGAGTTGAGCAAAAGATTCAGTCATGTTTGATCTTCAAGTGTTTAAGTATTAACGTCCATTTAGCATCCGGCCGAATGGGGTTGTTTCACATACCTTGCAACATTCCTTGTCACAAAGGGGTGGCAGAAAACTGCTTCTTTGCCTTGTTCTCTGCCGGTAAAAAACTTCAACTTAACATTATAAACAAAAACGAATACAGAAACCTACTAAAAAACACGTTTTCAGTCAGATTTTCCGCAAATTTTGTTTATCATTCCGCCGTTTCTGCCAGTTTTTCCTTCGTATAACGAAGGGCTTCGGCAATAACGTCGTCAATTGACATGGTTGTTGAGTCCAGAATCAGCGCATCGCCGGCAGCCACCAGCGGGGCAACCGCACGGTTGCGGTCGCGGAAATCACGCTCTTCTATCTCAGCAAGAAGGCGGTCAAAATTAACACTAAAGCCTTTGTCCTGCAACTGCTTCATCCGGCGGTGGGCGCGCTCCTGCGCACTCGCGTCGAGGAAAATTTTCACCGGGGCATCCGGGAATACTACCGTGCCCATGTCGCGGCCGTCGGCAATCAGGCCCGGCGCCACACGGAATGCGCGCTGACGGCGCAGCAGAGCTTCACGGACACGCGGGAACGCCGCGATTTGCGAGGCTGTCATACCCACTTCTTCCTGACGGATAGCCCGGCTGACATCCTCACCTTCCAGAATTGTCTCAGGACCGGTGTCTTTTGCCAGGAATTTCACATCCAGATTAGCCGCCAGCGGAACCAGTGCATCTTCCGAAGTGATATCCACATGATGATGCAGTGCCGCCAGTGCCAGAACGCGGTAAATTGCGCCGGAGTCCAGTAAATGCCATCCCATTTCGTTTGCCAGTGCGTGACAAAGGGTACCTTTGCCCGCGCCGCTCGGGCCGTCAATGGTAATGACCGGAACATATACTGCCATGCGCGCTCTCCTGTCGCAGTCCGGCGGCCGTCACAACGGCCGCCTGAAAAAAGATGCCCGTATTATACGCATCTGTGACAGCAGAGGAAACGCCCTGCACGCAGAACGGCGTTTTTTTATTCTGACAGTGCCGCCAGCTCACTGAAGTAGCCGGGGAAGGTTTTTGCCGTACAGCCCGGATCGAGGATCGTGACCGGGGTATCTGACAGTGCCACCAGCGAGAAACACATGGCGATACGGTGATCGTTATAGGTTTCAATTTCCGCATGCTGCAGTTTTGCCGGCGGGGTGACCTGAATGTAATCATGCCCCTCTTCCACCAGTGCGCCGACTTTACGCAGTTCAGCTGCCATTGCGCTGAGACGGTCTGTCTCTTTCACCCGCCAGTTATAGATATTGCGGATAGTGGTTGTCCCTTCGGCGAACAGCGCGGTGGTGGCAATCGTCATCGCCGCATCCGGGATGGCGTTCATGTCCATATCGATGCCGTGCAGGGTATCGCGGGTGCATTCAATATACGTGTCCGCAAACGTCACTTTCGCACCCATTTTTTCCAGCACAGCGGCAAATTGTGTGTCGCCCTGCAGACTGTTACGCCCGATGCCGGTAACCCGCACGGTGCCGCCTTTAATGGCTGCCGCCGCGAGGAAATAGGAGGCAGATGAAGCATCCCCTTCCACCAGGTATTCTCCCGGGGACTGATACTGCTGTTTTCCTTTGATCAGGAAACGCCGGTAATCTTCATTCACCACCGTAATGCCAAAAGAGGACATCATCGCCAGCGTGATATCAATATACGGTTTGGACACCAGTTCACCGCTGATAGTGATTTCTGTGTCATTCTCCGCCGGTGGTGCTGCCATCAGCAGCGCGGTCAGAAACTGGCTGGATACGGAACCATCCACACTGATACGCCCGCCGGTAAAGCCACCGCGGATCCGCAACGGCGGATAACCGTCATTTTCCGGGAAATCAATCTGTGCGCCGCCCTGGCGCAGTGCATCGGTCAGATGACCAATCGGGCGCTCTTTCATACGCGGTTCGCCGGTCAGGGTAATGTCATTATCCCCGAGACACAGTGCCGCAGTCAGCGGGCGCATCGCCGTTCCGGCATTACCGAGGAACAGCTCAATACCTTTAAATCCGCTGATCGGTTTGCCCTGACCTTCCACAATACATTCGGTTTTGTCGTCAGAAAGCTGATAACGGATCCCCAGTTCCCGCAGTGCGCTGAGCATATGGCGGATATCATCGCTGTCGAGCAGGTTGATAAGGCGTGTTGTGCCCGCAGCCTGTGCCGCCAGCAGCAGTGCCCGGTTGGAGACACTCTTGGAGCCGGGCAGGTTAATCGTCCCGTTAATGCGGGCGATCGGTTGTAACGTCAGGGAATCCATACGAAGTTATTCTCCGGTGTGTAAACATAAAAACGAAAAACGGGGCCGGATGCTTACCCGGTCCCGGAAAAATGTCTGCAAAAAATCAGCTGTGGCGGCTTTCAAACTCCGCCATAAATTCGGCCAGTGCGCGCACGCCTTCATACGGCATCGCATTATAAATGGAGGCGCGCATCCCGCCGGCAACTTTGTGCCCTTTCAGGGAAACCAGTCCCTGTGCCTGTGCTTCGGCGAGGAATTTGCTGTCCAGTGACGGGTCAGACATCTGGAACGGCACGTTCATCAGGGAACGGTTGGCCGCCGCCACACGGTTAATATAGAAATCACTGTGATCCACCGCAGAGTAAAGCAGTTGTGCTTTATCATAGTTGATCCGGGCGATTTCCTGTAAACCACCTTGTTCAATCAGCCACTTAAAGACCATACCGGAGAGATACCAGGCAAAGGTCGGCGGGGTGTTGAACATAGAGTCACATTCACTCAGTACGGTATAGTCGAGGATGGACGGGGTTTCTCTGCGCGCTTTGCCCAGCAGATCCTCACGGATAATCACCAGGGTCAGCCCGGCCGGGCCGATATTTTTCTGCGCGCCCGCATAAATCACCCCGAAACGGCTGACATCCAGTGGTTTGGACAGGATGGCAGACGAGTAATCTGCAATCACGATTTTATCGCCGAAATCCGGCTCTTCATGAATGGCAATACCATCAATGGTTTCATTCGGGCAGTAGTGAACATAGGCTGCATCATCACTGAGCTGCCATTCGCTCATCGGTTTCACGCCGATACCGTCTTCCGATTCGGTTCTGACATTAATAATGTTCGGTGTGCAATATTTTTTTGCTTCTTCTGCCGCACATTCCGCCCAGTATCCGCCCACCACATAATCCGCTTTGGTTTTCTCGCCCAGCAGGTTCATCGGCAGTGCGGCAAAATGTCCGCGTGCGCCGCCGTGACAGAACAGCACTTTATAGTTATCCGGCACCGCGAGGATCTGACGCAGATTATTTTCCGCTTCCTTTGCCACCGACATAAACTCTTTACTGCGGTGACTGATTTCCATGACTGAGGTGCCGAGCCCGCGCCAGTTGCACAGTTCCTGCTCAGCACGGCGCAGCACTTCTACCGGCAGCATAGCCGGACCGGCACTAAAGTTATATACCTGACTCATTGACCTCACCCTATCTGTAAATTAATGCTCTGTATATCCATCATATGAATACGCCCTGTCTGTCGGTTTTATCACTCCCCACCCTTCGCTGCAACGCTTATTGCATGATGGGCGGTAAACCCTTTTTGTCGCCCGGCAGAATATCTGACTGCCTCTGACTATCAGATTGGGATATTATATAATGTATTTCCGGGGATTCATGACAGACGGCGGAAATACAGCGGAATAACCCGGTGGTAACTTTACATTCACAAAGGTAGCCGCTGACACGAAAAATCCGTATTATGTGCGCCTTTCTTCCCCGGTATTCCTGAGTCCGCGTGCAGCGGGCCGTTACAGCAATTGTGGATCCCATGACGCAAACACATACTTTTATTCCCGGCAAAGATGCCGCTCTCGAAGATTCCATCAGCCGTTTTCAGCAGAAACTGCAGCAACTGGGTTTCAATATAGAAGAAGCCTCGTGGCTCAACCCGGTGCCGAACGTCTGGTCCGTGCATATCCGTGATACTGACTGCCCGCTCTGCTTTACCAACGGCAAAGGGGCCACTAAAAAAGCCGCGCTGGCCTCCGCCCTGGGCGAGTATTTTGAGCGTCTGTCCACCAACTACTTTTTTGCTGATTTCTGGCTGGGCGAAACCATTGCCAACGGGGAGTTTGTTCACTATCCGGATGAGAAATGGTTCCCGCTGACAGAGGATGACTCACTGCCGGACGGTATTCTCGATCAGTATCTGCGCGATTATTATGATCCGGAAAATGATTTGCAGGGCAGCCAGCTGATTGACCTGCAATCCTCCAATGAGGAGCGCGGTATCTGCGCCCTGCCGTTTACCCGCCAGTCTGACGGCAAAACGGTATATATTCCGATGAATATCGTCGCCAACCTGTATGTGTCCAACGGCATGTCCGCCGGGAACACCCGCAATGAAGCCCGCGTGCAGGGATTATCGGAAGTCTTTGAACGTTATGTGAAAAACCGCATTATTGCTGAGCGCATCAGCTTACCGGCGATCCCGGAAGAGGTGCTGGCGCGTTATCCGCAGGTCACTGAGTCAATCCGCACCCTGGAAAGCGAAGGTTTCCCGATCTTCTGTTTTGATGCCTCTCTCGGCGGTCAGTATCCGGTTATCTGTGTGGTGCTGTTTAACCCGGCCAACGGTACCTGTTTTGCCTCTTTCGGCGCTCATCCTGATTTCGGTGTTGCACTGGAGCGGACTGTCACTGAGCTGTTACAGGGACGCAGCCTGAAAGACCTCGATGTTTTCACTGCACCGACCTTTGATGACGAGGAAGTGGCGGATCAGACCAACCTGGAAACTCACTTTATTGATTCAAGCGGCCTGATCAGCTGGGATCTGTTTAAACAGGATGCGGATTATGATTTCGCTGACTGGCAGTTCCGCGGCACCACCGAAGAAGAATTCACCATACTGATGGCACAGTTCGCGGCATCCGGCCACGAAGTGTATATTGCCGATTATGAGCATCTCGGTGTGTATGCCTGCCGTATCCTGGTGCCGGGCATGTCAGATATCTATCCGGTAGAAGATTTGCATATGGCCAATAACGCCATGGGTATTCATCTGCGTGAAACCATTCTCGCGCTGCCGGAAAGCCGTTACCGTCAGGAAGATTATCTCTCTCTGCTGGCACAGCTGGATGAAGAAGGCCATGACGATTTCACCCGTGTCCGTGAATTGCTGGGCATTGCCGCCGGTAAAGATAACGGCTGGTCCACCCTGCGCATCGGTGAGCTGAAATCCATGCTGGCACTGGCCGGTGGTGATACCGATCAGGCGCTGGCCTGGGTGGAGTGGACACAGGACTTCAACGCCAGTGTTCTCAGTGCCGCACGGGCAAACTATTACCGCTGTCTGCATACCCTGCTGCTGTTAACGCAGGAGCCGGAGCGGGACACAGAACAATACCTGCCGGCGTTTGCCCGTATGTATGGTCAGGAAACCCTGAATGCGGCGCTGGATGCCCTGAACGGCAAAAACTGTTTCTTCGGGTTATGTGCATCAGATAATAATTTAACGGCATTTCCTGCGCATCAGGCACTGCTGGCTGCTTATGAAAAGCTGCAAAAAGCAAAAGCGCATTTTTGGCTAAACGATAAAAATGCGATTTAATCGTCGTAAATAGCAATAAACGTAAATATTAGGTTAATTTGTTCGTTTTAAGTAACACAAAAACGACAAGTTAACCTGATTTTTTACTTTAATTAAATAAAAAACAAAAAATAAAAATATATTACAATTTTTAAAAAATTGTTTTTCCTTTATATACATAAACTTACATTGATTTTTCAACTTTTTTCAGGGTATTTGACGATTCTCTTGAACGCCTTTATGATCCACATCAAGTTTAATTTTTTCACCCTTTGTTACTATCATTGCGTGCTATAATTATTTGGAATCAAGAGACAGTTAGCATTATGAAAACTGACGCACTTTTTAATTTATTATCTCCTGCCGATATGGCACATGTTGCAGACGATGTGGGTGTCTATAAAGCAACGAAAGCCCCTCACATCACATACTTATCTGCATTTATGGCAGGAATATTCATCTCAGTAGGTTTTGTCTTTTATATTACAGCCACCACCGGTACCGCAGGCATAGTGCCTTTTGGTATCGCTAAACTTATCGGTGGTTTATGTTTCTCGCTCGGTCTGATGCTGGTTGTGGTTTGCGGGGCTGACTTATTCACCTCCACCGTATTAACCAGCGTGGCAAAAGCCACCGGGCGTATCACCTGGGGACAGATGTTTGCAAACTGGACCCGCGTGTATTTCGGTAACCTGGTCGGCGCCCTCTTCTTTGTCGCCCTCATCTGGTACGCCGGACAGTATATGGCAGCCGACGGGCTGTGGGGATTAAATATCCTGCAAACAGCGGATCATAAGCTTCATCACACCTTTATTGAAGCCGTCTGTCTCGGGATTCTGGCAAACTTAATGGTTTGTCTGGCGGTATGGATGAGCTACGCAGGCCGTAGTCTGACCGATAAACTTTTAGCTTTAGTCTTACCTATCGGTATGTTTGTTGCCAGCGGATTTGAGCACAGTATCGCCAATATGTTTATGATCCCGATGGGGATTGCGATTAAAAATTTTGCACCTTCTGAATTCTGGACTATGGTTGGTTCGTCGCCTGAACAGTTTCCGTCCCTGACAGTTTCTGATTTCGTGATTAACAACCTGATTCCGGTCACCATCGGCAACATTATTGGTGGTGCAGTTTTAGTAGGTCTGACTTATTGGCTGATTCATTTACGCGGTGACCAGAAGCATTAATCTCTGTTTATCACGACTGAATTTCTAAGTTCCATTGTTAAAAGGTAAAGTATCATGTCAGAATTAAATGAAAAATTCGCTTCAGCATGGCAAGGCTTTAATCTGGGTGACTGGTCACAGGAAGTTAACGTCCGTGACTTTATCCAGAAAAACTACACCCCATATGAAGGCGATGAGTCTTTCTTAGCGGGCGCTACAGAGGCAACAACTGCTCTGTGGGCGAAAGTTATGGAAGGCATCAAAATCGAAAACAGTACCCACGCTCCTATCGATTTTGACACTGATCTGCCGTCTACTATCACTTCTCACGATGCCGGTTACATCGACCAGTCTTTAGAAAAAGTCGTTGGTCTGCAGACTGAAAAACCTCTGAAACGTGCAATGCTGCCGTTCGGTGGTATCCGTATGATCGAAGGTTCATGCAAAGCCTACGGCCGCGAAATGAACCCGGAAATCGAAAAAATCTTCACCGAATACCGTAAAACGCACAACCAGGGTGTGTTCGACGTTTATACTCCGGACATCATCCGCTGCCGTAAATCCGGTGTTCTGACCGGTCTGCCTGACGCATACGGCCGTGGTCGTATCATCGGTGACTACCGTCGTGTTGCACTGTACGGTATCGACTTCCTGATGAAAGACAAATTCGCACAGTTCACTTCTCTGCAGGCTAAATTAGAAAGCGGCGAAGATCTGCGTGAAACTATCCAGCTGCGTGAAGAAATCGCAGAACAGCACCGTGCATTAGGCCAGATGAAAGAAATGGCTGCCAAATACGGTCTGGATATCTCCCGTCCTGCTGCTAACGCTCAGGAAGCTGCACAGTGGACTTACTTCGGCTACCTGGCTGCTGTTAAGTCTCAGAATGGTGCTGCAATGTCCTTCGGCCGTGTTTCCACATTCCTGGACGTTTACATTCAGCGTGACCTGGAACAAGGTAAAATCACCGAAGTTGAAGCTCAGGAAATCGTTGACCACCTGATCATGAAACTGCGTATGGTCCGCTTCCTGCGTACCCCTGAGTATGATGAACTGTTCTCCGGTGACCCAATCTGGGCAACAGAATCACTGGCAGGTATGGGTACCGACGGCCGTACTCTGGTAACCAAAAACAGCTTCCGTTTCCTGAACACCCTGTACACCATGGGTCCTTCACCGGAACCAAACATGACCATCCTGTGGTCTGAAAAACTGCCTCTGAACTTCAAACGTTATGCAGCTAAAGTGTCTATCGATACCTCTTCTGTACAGTATGAGAACGATGACCTGATGCGTCCTGACTTTGATAACGATGACTACGCAATCGCATGCTGCGTGAGCCCGATGGTTGTCGGTAAACAAATGCAGTTCTTCGGTGCCCGTGCAAACATGGCTAAAACCCTGCTGTATGCAATCAACGGCGGTGTTGACGAAAAACTGAAAATCCAGGTTGGTCCTAAACACGAACCAATTCACACAGATGTTCTGGATTATGATGTTGTTATGGCTCGTCTGGATGAATTCATGGACTGGCTGGCAACTAACTATGTGACTGCACTGAACTGCATCCACTATATGCACGACAAGTACAGC
Organism: Morganella sp. EGD-HP17; assembly: GCF_000512315.2. Taxonomy (NCBI): domain Bacteria; kingdom Pseudomonadati; phylum Pseudomonadota; class Gammaproteobacteria; order Enterobacterales; family Morganellaceae; genus Morganella; species Morganella sp. EGD-HP17. Next base: position 140,158 of record NZ_AZRH01000002.1, read on the forward strand.
TACGAAGCAGCTCTGATGGCTCTGCATGACCGTGACGTATATCGTACTATGGCATGTGGTATCGCAGGTCTGTCTGTTGCAGCTGACTCCCTGTCTGCTATTAAATATGCGAAAGTAAGCCCGATTATTGACGAAAGCGGCCTGGCTGTTGACTTCAAAATCGAAGGCGAATATCCGCAGTTCGGTAACAACGACTCCCGTGTTGATGACATCGCATGTGACATCGTTGAACGTTTCATGAAGAAAATTCAGAAACACCACATGTACCGTAACGCGGTTCCTACACAGTCAATTCTGACCATCACTTCTAACGTTGTGTATGGTAAGAAAACCGGTAACACTCCGGACGGCCGTCGCGCAGGCGCTCCGTTCGGACCAGGTGCTAACCCTATGCACGGCCGTGACCAGAAAGGTGCTGTTGCCTCTCTGACTTCCGTTGCTAAACTGCCGTTTGCTTACGCGAAAGATGGTATTTCTTACACCTTCTCTATCGTACCAAACGCATTAGGTAAAGATGACGATGTTCGTCGTACTAACCTGGCAGGCCTGATGGATGGTTACTTCCACCACGAATCAAGCATCGAAGGTGGTCAGCACCTGAACGTGAACGTAATGAACCGTGAAATGCTGTTAGAAGCAATGGAAAATCCTGAGAAATATCCTCAGCTGACTATCCGTGTTTCAGGCTACGCAGTTCGTTTCAACTCACTGACTAAAGAACAGCAGAAAGACGTTATTACCCGTACATTCACAAAATCCATGTAATTTGTGCGGTAACCATTTGCTGTCTTATTAAAATGACATAAACTAAAAGGCCCCTCTGTTTCGGGGCCTTTATTATAACTGGTCAGTTTTGGAGTAATCCTGTCATGTCAGTATTAGGTCGTATTCACTCATTTGAATCCTGCGGGACCGTTGATGGCCCGGGCATTCGTTTTATCGTCTTTTTCCAGGGCTGTCTGATGCGTTGCCTGTATTGTCATAACCGCGATACATGGGATCTGCATGACGGTCAGGAAGTCACTGTGGACGAGTTAATGAAAGAAGCGGTCACATACCGCCACTTTATGAATGCATCCGGCGGCGGTGTGACAGCATCCGGTGGTGAAGCGATACTGCAGGCTGAGTTCGTGCGTGACTGGTTCCGTGAGTGTAAAAAAGAAGGTATTCACACCTGCCTGGATACCAATGGTTTTGTCCGCCGTTATGACCCGGTCATTGACGAGCTGATGGAAGTAACCGATTTGGTTATGCTGGATTTAAAACAACTCGATGACAGCATCCACCAGAATTTAGTCGGCGTATCCAATCACCGCACATTACAGTTCGCCCGTTATCTCGCTGAACGGAATCAGAAAACCTGGGTACGCTATGTTGTCGTGCCGGGCTGGTCTGATGATGAGCATTCCGCCCACCTTCTCGGTGATTTCACCAAAGATATGAAGAATATCGAGAAGATTGAACTGCTGCCTTACCACGAGTTAGGAAAGCATAAATGGACGGCAATGAATGAAGAATACAAACTTGATGGTGTTAAGCCGCCGTCAAAAGAGACCATGGAAAAAGTGAAATCCATCCTGGAAAGCTATGGTCATAAAGTGATGTATTAAGTTATCTCACTGCTATTTCTGACAGCACACCCCGGTGTGCTGTTTTTATTTGTATCCCCCCTGTTCGTTTATCTTTTGTTTTACTTACCGGGCGGCGTCTGAAACCGAAGAAGAATAAAATTTAAGATTTAAAAACCAATAAAATACATCTCCTAGCAGAGCCGGAAATAACTAAATCTGCAACCTAAACAGAAAATATAGTCAGCCTGTAATCTTATTTATACTGTTTCCGGTTGTTTTCTGACACTTTTTTCCTGCCAGTTTTTTATCCTGACCTTTTGGCAACAATGGATAATCAACACATGTACAAGATCTCCGGCTCACCTTCTTTACCCGATTCTGTCAGTCCCCCGGAAATATCATCGCCCCCGCTTTCTTCCGATACCACAGCCGCATTCCCGGGGCTGATAACAGACCGGCAAACCGTCATTTCACAGACAGGTATCGCTGCAGAGCATCTTGCCCCGCTTCAGGCATTAGCTGAAAAGCAGCAACTGGTGATCAGCTTCCGTCCGGTTGAGGCGACCGCAACCGGCCTTATCAGTGCCGGTTACCCGACCAAAAATTTTAATATCAAAGGGAAAAGTGCCAACTGGGGGCCGATGGCCGGCTTTATTCCGGTTGATCAGTTTTACAGTAAACTGTGCGGACAGAAACATAAGACTGAACTGATGAACAGGAAAGTCGCAGAATGCCTGCGGGATGGACATGCTATCGCAGATAATCTGCAAATAACCGGTTCGCGTATAAACGAACTGGTTGATATGGGATTACTTACCCGCCATCAGCCGGATAAAAACGGATTTATCACACTCGAAAGCAAGTCGCCTCATGGTCATCTGCATTTATTCACCGCGAAACCGGCTGAAAATGATTTATATGCTATCTATGTGCAGAAAGATGATACACCGGTACGTGTTCTCTGTTCCCCGCAGCTGAATAAACCACTGACCGCTGACTATGACCTGATGATTGTGGCTCCCCGTACGGAAGATTTCGGCAGTCAGGATATTCCGCATAACCCGGATGTCAGCGCAGACGCATTTGCGGAGAAACGGCCTTATCTGCTGCGCCGCGGGTCGACAAAAGAGATTATCCGCCGTGAATTACTGGAGAGGGAAGATCCTCATTTTGGTAATAACACCCCGAGAATCACCGCGCTGATCCTACAGATTAATGCAGTTCTGTTTCGCGGGGAAGGCAGAGAAGTCGTGCATCACAGTATGGATGCCACTAACCCTTTTTCTGAGATGGGGGCCAATTTCCCTGCCACCTTTTTCCTGCCGGAGCCGCTGGACGGATTACCGCAAATGCTGCTGGCAAACGATATTGAGGGTTTGCGGACAGTGATCCATACACTGGAATGTCATGGCTTTATGGTACCCCATAACCCGCTGTGGAGTGATGAGATCCCGTCACTGCGCCGGGAAAGCTTTGAAGCTACCAGAAAACTGTTTAATACCCTGTAATGGTTCAGGGATATAAAAAATCCCGCAGATTTTCACCGGCGGGATTTTTATCAGATCAGTGACAACTGACCGGCAATCAGCCGATATGTGTCAGACCTTTCATATACGGACGTAATACTTCCGGAATTTCGATACGACCATCAGCCTGCTGATAGTTTTCCATGATAGCCACAAGGGTACGGCCGACAGCCAGACCGGAGCCGTTCAGGGTATGAACCAGCTGTGGTTTTTTATCATCTTTACCACGGAAGCGAGCCTGCATACGGCGCGCCTGGAAATCCCAGCAGTTAGAGCAGGATGAGATTTCACGGTAGGTGTTCTGCGCCGGAACCCAGACTTCGAGGTCATAGGTTTTACGGGAACCGAAGCCCATATCGCCGGTGCACAGCAGCACTTTACGGTATGGCAGGTTCAGCAGCTGTAATACTTTCTCAGCGTGGCCGGTCAGTTCTTCCAGAGCTTCCATGGATTTTTCCGGATGCACAATCTGAACCAGCTCAACCTTGTCAAACTGGTGCATACGAATCAGACCACGGGTATCACGGCCATACGAACCCGCTTCGGAACGGAAGCACGGTGTATGAGCGGTCATACGCAGCGGCAGATCAGCTTCATCCAGAATTTCGTCACGGACCAGGTTGGTGACAGGCACTTCGGCTGTCGGGATCAGCGCATAGCTGCTGGTTTCCGCTTCTTCTTCCAGTGGTTTGGTATGGAACAGGTCACCGGCAAATTTCGGTAACTGGCCGGTACCGTACAGCGTATCGTGGTTAACCAGATACGGTACATAGATTTCCTGATAGCCGTGCTGTTCTGTGTGCAGATCCAGCATGAACTGTGCGATAGCGCGATGCAGGCGGGCAATCTGGCCTTTCATCACGACGAAACGCGCACCGGTCAGTTTGACGGCAGCCGGGAAATCCAGGCCATCAGTCATTTCGCCCAGTGAAACGTGATCGCGCACTTCGAAATCATACTGCTTAGGTGTGCCCCAGCGGCTGACTTCAGGGTTATCGCTGTCATCTTTACCAAACGGCACTTCGTCTGCCGGAAGGTTAGGAATATTCAGAGCAATGGTGCGTAACTCGGCCTGCACTTCATCCAGCGCAGATTTGGCAGCATCCAGTTTATCCCCTAACAGGTTCACTTCACGGCGCACTGCTTCAATGTCTTCACCGCGGGCTTTCGCTTCACCAATGGACTTCGATCGGGAGTTGCGTTCAGCCTGCAGAGTTTCAGTTTCAACTTGTAAAACCTTGCGGCGCTCTTCGAGAGTGCGCAGCGTGTCCACATCCAGGGTAAAACCCCTGCGAGCCAGTTTTTCGGCAACCGCGTCCAGCTCATTACGCAGTAAATTTGGATCGAGCATGCTATTCCTGTGCTTGTTGTTATAACGTGAGTGTCAGTAACGGAGATGCAACCGGCGAAAAGTGTTTTCCTGCTTTCCGGCAGTGCGGCTGTTATTAACGCAACTGTGAAACGTCTTAATCCGCCCGGAAACCCGCACTGTATGCAGGATGAACATTCTGAGTGTTTTAAGCCATTTACCTATTCTTACATTTCACACCTTACCGCAACAGCGGCATTAACGGTAGCGTTTTATCGGGCTATTTTGATCCTGCTCAGCAAGCCAGGCGAGTTTCTCGCCGATTTTTCCTTCCATGCCCCGGTTTGCCGGAAAATAGTAACGGGTATCACGCATTTCAGGCGGAAAATAGACTTCTCCGGCAGCATACGCATTCGTTTCGTCATGGGCGTAACGGTACTCTTTGCCGAGCCCCATTTCTTTCATCAGTTTGGTCGGCGCGTTGCGCAGATGCTCCGGCACGTCATAATCCCGCCCTTCTTTTGCGTCACGCATCGCCGCTTTGAAGGCGGTGTAAACGGCGTTACTTTTCGGTGCACAGGCGAGATAAACAATCGCCTGGGCAATCGCCCGCTCACCTTCCGCCGGTCCCACACGGGTAAAGCAGTCCCATGCTGAAATGGCGACCTGCATGGCGCGCGGATCCGCATTACCGACATCTTCTGATGCAATCGCCAGCAGACGACGCGCCACATAGAGCGGATCCCCGCCTGCGGTGATAATCCGGGCATACCAGTAGAGTGCGGCATCCGGTGCCGAGCCGCGCACTGACTTGTGCAGCGCGGAAATCAGGTCGTAGTAGCGGTCGCCTTTGTTATCAAAGCGGGCGCTGCGTTCCCCGCTGACTTCCTTCAGCAGTTCTGTGGTCAGAACACGTTTGCCGTCAGCACCGGTTTCGGCCATATCCGCCATCATTTCCAGCACATTCAGCGAACGGCGGGCATCACCGGCGACCAGTTCGGCCAGCAGTTTACGGGTCTCATCCGGCAGGACGATATTTTGTCCGCCCAGTCCGCGCTCAGAATCATTCAGCGCCTGAATCAGAACCGCTTCGATATCTTCCGGTGACAGGGATTTGAGCAGATAAACACGGGCGCGGGATAACAGTGCGGAGTTGAGTTCAAATGACGGGTTTTCGGTGGTGGCACCGATAAAGGTGACTGTACCATCCTCAATATGCGGCAGAAATGCATCCTGCTGGCTTTTATTGAAGCGGTGTACCTCATCCACAAACAGAATGGTGCGGCGCCCCAGATTACGGTTCTGACGCGCCCGCTCGATAGCTTCGCGGATCTCTTTTACCCCGGAGGTCACAGCGGACAGGCGTTCGATATCCGCATCCGCATAGTGGCCGATCACTTCCGCCAGGGTGGTTTTCCCGGTGCCCGGCGGTCCCCACAGAATCATGGAGTGGAGCTGTCCGGCGCGGATAGCCCGCGGCAGCGGTTTGCCCTCTGCCAGCAGGTGAGTCTGTCCGATATACTGTTCCAGTGTCCCCGGCCGCATTCTGGCGGCCAGAGGCTGGTAATCGTTTTGCGAAAAATCGAGAGAAAAGTTAGTCACTGACGCCTCATTGACGCTGATCGTCCAGCGTAACCCCCTTCGGCGGTGTAAAGGTGAATTTGCTCATATTCACATCAGTACTCTGCTGCCCTTTGAGCTGATAGCTGCTTTTCTGGCCATCCTGCTCAACGGCGGCAAACTGCTGAATAATACCGTCCGGAGTTACAGTGATAGTAAATAATTTCAGATTGCCGTCGCTGGTTTTCGGTTTCAGCTCAAAGCTGTCGCCTCGCTGGCTCACCATGTACTGCTGCCAGTCAGCCGGGTCGTTACGCGTGATCAGCATAAACGGGGTATTTTGTGTGGCATCTTTCAGCCAGGTGGCAGTAACCTGCTCAACAAACGGGTTATAGAACCACAGTGTTTTGCCGTCAGAGACCAGCACACTTTCATCCGGCGCGCTCATCTGCCAGTTGAACAGGTTCGGGCGTTTCACCCATAAATCCCCTGTTCCTTCCTGAACCAGTGCGCCGTCAGCATCAGTGACGGTCTGTGCGAAATTCGCATGGAAACTGTTCACTTTTCCCAGACGTGACTGAAGGTCACTGCGGGTATCTGCGTGTGCTGCACTGACTGCGACACCTGCCAGAAGGCAGGCTGTGATAAACACCTTTTTCATGTATGCATTCCTGATGATGCGTTCGGATAAATCAGACGCCGCCTTTGCAGGCAGCGGCGTCATTAAAAGTTATTTGAGGACGGAGCCAGTACTTCGCGGTTACCGTTATGGCCCGGTTCACTGACAATGCCCTGTTCTTCCATTTCTTCCACGATCCGCGCCGCCCGGTTATAACCGATGCGGAACTGACGCTGAACACCGGAAATGGAGACCCGCTGTTTTTCTGTGACGAATTGTACCGCCTGATCGAACAACGGATCCAGATCTTCCCCGCTGACAGAACTGCCGCCTTCTCCGTCATCGCCACCACGGGTGATATTATCGATATATTCCGGACGACCACGGGCTTTCCAGTCATTCACCACATCATGCACTTCCTGGTCACGGACAAACGCGCCGTGAACACGCAGCGGCGCATTGGCACCCTGCGGCAGATAGAGCATGTCCCCGTTACCCAGCAGAGATTCCGCGCCGCCCTGGTCGAGGATGGTTCGTGAGTCAATCTTACTGGATACGGTAAAGGCAATACGGGTCGGGATGTTAGCTTTAATCAGACCGGTGATAACATCCACTGACGGACGCTGTGTCGCCAGTACGAGGTGGATCCCCGCTGCACGGGCTTTCTGTGCCAGACGGGCGATGTGTTCTTCCACTTTTTTACCGGCGGTCATCATCAGGTCAGCAAATTCGTCCACCATGACCACAATATACGGCTCTTTTTTCAGAACCGGATGCGTCATTTCCATGCTGTCTGTCGGTTTCCAGAACGGATCCGGAATCGGCCGTCCCATGGATTCCGCCATCAGGATTTTTTCGTTATAGCCCGCGAGGTTACGCACCCCGAGAGCAGACATCAGTTTATAGCGCCGTTCCATTTCCGCCACACACCAACCGAGAGCATTGGCGGCGTCTTTCATGTCGGTCACCACCTGGGTCAGCAGGTGCGGAATACCTTCATAAACAGAGAGTTCCAGCATTTTCGGGTCGATCATGATAAAGCGGACTTCTTCCGGTTTCGCTTTATACAGGATGCTGATAATCATGGCGTTTACGCCGACCGATTTACCGGAGCCCGTTGTACCGGCGACCAGCAGGTGCGGCATTTTACCCAGATCCGCCACCACCGGCTGACCGGAGATATCTTTCCCCAGCACCACAGAGAGCGGTGATGGCGTATCGCGGAATTCATCGCAGTCCAGCACTTCGCGCAGATAGACGGTCTGACGTTTTTCATTCGGCAGTTCCAGCCCCACATACGGCTTGCCCGGGATAACTTCCACCACACGCACCGCTACAGTCGAGAGTGAACGCGCCAGGTCGCGGGACAGGTTGGAAATACGCGAGGCTTTCACGCCCGGTGCCAGATCCAGCTCAAAGCGGGTGATCACCGGACCCGGTTCATAACCGACCACACGGGCTTTGATGCGGAAGTCATTGAGCCGCGCCTCAATCAGACGGGCTGTCTGCTCCATCGCAAATTCATCCACCGGCTCAATGGTACCCGGCGGTGAAGCCAGCAGATCCAGAGACGGCATCGGGGTGGTTGATTTCGGCAGCGGCTGGTCATTGCGGACCAGGAACGGATGGAACAGGCTCTCTTCCATCTGTTTTTGTAACTGTGCTTCCTGTGACGTTACCGGTGCCGCATTCTGCTGTGGTGCGGCATAAACCGGAGCCGGTTCTGCCGCAGGGGCGGTGACCGGTGTCGGGATAAACAGCGGCACTGCCGGTTCCGGATCCACCAGATCCTCCACCGGAGAGAAGGCTTTCAGTTCGGCCAGATCAGATAAAATAGCGTCAGCCTGCCCGCTGTAGCGCTGTTGCTGCATCTGCATAAACTGCGCCTGAAGACGCTGAGCTTCCTGCTCATCTTCATCGTCTTCTTCTGCCGCCGGGTGAACATCCGCTACCGGCGGTGCGGATGCAAAGGAGTGATGGCTGACCGGTGCCTGATAGGCAGATGCAGCCGGGATAAAGGCGGAGGATGTACCGGTGGTAATTTCCGGTTCAGTTACTGCCTGCACCGGCTCTGCTGCCGGAGACATGTCCGTCTCATCATCACCGTAGCGGTTACGCTGCTGCGTCATAAACTCATCACGCAGACGCGCCTGTAATACGTCGTCTTCATCCGGCTCAGTCTGTGCGGCCTGATGTTCCGGCTGATGCAGTTGTGCAAATTCATCCTGCTCACGGCGCAGACGTTCAAGTTCCGCGTCACGCTGAGACGGAATGCGGATGCCGTAAAGCTCGCGCCGGGTCGGGAGGCGCACCGGATTCGGACGCGGCAGTTCAGGGCCGAGCCCCTGTTTGACCTGTACGGCACCAAAAGCCGCCGCTGCGGTTGCTGCGGCCGCAGAGCTCAGATGTGCGCTGCCGTTATCACCGGTATCCGGCACATCAGGCAGGTCGAACGTAAAGACCGGTTCTGTACGGCCGCTTCCCGCAAACGGGTTTTCCCATTGCGGTGCTGCCGGTTCAGGCTGAATATCCGGTACATTGATCGGGGCATTCAGGTCAACGGTTGTCCGGTAAGCATCCGGGACATCAAAACGGTAGTGTTCAGGTTCATCCGCAGCCGGTGCGGTGTGTTCCTGTTCAGCCGGTTCCTGTGCATGCACAACAGGCACCACAGATTCAGCGGCGGTTTCCGGATATGCGGAGAGATTCTGTACCGGGGTCAGCAGCGGATCGCTGTTATCCGCCGGATCCTCATAATGTGCCTGATGCGCCAGTTCCGCCGCATTTGGTGCGGAAAACAGCACATCGTCCGCATCATCGTATTCACGGTACTGTGCAGTCTGAGTCTGTGCCTCACTGTCAGGCGCAACAGCAGTCAGAGCTGCGGCAGTTGCTGTCTGCGGTATGTTGTTGTGCTCTGTCTGCTCATCCGTTTTCTCATCGTCGTAGTACTCGTCCTCGTCGTCATATTCACGATCGTCGTAATACTGATCGTCATAACGGTCACGGGAGTGATTGGTGATGAAGGTAATCGGGGAAAGGACCGCTGCACCGGTTTTTTCGGCGATGGTGATCCACGACCAGCCGGTCAGCAGCATCAGACCTATCGCCCACAGACTGAGCAGCGCGAGTGTCGCGCCGAGGGCATTAAACCACGGCATCAGCGCAGAGCTGAATAAACTGCCGATCACCCCGCCTGCCGCGAAGTTCTGCATATCATCCACATTCAGGGATGCCAGGGCACAGGATGAAAGGATAAGAGTCAGCCCCCCGATGATACGCATCGAGAGTGAGAAAAAGTCCACATAATCTTTATTTTCATTACTGCGGAAGGCCGACCAGCACCCCAGGATCATCAGCGGGGGTACGGTGTAAGCCAGTATGCCAAAGGCGGAAAAGAGAATATCTGCAAACCAGGCCCCGATACTGCCGGCCAGATTCTTCACCGGCTCATGCCAGGTGGTCTGGGACCAGCTCGGGTCTGACGGATTAAACGATAAGAGAGCAACCAGCAGAAAGACGGCGCACAACCCGATCACAATAAGGACGGCTTCCAGCAACCGGCGGCCGCTGCTGATTTTTCTGAATTTGATGTGTTTGTCTTCTGTATATTCCTGGCTCATGTCATTTCCTGACGCAACGTCCGGTTTTTTCCTGTCAGTAAAACGGAACAACGCTGAGGGTAGCTCAGCGTTGAAACTGTATGCATAAACAGGAGTGTAACTGATTTATCCCGTTTTGCACATGACGCAGGAAACAAATTAACGGGTCTTGATGACCAGACGGTTACTTTGTTTGACCTCTTCCATCACCACGTAAGTACGGGTGTCGTTCACGCCCGGCAGACGCAGAAGAGTTTCACCCAGCAGTTTGCGGTAAGCCGACATGTCCGGCACACGAGTTTTCAACAGGTAGTCAAAATCACCGGAAACCAGGTGACATTCCTGAATCTCTTCCAGCTTCTGCACGGCGGTGTTGAACTGTTCAAACACATCCGGTGCCCCGCGGTTAAGGGTAATTTCCACGAATACCAGCAGGGAGGCATCCAGATAGTGCGGATTCAGCAGCGCGGTATACCCGGTGATAAAGCCCTGACGCTCTAAACGGCGCACACGTTCCAGACACGGAGTCGGAGACAGACCCACACGTTTGGAGAGTTCGACGTTAGAGATACGGCCATCTTTCTGCAATTCGTTAAGAATATTCCTGTCGATTCTGTCAAGATCTTTACCCGGACGCTTTTTGTTATCAATCATCTCGTTATCTCTCTTATTTACTATTTTCCTACACCCATAACACTTCCTTTACCTGACGGAACAAAATCAGCATCGGAAAACATGTTTTCAGGCCAATTCTTTGCATTTCTGATTATTAGAATACGCAACCGGCGCCAGTTTACCGGAACATTCAGATTATTATCGCTATAGTCGTAAGCTGAAATTACCATGCTTCGTCATCAGGACAAACACATCACCGGTGTAACAGGATGTATTAACCCGACGGATAAAAATCTCTTACACTGATGTTTTCGCAAATGCGCAGCCGATTGTCAAAGCAAATGAACAAAAATCAGAACAACCTGTTGAAGAAAATGACAGAAAAACGTTTCGCTGACAAACAGGACGTGCTTTTGGTGTGATATTCAAACAACTTAGGAATCTTCTGAATAATCACTTTCTCGTACAATAGCCTGAAAATCTACTCATTTCCGGCTGATTTCAATTTTGTGCTCTGCCGTTTTTATTCCTTTTTTTACCCCTTCGTTTCTCCTACAATCCTGTACACGCTTTTTTGCCATTCTGTTAATGAGGTGTTCATGAACGCAACCCGACACAGTAAATTAATTATTCTGGGTTCCGGCCCTGCCGGATATACCGCTGCGGTTTATGCGGCACGGGCGAATTTAAATCCGGTACTGATTACCGGGGTGGAAGTCGGTGGTCAGTTAACCACTACCACCGAAGTGGAAAACTGGCCGGGTGACCCGGAAGGTCTGACCGGGCCGGTCCTGATGGAGCGTATGCAGGCTCACGCCGAAAAATTTGAGACTGAAATCATCAATGACTACATCACTGACGTGGATTTCAGCAAACGCCCGTTTACCCTGACCGGGGAAAATACCTATACCTGTGACGCGCTGATTATCGCCACCGGCGCATCCGCCCGTTATATCGGCCTGCCGTCAGAAGAGGCCTTCAAAGGCCGTGGTGTGTCCGCCTGTGCCACCTGCGACGGCTTTTTCTACCGTAACCAGAAAGTCGCAGTGGTCGGCGGCGGTAACACTGCCGTGGAAGAGGCGCTGTATCTCTCCAATATCGCGTCAGAAGTGCATCTGATCCACCGCCGTGACAGCTTCCGTGCTGAAAAAATCCTTATCAACCGTCTGATGGATAAGGTTCAGAACGGCAATATCATTCTGCACACTGACCGCACCCTGGATGAAGTACTCGGCGACCAGATGGGTGTGACCGCTGTCCGTCTGCGTGACACCAAAAGTGACGCAACCGAAGAGCTGCCGGTGATGGGCTGCTTTATCGCCATCGGCCACAGCCCGAATACCGGTATTTTTGAGGGACATCTGGATCTGGAAAACGGCTATATCCGTGTTCAGTCCGGCACGCACGGTAATGCAACACAGACATCCGTTCCGGGTGTGTTTGCCGCCGGTGATGTGATGGATCATATCTACCGTCAGGCGATCACCTCTGCGGGAACCGGATGCATGGCCGCACTGGATGCCGAGCGCTATCTCGACAGCCTCGCAGACAGCAAATAATCCAGCATTTTCAGGGCGCTATATCTGTAGCGCCTTTTCGTGTACCATGACATTATCCTGCTGATTTCAGCCGTATTTTTACTTATCACCTGCATACAGAAAAAATGGATAAATCAAGACAGTCAGAACTCGTCCGCTGGTTAAAACTTCAGGCGGCACCGGCCCGGCGATGGTTACGCCTCTCGATGTTGCTGGGTGTGCTCAGCGGTTTACTGATTATCGGCCAGGCCTGGTGCCTCGCTGTCCTCCTTCAGTCCCTCATTATGGAGCACGTGCCCCGCGAACAGCTCCTCACTCCGTTCACTGTACTGGTCATACTGTTTATTTCCCGCGCCGTTGTTGCCGCGATCCGCGAACGGGTCGGGTTTATCTGCGGACAGGTGGTGAGACGTGATATCCGCCGGACAGTACTGGATAAACTGGAACAGCTAGGTCCGGTACGGGTAAAAGGCAAACCGGCAGGCAGCTGGGCGACGATTATTCTTGAGCAGATTGATGATATGCAGGATTACTATTCCCGCTATCTGCCGCAGATGACCCTGTCCGCCACCATTCCGGTGATGATTCTGATCACGCTGTTCCCGATCAACTGGGCGGCAGCACTGATTCTGCTGGTGACAGCGCCGCTGATCCCCGTTTTTATGGCGCTGGTGGGCCTGGGTGCCGCCGATGCCAACCGCCGTAACTTTCTGGCCCTGAGCCGCCTGAGCGGCGATTTCCTCGACCGCCTGCGCGGGCTGGAAACCATCCGCTTCTTCCACCGTGGTCGTGAGGAAGTGAAACAGATTGATGACGCCACCGAGGATTTCCGCTCGCGCACCATGGAAGTGCTGCGCATGGCATTCCTCTCCTCCGCTGTGCTGGAGTTTTTCGCGGCGATCTCGATTGCCGTCGTCGCGGTTTATTTTGGTTTTTCCTATCTCGGTGAACTGAATTTCGGCAGTTACGGCATGGGTGTCACACTGTTTGCCGGGTTTATTGCCCTGATCCTCGCGCCGGAGTTTTTCCAGCCGCTGCGTGACCTCGGTACCTATTACCACGCCAAAGCACAGGCGGTGGGCGCGGCGGAATCCCTGTTTACCCTGTTATCCGCCGAAAACAATGATGACGAATTACCGGGCACAGAACCGCTGACACCGGCAGAACAGATTGCCGTCACCGCAACCGATCTGGTGATTTTTGCCCCGTCAGGGGAAAAACTGGCCGGGCCGCTGAATTTCACCCTGAATGCCGGGCAGCGTATCGCGCTTGTCGGCCAGAGCGGTGCAGGGAAAAGCTCGCTGCTCAATCTGCTGCTGGGTTTTCTGCCGTATGAAGGCAGTATCCGGATCAATCAGCAGGAGCTGCGTGATATCCGCCCGGAAAGCTGGCGGACACAGCTGAGCTGGGTAGGACAAAACCCGCACCTGCCGGAACAGACCATTCTGGACAATATCCGCCTGAGCCGCCCGGATGCCTCTGCTGAGGAAATCACGGCGGTGATGGAAAAAGCCTATGTGACCGATTTTATTGATTCGCTGCCTGACGGGGTCAATACCGTGGTCGGGGATAATGCCGCGCGGCTCTCTGTCGGCCAGGCACAGCGGATTGCAGTGGCACGTGCCCTGCTCAATCCGTGCCATCTGCTGCTGCTGGATGAGCCTTCCGCCAGCCTGGATGCCCACAGTGAGGAGCGCGTGATGCATGCCCTGAATGAGGCGGCACATCAGCAAACCACCCTGCTGGTGACACACCTGCTGGAAGAAACCCGTGACTATGATGAAGTCTGGGTGATGGATAAAGGTCTGATTATTGAACAGGGCAGCTATGCTGCTCTGCAACAGCAACAGGGTGCATTTGCACAGCTGCTGTCACACCGGACGGGGGATCTGTAATCATGCGTGTTTTACTGCCGTTTTTAGCCCTCTACCGCCGCCACTGGTTTTTACTGACACTCGGGATCCTGCTGGCGATTGCCACGCTGCTCGCCAGTATCGGGCTGCTGACGCTGTCCGGCTGGTTCCTGGCCGGAACGGCGATTGCCGGTGTGCCGGGAATTGCCTTTTTTAACTATATGCTGCCTGCCGCCGGGGTGCGCGGTGCCGCTATCTCCCGCACCGCCGGACGCTATGCGGAACGGCTGGTCAGCCACAGCGCGACCTTCCGTGTGCTGAAGCATCTGCGGGTATTTGCCTTTGAGAAAATCCTGCCGCTGACACCGGGCGGTATTGCCCGCTTCCGTCAGGGAGAACTGCTCAACCGGCTGGTCGGGGATGTGGAAACGCTGGATCACCTCTATCTGCGGGTGATTTCGCCGATTGTTGCCGCGCTGGTGGTGATTGCAGTGCTGACATTCGGGCTGGGTTTTCTCGATCTGACTATCGCTTATGCACTGGGCGGGTTTATGACCTTCCTGCTGTTTGCCCTGCCGGTGGTGTTCTATTACGCCGGTAAGCCAATCGGCGTGCAGCTGACCACACTCCGTGCACAGTACCGCACCCTGCTGACCAGCGCATTACAGGGACAGGCAGAACTGACTATTTTCGGTGCGCAGTCCCGCTTCCGCGAGCAACTGGCGGAGACTGAACAACGCTGGCTGGTACAGCAGCAGCACCAGGCCGGGCTGACCGGGCTTTCCCAGGCGATTATCATTCTGGCGACCGGGTTTGCTGTTGCGCTGATGCTGTGGATGGCATCCGGAGTCAGTTGGCCGTACCGCGAAAGCGGCGCCATTATCGCTCTGTTTGTGTTCTGTGCCCTGGCAGCATTTGAGGCATTAGGCCCGGTGGCAGTGGCTTTCCAGCATCTCGGCCAGGTGATGACCTCCGCAGAGCGTGTATCGCAGATAGTCGACACCAAACCGGAAGTGACTTTCCCGGCCAGTGGTCCTGCAGCCTCCGCACAGGTCAGCGTCAGCCTCAGTGGTGTCGGGTTTACCTATCCGGGACAGCCGCTGCCGGTGCTGAAAGATATCTCCCTGACACTGCGTGCCGGTGAACACCTTGCCCTGCTGGGGAAAACCGGCTGCGGGAAATCCACCTTACTGCAGCTGCTGACCCGTGCATGGGATGTCAGTGAAGGTGAAATCCGCCTGAATGACCAGCCGATTGCCGCTTATGATGAAAATACCCTCCGGTCACTGATGGCAGTGGTTCCGCAACGTATTCATGTGTTCAATAACACACTGCGCGGTAATCTGCGGATCGGAAATAACGAAGCAACCGATGCACAGCTGAATGCGGTGCTGGCACAGGTCGGGCTGGAAAATCTGCTGGATAACGACCAGGGCCTGAATGCCTGGATCGGCGAAGGCGGCCGTCTGCTTTCCGGCGGCGAACAGCGCCGTCTCGGTATCGCCCGCGCCCTGCTGCATAATGCGCCGTTCCTGCTGCTCGATGAGCCGACAGAAGGCCTGGATGCAGATACTGAGCAGCATATTCTCGCCCTGCTGCGGGATATCGGCCGTGACCGGACCATGCTTATCATCACCCACCGTTTACAGGGCCTGGAACACATGGACACGCTGTGCGTGATGGACGGCGGGCAGATAGCCGAACAAGGCTCTCACGACGCGCTGCTGGCGCGCAGAGGCCGTTATTATCAGTTTGTGAACCGTATTCCGGTAATGACCGGGGGATCAGATGCCGTTTTATCAGCTGGATGAGGAACTTCTCTTTCCGCCTGTTGAACACGCGCTGACCGACCCGGACGGGCTGCTGGCCACCGGCGGGGATCTCTCTCCTTCCCGGTTGCTGCTCGCCTACCGGGAAGGGATTTTCCCGTGGTATTCCCCCGGTGAACCCATTCTGTGGTGGTCGCCGGATCCGCGTGCGGTATTGTATCCGGCGGAGCTGCATGTCAGCCGTTCGCTGCACAAGATTCTGAAAAAACACCCGTACAGGGTGACACTGAATCATGCCTTTGAGCAGGTCATCCGGGCCTGTACAGAGCGGGACGAGGGTACCTGGATAGGAGAGGATATTGTGGCCGCCTATATCCGGCTGCATCAGGCAGGACGTGCTCATTCGGTCGAAGTGTGGGATGATGACGCGCTGGTCGGCGGGCTGTATGGCCTGAATACCGGGTTACTGTTCTGCGGGGAGTCAATGTTCAACCGTGTCAGTAACGGGTCAAAAATCGCTTTTATGACCTTTTTTGCCCATTTTACCGGCCACGGCGGCAGGATGTTTGATTGTCAGATACTGAATCATTACACCGAATCATTCGGTGCGCGGGAGATCCCGCGACAGGCGTTTATCCGTCAGCTTTATCAGCTGCGTGATAATCATTTACCGCAGTCATGCTGGCAGCCGCAGACATTAGCACGTCCGGTGCCGTCACAACTACCGCCTTTTTTATAAAATCGCTGTAAACCAACAGGAAATGGTATGTTTCAGCCCGTTTTATGTTTCAGACGCGGTGCTTAAAAAATATCATTCCTTTACATAATCCCGGTTTTTCGGCATTATCTTGCGGTTTGAAAATACTGGTTATTAACATTAGAGGATTAGATGGCCAAAGAAGACAATATTGAAATGCAAGGCACTGTGTTAGATACACTGCCGAACACGATGTTCCGTGTGGAACTGGAAAACGGACACGTTGTGACTGCACATATCTCCGGTAAAATGCGTAAAAACTATATCCGCATCCTGACAGGCGACAAGGTTACAGTAGAACTGACCCCATATGACCTGAGCAAAGGCCGTATCGTCTTCCGTAGCCGCTGATCCCTGCAGGCCACGCCTCATAAAAAGACACCACAGGCAACGCACCGGAGTGCGTGCCCTGTGGTGATCGTTTCTGTCAGGCTACCGGGTCGCCGGATTTCTCTTTCAGGGCACTGAAGCGGTAAGTCAGTTCATCTTTCTTCTTATCAAGATCGATAATCACCGAACCGCCGTTCACCAGCTCACCGAACAGTAATTCGTTCGCCAGCGGTTTTTTCAGTTTATCCTGAATCACACGGGCCATCGGACGTGCGCCCATCGCCGGGTCATACCCTTTTTCTGCCAGCCATGTACGGGCACGGGCAGACACTTCAATGGAAACACCTTTCGCATCCAGCTGCGCCTGGAGTTCAACAATGAACTTGTCGACCACCTGAGCGATAATCGGCTGCGACAGCGCATTAAACCAGACAATGCCGTCCAGACGGTTACGGAACTCCGGTGTGAACACCCGTTTGATTTCCGCCATCGCGTCAGTGCTGTTGTCCTGCTCGGTAAACCCGATGGATTTACGCTGGGTTTCACGCACACCGGCGTTGGTGGTCATCACCAGGATCACGTTACGGAAATCCGCTTTGCGCCCGTTGTTATCGGTCAGTGTCCCGTTATCCATCACCTGTAATAACAGGTTAAAGACATCCGGGTGCGCTTTTTCGATCTCATCAAGCAGCACCACCGCATGCGGGTGTTTGATAACCGCATCCGTCAGCAATCCGCCCTGATCAAACCCGACATAGCCCGGAGGTGCACCAATCAGACGACTGACGGTGTGACGCTCCATGTACTCGGACATATCAAAGCGCAGCAGCTTGATACCCATTGCTTTGGATAACTGCACAGTGACTTCGGTTTTCCCGACCCCGGTCGGCCCTGCCAGCAGGAAGGCACCAATCGGTTTCTGCTCGTTCCCCAGACCCGCACGGCTCATTTTGATGGATTCCGTCAGAGCATCAATCGCCGGATCCTGGCCGAAGACCAGCATTTTCAGGCGGCTGTCGAGGTTACGCAGCAGATCTTTGTCACTGCTGGAAACGGTTTTTTCCGGGATACGCGCGATCCGTGCCACAATTGCCTCAATTTCACCGACGCCAATGGTTTTCTTACGGCGGCTCAGCGGCATCAGACGGGTTCTTGCCCCGGCTTCATCAATGACATCAATCGCTTTATCCGGCAGATGGCGGTCAGTGATGTATTTCACCGACAGATCCACGGCCGCCTGAATAGCTTTCGCGGTGTAACGCACATCGTGGTGTGCCTCATATCGGGCTTTCAGGCCGTTAATGATACGCACGGTTTCATCGGCAGTCGGTTCATTGATATCAATTTTCTGGAAACGGCGGGTCAGCGCTTTATCTTTGTCAAAGATATTGCTGAATTCCTGATAGGTTGTGGAACCAATCACCCGGATCTTCCCGTTGGATAATAACGGTTTAATCAGGTTTGCCGCATCCACCTGACCACCGGATGCCGCACCGGCACCAATGATGGTGTGGATCTCATCAATAAACAGAATGCTTTTTTCGTTTTTCTCCAGCACTTTCAGCAGCGCCTTAAAGCGCTTCTCGAAATCACCGCGGTACTTGGTACCGGCCAGGAGTGAGCCGATATCCAGAGAAAAAATGGTATAGCCTTTGATCACTTCCGGTACATCATCCTGCTCGATACGCCAGGCGAGCCCTTCCGCAATCGCGGTTTTACCGACCCCGGATTCCCCGACAAACAGCGGGTTATTTTTACGGCGGCGGCACAGCACCTGAATGGTGCGCTCCAGCTCCGCCTGACGGCCGATCAGCGGGTCAATCTGGCCTTTACGGGCCAGGTCATTAAGATTGGTGGTGAAGTTATCCAGGCTGTCCTCGCCGCCGGTGTTTTCTTCGGCAGCAGACTGTGACGGCTCATCAAAGGACGGGCCGCTCTCATTTTCATCCTCACCTTTGGTGGTACCGTGAGAGATGAAATTCACAATATCCAGACGGCTGACATCATGCTTGCGCAGCAGATAAGCCCCCTGGGACTCCTGCTCACTGAAAATGGCCACCAGCACATTCGCGCCGTTGACTTCATTACGGCCCGATGACTGAACATGGAAAACGGCGCGCTGCAACACGCGCTGGAAACTGAGTGTCGGCTGGGTTTCACGATCATCCCCTTCCGGCAGCAGCGGTGTGGTCTGTTCAATAAAATGCTCAAGTTCCTGGCGCAAGATGGCCAGGTTAACGCGGCAGGCTTCAAGCGCCTCACGGGCTGATTTGTTACCTAATAACGCCAGCAGCAGGTGCTCTACGGTCATAAATTCATGCCGGTTGTCCCTTGCTTTGGCAAAGGCGATATTCAGACTGAGCTCTAATTCTTGATTGAGCATAGGCACCTCCATTCAGAGAAACAAAGTGTATTCTTATACCTTCTCGAGTGTACACAGCAACGGATGATCGTTGTCTTTCGCGTACGTATTGACCAGTGTTGTTTTCATTTCAGCGATTTCAGCGGTAAATACCCCGCAGATCCCTTTTCCCTGATAATGGATGTCGAGCATAATCTGCGTCGCACGATCAACATTATAAGAAAAGAACTTTTGTAAAACTTCAACCACAAAGTCCATAGGGGTATAGTCGTCGTTGTTTAAAACCACCTTGTACATTGACGGTGGCTGTATCTTCTGCAGCGCTTTTTCCCTGAGCGTGACATCCGTTTGTGATTCAGATTGATAGTGACTCATTGCTATTCCGGTTATAGAAAACGTACGCCACATCAGGCGTATCAATACTTAGCGTTATCTGTATCAAACTTTACAGGCCAATACAGTGTTGCTGTAAACAAAGGCTTGACGTTACCCTCTAATTCAATAGAGTATAAATAATGTACAACGTAACCAGTATATCCGCGTACAGCTGATACTTCATTACTGAGTATTATGGATCATATGGTGCATTGTGCAGCATTTTTCAATCGTTTGACAGATGAGGGTTGTAACAGTATGGAAACAGGTACTGTTAAGTGGTTCAACAACGCCAAGGGTTTCGGGTTTATCTGCCCGTCGGATGGTGGTGACGATATTTTTGTACACTATTCGACGATTCAGATGGACGGCTACCGCACGCTGAAGGCGGGTCAGAAAGTGAATTATGACACCATTCAGGGACCAAAAGGGCATCACGTCAGTGTGATTATTCCGGTTACTGAAGATGACGACACCACAGCGCCGTAACACGGTATTTAACAAAATTATGCGGATCGTCGCGGCAATGTCAATCGTCATTCCGCGACGTATTCGTATTTTCAGACTGTGCGCGGTTACTCCCGCGCCAGTGCATCAATAGGATCAAGTTTAGCTGCATTTCTGGCCGGCAGAAAGCCGAAGATGATCCCGATAGCGGTCGAACAGAGCACCGCGCTGACAATCGCCGCAGGGCGGAAAACAAACTCCCAGTCCGGCAGTGCCATTTTGGCGGCAAAGGCAATGGAATAAGAAAGCCCGAGGCCGATAGCCCCGCCCATCAGACACACCAGCACCGCCTCAATCAGAAACTGCTGCATCACATCCCCTGCCCGCGCTCCGACTGCCATACGGATGCCGATTTCGCGGGTGCGTTCCGTCACACTGACCAGCATGATGTTCATCACACCAATTCCCCCCACCACCAGTGAAATTACCGCCACCAGCGTCAGGAAGAGCTGCATGGTGGTCGTGGTTTTATCCACGGTTTTCACAATGCTGTCGAGGTTGTAGGTGAAGGTATCTTTTTTGCCGTGGCGCAGCGTCATCAGCCGCACCAGTTGCTCTTCCGCATTTTTGGTGTTGTAACCGTCGCGGATGCGCACGGAGATCATATCCAGATAGTTGCGCTGCATCAGCCGCCCGGTCAGGGTGGTGTACGGCATCCAGACCTGTAAGGTTTTTGAGTTACCGAACATGGATTTGCGATCCGCAATCACACCGACCACCGTTGCAGGCATGTTGCCCACCAGCAGCATTTCCCCGATCACATTATTCTGATGCGGAAAGAGTTTGCGCTTGGTATTCATATCGATGATAACAACCTGAGAGCGGCGCTCATACATCTCCGGAGAGAACGCCCGCCCTTCGCCGAAACGCATGTCATACACAGTGAAAAAGTCCGGCCCGATCCCGGTAACACGCGCTGCGGAATCAAGATTGCCCCGGCGCAGACGCGCACTGTTCTCAATTTCCGCTGACGCCGCATAAACATACGGCTGCTGGCGGATCACATCCACATCGCCGGGTTTCAGGGATTGCTGATCCTGCCCCGGGTCACTGCCGAAATCTTTGCCGGGATAGACAAAAATGGTGTTGGTACCGATGGATTTGATATCCGACAACACCAGTGCTTTGGCAGCATCCCCGATCACCAGAATGGTCACCACGGAGGCAATCCCGATAATAATGCCCAGCATGGTGAGCAGAGTCCGCATCTTGTTGACCACCATGGCGCGCCACGCCATCAGCAGCGCTTCATTAAAGCGGCCGAGGAAACGGCTGAACGCGCTGCTTTTCAGCGCTGGTTTCGCAGCCAGCGCTTTCGCCTGCGGGTTAATGACTGATCCGCTGTCGCTGAGGATATGTCCGTCTTTGATTTCAATGATCCGCGCCGCCTGTGCGGCAATGGACGGATCATGGGTGACGATAATCACCGTATGTCCGGCGTCACAGAGCTGGCGCAGAATAGCCATCACCTCTTTGCCCGACTGACTGTCGAGTGCACCGGTCGGCTCATCCGCGAGGATCACTTCCCCGCCGTTCATCAGGGCACGGGCGATACTGACACGCTGCTGCTGCCCGCCGAAGAGCTGTCCCGGCCGGTAAATCAGCCGCTCCCCCAGCCCCAGGCGCTGCAACAGCGCTGTGGCCCGTTCACGGCGCTCACGGGCACTCAGTCCGGCATAGATAGCCGGCATTTCCACATTCTGCTCAGCACTGAGGTGGGATAACAGATGGTAACGCTGGAAAATAAAGCCGAAATGTTCACGGCGCAGCGCCGCCAGTTCATCACCGCTCAGTTCTGCCGTGTTTTTCCCGGCAACAAAATAGTGCCCGTCACTCGGCGTGTCCAGGCAGCCGAGGATATTCATCAGCGTGGATTTACCGGAGCCGGACTGGCCGATAATCGCCACCATTTCACCGGCACTGATAGTCAGCGAGACATCATCCAGCACCGTGACACTGCTGTCTCCGGAAGGATAACGGCGGTAAATATTCCGCAGTTCTAATAATGCGCTCATGAATTATCCTGCTGTGCCGTCATCAATACCGGTCACCACTTTCTCATGCTCCGCCAGACCTTTAACCACCTCGGCTTCCACATCATTACGGGTGCCGAGTGTCACCTGACGGGTTTCCGGCTGACCATTTACCAGCACCTGCACTTCGTATTCGGTCGGGGAGATCTCTTTACCCAGTGCCGCCAGCGGGATTTTCAGCACGTTTTCGCGGTTTTCCAGCGCGATAGTGACCTGGGCAGTCATGTCCAGTTTCAGCACATGCTGCGGGTTCGGCACTTCAAAACGGGCATAATAGAAAATGGCGTCATTGATTTTCTGCGGTTTCGGCAGGATATCGGTGATCACGCCGCTGAAGGTTTTATCCGGCGCGCCCAGCACACTGAACGTGGCTTTCTGGCCGGGTTTCAGATACACCACATCCGCCTCGGAGACTTCCGCATTCACCAGCATGGTATCGAGATCCGCCAGGGAGAGGATGGTCGGCGCCTGCTGCATGGCAATCACCGTCTGGCCCTGTAATGTTTTCAGCTCCGTCACCACACCGTCCATCGGCGCACGGATATTGGTGTACTGCAAATCATTGCGGGCGGTATCGAGTGTGGCCTGATTGCGTGCCACCTGCGCTTTATAGGTATCAATCGCCGCACGCTGCACATCCATATTGCGCCGCGCCTCGTCCACATCCTGCTTTGAGATAACCTGAGTTTTTGCCAGTGCCAGCCGCCGCTGATAGGTTGCCTGTGCAAAGGCATACTCCGCCTCTGCCTGCTTCAGCCGCGCTTTGATTTCACTGACCGTCTGCTCGGCCTCAATCACCACGTTCTGTGCTTTGACCGGGTCGATGACCGCCAGCAAATCGCCCTTCTTAACAAAATCACCCTCTTTGACATTCAGGGTCTGCAGCTGCCCGTTGACCTGGGCACCGACATCCACTTTCTGCAGTGCATCCAGCTTGCCGGTGGCCATCACTTTTTTTTCGAGTGTGCCGCGCTGCACATCCGCTGTCATATAGCTGACCGGTGCATCTTCGCGGGTGAAGAACCAGAAACCGCCGGCGATCAGAACAATCAGAATGCCGGCGGTCACTATTTTTTTCTTTGAAACTGCTTTCATTAACACCTTTTTCCTCAGTTAGCGCGCCCTCTGGCGAGCCATGCCACGCGGGAAAACATCCGGCGCAGCAACAGCGGGATAGAATCCACACCCCGGCTGGCCGCATTGTTGGCAATCGCAATCGCCAGATCCGGTTTTGAGGTGCGGTGAATCGCTTTGGTTATGACCCGGCGGGCCGGCATTTTTATATTTTCCGGAATATCCGCGACCTGGTGATACAGGCGGCTGAACCCCTCGCGATATAAGAAATGCTCCATATCCGGCGCGGGCAGACGGGTCAGTCTGTCCTGCTCGACATCATTGAGCCCCGATGAGAAGTGTGCGGCGGTGGCCGCGTATTTCTTACCGGCTTCGTCGCCGTCAACCAGCGTATGCCATTCTATACCCATTTTGTTGGCAAACTTTAACAAAGGTTTAAGACCGCACTGGGCAAACTCAATCACCTTGATCCCTTCGGTCTCAAAGTAATAATTACACTGTTTTGCCAGGTCGTTCATCAGCCAGATTTCCGTCTCTCCCTCCACCAGCAGCCAGCAGCGGGCAAACAGCGCCGACGGGCGGTTAAAGCGGATGTGGAATGAGATACGCCGCAGCTCTTCCGGTGACAGATGGTTTTCCCCCAGCCGGTAGGCGGCAACGCGGGTGGATTCCCGCACCAGGCGGCAGATATCATGAATCGGTACCAGTGAAAGCAGTTCACCGGAGTTGGTGGTGGTAATGCGCTGTAAGGAAAACAGATTGAGCAGCCCCCACGCCACCGACAACATGATCGGATGCAGGCGGGTTTCCGGGTCTTCCACGATAATGATCGGACGGGCATAGGGGTCGAGTTTCAGACCGCTGTTGGACTGGAGCAGTGCGGCAAACATACCGAGGATGATCAGCCGCACATTACGCTGGTTGGGGCCTGCCACCACGCGGTTAATCCCTTCCAGCGCCTGCCACGCCCGCTGGCGCGGTTCGATATTCAGCCGTTTGGCTTTACGGCGATCGAGCAGGTACTCCCCCTGCTCGGCAAAATAGTGGCTGAGCAGCTGTTTCATGGCCTCAAGGCCATCCTGCAAATCATCATTGGAGAGTGTCTGCGGGTTGCTTACCAGGGCTCGGGTCAGATCCGCCATCCGGTTATTGAAGGTCTCCGTTTGTGTGCGGAGATCATATTCCTCTTCCTCACAATCAGGCACATTTTTTCTCAGGCCGCGCATAAAGCGGGCATCCCGCAGACGCAGCACCGGATAGAGGCGGATAATCTCACTGATAAACTTATCAGTTTCCGCCGGCAGCAGCGGCTCGCCCGCCTCATCCAGAAAAGTGCGCTGACTGGTAATGGTGTTATCATCCGCCAGATCCGCGCTGACGCGGTAGTTGATCCGCAGATATTCATCCCCGTTAGTGCGCCACAGCGGTGCCAGCTCACGGAAACGGCGGGAGCGGGAACGTCCGGGCCGGGTTTCACGGAATGTCAGGACGATCTGTAAGTGACGGACAGGCCCGGCTTCACTGTCAGCAGCGTGATAAAAATCACTCAGAACAAATTTCGCATTCAGTGCCTGCGGTGACAGTGTCAGCGTCAGGGCATCCAGCAGGCTGGATTTCCCCCAGGCGTTCTCACCGATCAGTACCGTATTGCCGGTCAGTGGTAATGACAGGCGGTTAATACCGCGAAAACCCAGAATTTCCACTCTTTCCAGAATCATAGTTCCCTCACTGTTTGCCGGATACCGCCTGTTTTATGACAATACTGTCACAATAATGATCACAATAAAGTATTATCACAATGTAATAAATAAAAACGGTTTTGACTTATACTAAACACGAAAACAGAGGGATACGTAGCAATTATGGTGAGGATGCCGCTATAATCGCCTGCTTTTTAATCAGATACTGACACGAACATAAGTAAAGACGGCATTATTTTACGGAAACGACACACATGTATTCAGGGTTATTAATTATTCTCGCCCCGCTCATTGCGGGTTATCTCATCCCGGTCAGCAGCACGGCACTGAAAAAAATCATCGGCCGTGGTCTGAGCGCGATGGTGTATGTGATCCTGTTTCTGATGGGGATAAGCCTGGCGCTGGTGGAAAACCTCGGGGCAAATCTGCTGGTGATTGTGCAGTACACCCTGACCTTTTCTGTGGTGGTGCTGGGCTGTAACCTCGCCGGACTGTTTTTATACGGCAAAAAATACCCGTGGCAGGTTCCGGCTCACAAACAGCAAAAACCGCCTTCCCGCCTGCATATGGTGCTGGAATCCCTGCAACTGTGTGGTGTGCTGCTGGTTGGCTTTGCCACCGGGTTATTCGGCTGGTCGTTTCTCGCCTTTGCCGGCGCCGCCAGTGAATACGCACTGATTTTCCTGCTGTTTCTCGTCGGGATCCAGCTGCGCAACAGCGGCATGACGCTGCGCCAGATCCTGATCAACCGCCGCGGTATGCTGGTCTCGCTGATTGTAGTGGTCACCTCGCTGCTCGGAGGCGCACTCGCGGCACTGATTGCCGGGCTGCCGGTCAAAACCGGGATGGCGCTCTCCTCCGGCTTCGGCTGGTATTCGCTGTCCGGTATTCTGCTGACCGACGCTTTCGGTCCGGTGCTCGGCAGTGTCGGCTTCTTTAACGACCTGGCGCGGGAGATTGCCGCAATTATGCTGATCCCGCTGCTGATCAACCGCCACCGCGCCGCAGCACTCGGCCTCGGCGGTGCCACCACGATGGACTTTACCCTGCCGGTATTGCAGCGCAGCGGTGGTGTGTCGATTGTCCCGGCCGCGATTGTGCACGGCTTTGTCCTCAGTCTGTTTGCCCCGGTGCTGATAGCCCTGTTTACCTGAAGAGTGAAAACGTATGCCACAACAACGGATTTTAGTGCTGGGTGCCAGCGGTTATGTCGGACAGAATCTTATCCCGCAGCTGATTGCCGCCGGTCATCAGGTCACTGCCGCCGCCCGCCGGGTGGAGTGGATGCAGGCGCAGGGCTGGGAAAACACCCGCTGCTGCTATGCGGATCTGTATGATAAATCCACCCTGGAAACGCTGTTTCAGGACATTGATGTGGTGTATTACCTCGTCCACAGTATGACGGATGAGGATGATTTATTGGCACGGGAGCGCCTGGCGGCGGAAAACGTGCAGGAGATACTGAATAAATCTGCAGTGCGGGAAGTCATTTACCTGAGCGCCATGCAGCACAAAGACAGCGATTCCCCGCACCTCGCCGCCCGCAGGCTGACCGGTGAAATTCTCGCGGACAGCCGCGTGCCGGTCACCGAGATCCGCGCTGCCATTATTGTCGGTCCCGGCTCAGCGGCATTCGAAATCATGCGCGACATGGTGTACAACCTGCCGATCCTGACCCCGCCGCGCTGGGCCCGTTCAAAATCCTCGCCGGTGGCACTGGAAAACCTGCTGAATTACCTGACCGGCCTGCTCTCTCACCCTGCAACCGGAAACCGCCGTTTTGATGCCACGGGGCCGGATTACCTCAGCTATCTGGAGATGTTCCGCCACTTTATTACCATCAGCGGTAAAAAGCGGCTGATGATCCCGCTGCCGATCCCGCTGCGGCTGATTTCAGTTCACTTTCTGCGGCTTATCACCACGGTGCCGGAAGGTATCGCCAAAGAGCTGATTATGGGGCTGAAATATGATCTGCCCGGCGACGGAAAACCGCTTCAGGCGCTGATCCCGCAGACGCTGCTCAGTTTTGATAATGCCGTACGCAAAACCCTTAAAGATGAAACGGATGCCGTGGATAATGAAGACTGGGGTTATGACCCGGAAGTCCGCGCCCGCTGGCGGCCGGGTTTCGGTTTCTATCCCAAACAGGCCGGTTTTACCCTGAATACCTCTGCCTCCGCCGACGCCCTGTGGCACGTTGTGCAGCAGATTGGCGGTAAAGACGGCTATTTTTATGCCAATATTCTGTGGTCAGTCCGCGCCCGGCTGGATGACCTGTGCGGTAATAAAGTCACTTACGGCCGCCCGGATCGCGATACCCTCGAACCCGGGGATAAAATCGACGGCTGGAAAGTGATCACCGTGAAACCCCGGCAGCAGCTCTCCCTGCTGTTCGGTATGAAAGCCCCCGGGCTGGGACGGCTGACCTTTACCATCCGCGACCACGGCCACCAGCGGACGCTGGATGTCCGTGCCTGGTGGCATCCCGCCGGATTCAGCGGGCTGCTCTACTGGTTCGCCATGATGCCTGCTCATTTATTCATCTTTAAAGGAATGGCGAAAACCATCGTCAAACGGGCGGCAGCATACGTCATCCCGGCATCTGATAAGACATAATCACTCAGTAAAAGTCATTAGTTTGCTTTTTTAGTAGTTTTTTATGCAGAAATAATTGCATATTTATTCTTACGGCGTTAATATTCACTCAACGTCACTGAGTATGCAGAATTACAGCATGAGTATTCAATTAAAAAACATCAATTGCTTTTACGGACAGCATCAGGCGCTGTTTGATATCAACCTGGAATGTGGTGCAGGCGAAACCATGGTGCTGCTCGGGCCGAGCGGCGCCGGTAAGAGTTCGCTGCTGCGGGCACTGAACCTGCTTGAAATGCCGCGCTCCGGTGAACTGACTATTGCGGATCACCATTTTGATTTTACCACCACGCCATCTGCCAAAGAGATCCGTTCCCTGCGTCAGAACGTCGGTATGGTGTTCCAGCAATATAACCTGTGGCCGCATCTGACTGTCATGGATAACCTGACAGAAGCACCGATCCGGGTGCTGGGTCTGACCAGAGAAGCGGCTCAGGCAAAAGCGGAAAAGCTGCTGACACGTCTGCGTCTGACCGATTTTGCAAACCGTTTCCCGCTGCATTTATCCGGCGGCCAGCAGCAGCGTGTGGCAATTGCCCGTGCCCTGATGATGGAGCCGCAGGTACTGTTATTCGATGAGCCGACAGCGGCACTGGACCCGGAGATTACCTCTCAGGTCGTCGATATTATTAAAGAGCTGTCACAGACCGGGATTACCCAGGTGATTGTGACTCACGAAGTGGATATCGCCCGTAAAACCGCCAGCAAGGTGGTGTATATGGAAAACGGCCGCATCGTGGAACAGGGCGGCGCCCAATGCTTTATCACGCCGCAGACAGAGGCATTTGCCGGTTATCTGTCACACTGATTATTTTCTGCCACTGAACATTAAAAATAGGATGTTGCTATGAAAAAACTGGTTATTGCCGCATTAATCGGCGCGTTTGCTTTCTCCGCAGCGGCGGCAGAAAAAGAAAAAATCCGTTTCGCGACAGAAGCGAGTTATGCCCCGTTTGAAACCGTGAATGAGAAAAACGAAATCGTCGGTTTTGATGTGGATCTGGCTCAGGCGATGTGTGCCAAAATCAATGCGGAATGTACCTTTACCAACCAGGCGTTTGACAGCCTGATCCCGAGCCTGAAATACAAGCGTTTTGACGCGCTGATGGCCGGAATTGACGTCACACCTGAGCGTCAGAAACAGGTTGATTTCACCAATACCTATTATGATAACTCTGCTGTTTTCGTTGCAGTTGCGGGCAAATTTGATAGCATTGACAGCCTCAAAGGGAAACAGATTGGTATCCAGAACGGCACCACGCATCAGAAATACCTGATGGAGCAGTTTAAGGACATGAAAATTGTGCCTTATGAAAGCTACCAGAACGCGGTACTGGATCTGAAAGGCGGACGTATTGACGCCGTATTCGGTGACACAGCTGTTATCAATGAATGGCTGAAGAGCAACGACAATCTGAAAACCGTGGGTGAGCGTGTCACCGATCCGGAATATTTCGGCACCGGCCTGGCTATTGCGGTCCGCAAGGGCAACAGCGAGCTGAAAGACAAACTCAACAAGGCGCTTGGTGAGGTCAAAGCGGACGGTACTTACGATACCCTCTATAAGAAATGGTTTGAGTAATAACATAAAAAATTAATGAACGATTTTCTCTCTTTAGCAAGCGCCGCCGGGGTAACCGTCGGCCTTGCTGTTTCTGCACTTCTGATCGGTCTGGTGCTCGCGATGCTGTTTACCCTCTGGGAAACCGTGCGCTGGAAACCTGTCGCCTTTGCCGGAACCTGTCTTGTTACGCTTATCCGTGGTTTACCTGAGCTGCTGGTGGTCCTGTTTGTCTATTACGGCACACAGGAAGTGATTATTCAGCTGAGCGACGGTATCAATCTGGGCTTCTTCACCCTGACGCTTGAGATCGACAACGGTCCCTATGTGCCGATCTTCAGCGGTATCACCGCCCTGTCTCTGCTCTATGCGGCCTATGCGTCACAAACCCTGCGCGGCGCCCTGAAAGCGGTGCCGGACGGACAGCGGGAAGCAGGCCAGGCGCTTGGTCTGAGCCGCGCCACCATTTTCCTCCGCTTTGTTATGCCGCAGATGTGGCGGCATGCCCTGCCGGGGCTGGGTAACCAGTGGCTGGTTCTGCTGAAAGATACCGCGCTGGTCTATCTGATTGGTATTAACGAACTGATGCTGCAGACACAAAGCATTGCCCGCCGTACTGAAGAACCTTTCACCTGGTACAGCATCGTGGCGCTTATCTACCTCGCCATCACGCTGGTCAGTCAGTACATCCTCAAACGTATCGAACTGCGTACCACACGTTTTGAACGGAGCGGCCAATGAGCATATTTGATTATATTCTTGCCGTCTTACCGGGCCTGCCGGTCAGTCTGTCACTGACCTTTACCGCACTGATCACGGCGTTTCTGCTGTCAGTGCTGTTTACACTGGTACTCTCTCTCAAACCCCGGGTTCTGACGCCGCTGGTCAAAGGGTATATCACCCTGTTTACCGGGACGCCGCTGCTGGTCCAGTTTTTCCTGATTTATTTCGGGCCCGCGCAGTTTGAAGGGCTGAAAAACTATCCGCTGCTGTGGGAACTGATGTCCTCCCCGTGGCTCTGTGCCATGGTGACACTGGCGCTCAACAGTGCGGCTTATTCGACACTGCTGTTCTACGGTGCGGTAAAAGCAATTCCGAAAGGTCAGTGGCAGTCCTGTCAGGCGCTGGGAATGTCGCAGAAGCAGACCATGCGGATTATCCTGCCCTATGCCTTTAAACGTGCATTGTCGTCCTATTCCAACGAAGTGGTGCTGATTTTCAAAAGTACCTCACTGGCCACGACAATTTCACTGCTTGAAGTGATGGGTTACAGCCGCCGCCTGTTTGGTCAGGATTACGATCTGAACGTCTTTATTGCTGCGGGGATTATTTATCTGGCCGTCAACAGCCTGCTGACGCTGGCGATGCGTCTGATTGAACGCCGCGCGCTGGCATTCGAACACCGTAACTGATCCGCTCATACAGAAACGGGGCTGCAATGTGAATTGCAGCCCCGTTTTTTTTATTCTCTGATTATTATTTTCTGGTCAGCAGCACCAGCACTTCATAATGTGCGGTATGCGGGAACATATCAAACAGCTGCACGCGCTGCGGCTGATACTGTGTGAGATGCGCCAGGTCCTGTGCCAGGCTCTGTGCATTGCAGCTGGAATAGATAATCGTCTCCGGTGCCATGGTATTGAGATAATCACACAGCGCTTTGCCTATTCCCCGGCGCGGCGGGTTCACCAGCACCAGTTCCGGTACGGCGGATTTAGCGAGGGCAAACTGCGCGGAATCCAGCGCCTGAAAGGTGACATTCTCCAGCCCCATTTTTTCCGCTGAGCGGGTGGCGCAGGCTATCGCTTCCGGGCTGATTTCAATCCCGGTCAGCTGTGTGGATTTATCCGCACAGTGCAGGCCGAATCCGCCCGCACCGCAAAACAGATCCCATAAACGGGTGATCCCCAGCTCACGCACCCACTGTCCGGCGGTATGATACAACTGCGCGGCAACAGCCGGATTGGTCTGGAAGAAGCTGTGCGGACGGATATAGAGCGGAATGCCGTTGAAGGTCTCTTCCAGTACCTCATCCGGGGTAAAGATAATTTCCTGCTCACCTTCCAGAATCGCCATCGCGACCGGCTGGATATTAGCGGAAATCACCGATAACTGCGGCAGTTTCGCCTGCAAAAACGGCAGTGCCGCCTGTAATTGCGCCACTTTTTTCTCTGAGCGCAGCACAAAGCGCAGCATCATTTTACCGCTGGCGCGGCTTTCGGTCAGAAGCAGGAATTTCAGTTCGCCACGGCGGCGTTCCACATTGTACGGCGTGAGTCCGGCACGGGCGATAAAGGGCTTCAGTACGGCAAACACCTCGGCAAAATGCGGCGGATAGAGCGGGCAGTCCGATAAATCCACCGGTTCGTTATCCGTCACGATCCCGAACACCGGGCGCTCCACGCTGCCGCTGACCACCATCTTGGCTTTATTTCTGAACGCGGTTTCCGCGCTGCGGACCGGCGGCAGCCAGTTGTTAACGGCAAACGGCGAGAGCAGCGTGCGGAGATCCTGCTCTTTATCATCAATCTGCTGAATATAGGGTTTTTCAAGCCACTGACAGGAACGGCAGCGGCCGGCGGAATACTGAGGGCAATGCATGATGGTGTCCCGGATATCGAAAGTGGTACGGATAATCAGTGGATCACCGGAGAAGGAACGGAATCAGCGCGGAAGCTTTCTTCATCTTCCGGTTCCGCATCATTCGGATCAAACAGCATATTGTTACTGAACAGCTCAAAAATCACTGCACCGACCTGCTCTTCCATCAGTTGCAGGGAGAGAGAGAACTGCTCAAATGTCAGCCCGGCACTGAGCGGCAGCGAGTAACAGACCACCAGCTTCGGCATGGCGGAATCCTGAATATCCATAAAGGTTTTGACCAGCAGCGAGCTGGCGTTGATCTGGCTCAGGTTGGCAATCAGCGGGACAATCGCGGTCGGGCGGACTTCCGCCAGCGCCGAGAACACCAGCATATCGTCAAGGATATCAATTTTGGCATCAAATACACCGTCCACATTTTGCATATGCGGCAGATGCAGTGCCTGACAGGAATCACACTCAAAACAGGAGAGTTTCATCTGATCCAGCCATGTGCGTAATATCGTGAGATCGGGAATGATCATGAACCTGAAACCTTTTAACCGGAAAAACAAAAGTACAGCGGGGAAAACCGTCACCCGCAGACCAATGACGGATCTTAGCTGAAAAACGTGAAGGGGAATAACGTTTTATTGCTTTTTTTCATTTTTCTTCTGCCGGGTCTTTTTGTCTGGCCCGCTTTTGCTGTCAATACCCACGGACGGCATGGCGCTGATGGCCCGCCAGACAATATTGATTGCCGCCGGTACCAGACATCCCAGGCCGGCAAACGCCATCACCATCAGGGCATTTTTGCTGCTCATAAATCCGGGCAGCGAAATAAAATCATTCACCGCCAGATAGACCAGCACCAGTAATATCACACCGATGACCTCACAGATAATTACTGGGCGCGGCATATCCCCTAATGAACGCATTTGTCGCGGCTGTTTTCTGGTCATTTTATCCTCTGTGATTCTGCCTTTTATGTCCGCACTGCGGATAGTCACTGAACCATTGGTGCGGACTACCGCACAAATCGTCACAACATTCTTTTCTATCCGTTATGATACAGGCATAATTTATCCCATTAAAGCACCACTTCCGGTGTTACTGATGAATGAAGGAGCTTTTCATGTATACCGTTATTTTTGGCCGTCCGGGTTGTCCTTATTGTGTTCGTGCGAAAGAACTCGCAGAAAAACTGAAAAATGAGCGTGATGACTTCGATTATCGCTATATTGATATTCACGCTGAAGGCATCAGCAAAGAAGATTTATCTGTCACTGTCGGCAAACCGGTTGAAACGGTTCCTCAGATTTTTATCGATGAAAAGCACATCGGCGGCTGCACTGATTTCGAAGCTTACGCGAAAGCCAATCTTGGTCTGTTCAGCTAAGCTATCCGGCCGTTTCCCGCCCGGGAAGCGGCTTATTTATTCCTCCCTATCCCGCTGATTTTCAACACCAAAAAATTATTTTCATTTTTTTGAATCTTTTTTCGAACTTTCTTACCGGGGCGCAGTCTGAATAAGTGCCACTGCTTTTCTTTGAATATCCCCAAGATTGAGGAAGCCCGATAGTCACCAATTTGGTTTTAACTATCGGGTTTTTTATTGCCTGCTGTTTATCCCGCCTGTTGTTATTTCAGATTTTGTCAGTTTTCTGCAATGTTACGTAATAGCACGATTAACCAAGACATTTTTACTTTACCTTGATGCACAAGACGGCTACCCTGACCCGTCATTTTATTACCGGGTATATACAGGTGTGTTTTTTAAGGAGTCTGCTGTGCTGGAAAATCTGAATCATTCGCTTTTTCTCCTGATTAATGCCACGCCGGAAACGTCTCATGCCATGATTATTGCCGCCACTTTCGCGGCTAAATATCTGGTTCTGCTGTTTCCGGTTGTCGCCGCAGGGTTCTGGCTGCGGGGAACACCGGAGAATATGGTCCGCCAGCGCCGCGCTGTCTGCAAAAGTGCCATTGCTCTGCTGATTGGTTTCGCGGCCTCCTGGATTATCGGCACACTCTGGCCGCATGCCCGTCCGTTTGCCGAACCGTTCGGCCACAGTTTCCTTGATCACGCACCGACGGCCTCATTCCCGAGCAACCACGGCATTATCGTGTTTACCTTTGCACTGGGCTGCCTGTTCTGGTGCAATGTCCGTGCAGGATTGCTGCTGATGATCCCGGCACTGATTGTTGTTTGGTCGCGGGTTTTCCTCGGCGTTCACTGGCCGGTGGATATGCTGGGTGCCTTTATCACTGTGCTGATTGCCTGTGCGCTGACAGAGCTGCTCTGGAGCCTGTTCGGCCCGGCACTGCAAAACCGGCTGCAGGTGCTCTACCGGCACTGTTTTGCCATGCCTATCCGTAAAGGCTGGGTGCAGGGATAACAATACAAAGGTAAATCAAACAATACCGGCCGTGTGCCGGTATTTATTTAACATTTCTGTTTTATTCTTCATCAATATCACTCAGGCTACTTAATTCGCGATTAAAAAAATTATTTTAATCATCAGGGATATACAATGGGCTCATTATATAATCCCTGTTTTATACTATCGGATTCCCCGCATTCTCTCTTAATCACCACAAACTCAAAAGCACAGTAATTTATCGTTAAAAAACAATGAATAACATAATTATTCATATTCCTGAAATGATTTTCACCCAGTGATAAACGTTTTTATCTCTGTTCTGTAATAATGCGATATTGTGCAGCACATATACTAATTCACATCTGAATAAATAAATTTGTTTAAATAAAAAACAGGCGAAAACGATATTATTGCAGAATATCTGCTCTCCTATGCCGTTTCGGCATACATCATTCCTCAAAAACCGATTAACATCATTATTAAATGTTGCAACATAACCACTTTTAATGATATTTATAGCAATTGAGATACAGATCACAGCGTTTTTCACTATAAAACGGTACATTTTCACTACAAAAAGATAGTTATCAATCTCAGATTCTTTTGAATATGAATTAATGCAGAGACCTTATTTGCCCGGTGCAGATATCAGGTCGCTGCTGTTTATTATTTTTACCGGTAAGCAATTACAGGTAATTTTCCCGTTTTACTTATTTTTATCCGGTTGCGTACATAGACCCTGCTTCAGAGACACATTTTGTGCACAGCTCACCGTGCAATTTTTCGTTGTTATTTGTTGCAAATTTGGAGACATCTATGGAAACAACACATCCGCAGGCTGTGGTCAGCAAGACTGACACCGGCAATGATTACCGCAAATGGCGTAAATCCGATACCGTCTGGATGCTCGGACTGTACGGCACAGCCATCGGGGCCGGTATCCTGTTTCTGCCGATTAACGCCGGTATCGGCGGGCTGCTTCCGCTTATCATCATGGCGGTACTGGCCTTCCCGATGACCTTTTTCGCGCACCGTGGTATGTGCCGCTTTATATTGTCCGGTAAAAATCCGGGTGAAGATATTACTGAAGTGGTGGAAGAGCATTTCGGCGCCAAAGCGGGAAACCTTATCACCCTGCTCTATTTCTTTGCTATTTATCCGATCCTGCTGGTCTACAGTGTGGCTATCACCAACACCGTGGAAAGTTTTATCGTTAACCAGATGCATATGACGGCGCCGCCGCGCATTATTCTGTCCCTGGTACTGATTGTCGGGATTATGTGTATTATCCGCTTCGGTGAAGCCGCGATTGTCAAAGCGATGAGTGTGCTGGTGTTCCCGTTTGTGGCCGTTCTGATGGTGCTGGCGCTGTATCTGATCCCGCACTGGAATACCGCGATATTTGATACGCTATCTTTCAGCAGTCACTCTGCCGGTGATACCGGACGCGGTCTGATGGTCACGCTGTGGCTGGCGATTCCGGTGATGGTATTTTCGTTCAACCATTCTCCGATTATTTCAGCATTCAGTGTCGCAAAACGTCAGGAATATGGTGATAACGCAGAGAAAAAATGCTCCCGCATTCTGGCATGCGCCCACATTATGATGGTACTGACAGTGATGTTCTTTGTGTTCAGTTGTGTACTGAGCCTCTCCCCGCAAAATCTGCAGGAAGCAAAAGATCAGAACATCTCCATTCTGTCTTACCTGGCAAACTTCTTCCATAATCCGATGATTGCCTATATCGCACCGTTAGTCGCCTTTATTGCGATCACCAACGCGTTCCTGGGTCACTATATGGGTGCCCGTGAAGGCTTTAATGGTCTGGTTAACAAAGCACTGCGCGCCAAAGGTAAAAGCATTGCACCGTCTAAGCTGAATAAACTGACTGCACTGTTTATGCTGGTGACCTCCTGGATTGTTGCCACACTGGACCCGAGCATCCTGGGCATGATTGAAACCCTGGGCGGCCCGATCATCGCCATGCTGCTGTTTATCATGCCGATGTACGCTATCCGCAAAGTCCCTGCGATGCGTAAATATGCCGGTCACCTGAGCAACCTGTTTGTGGTTGTGATCGGTCTCATTGCCATTTCAGCAGTGTTTTACAATCTGTATCAGCTGTTTTTTGGCTGATAAATACATGACTGTTGCCCTCTCCGGCGGGCAACCTGCCGGGTTCTGTTGGTACCGGCGCGATACCGGCCTGCACGCCGGTATTTTTTTATCGCTGTTTTATTTCTGCCGCCGGCGATTTTTTTAACCGCATTTTTCACTGCCGGCAGTATTATTTTTGTTCACAGAATATTATTCTGGTATTTATTTAACATTTCTGTTTTATATGACACCAGTATCACGCAAGTGACTTAATTCGTGATTAAAATAATTATTTTAATCATCTGAGACAGACAATGTGATCATTATATAAAGCCATATTTTATACTGCCTGCCTTTCAACATACTTCCGGTACAGTCACATACTTAATCAGAAAATATTTTTTACATTAAAAACAACAGATAACACAAATAAACCATACTTTAAACAGGGTCTTTAATCCTGTAAAAATCAGGCTTGCCACTATTTTTAAATAATGCGGTTTGTGCGGGTGATATATTTATTAATATATGAATAAATTAATTTAATTAAATAAAATACAGACAAAAACCGCATTATTACAGAGCACACAATCCCTCTATGCCGTTTCGGCATACTCCATTCCGTAAACCCGGATTAACAATTTTATCAAATCTTGCAACAGAGCCTGTTTTACTGTGATTTATAGCATTTGAGACTGTGATCACGGTGTTTTCCACTGAAAAACAGTATATTTTCACCATCAGAAAGAGAGTTATCAATTTCGGGTACTTTTGAATATGAATTAATGCAGAGACCTTTATTTATCCATTACAGATATCAGGTCGCTGCTGTTTATTATTTTTACCGGTAAGCAATTGCCGGTGACTTTTTAGCTTTACTTATTTTTTATCTGGTTACGTACATAGACCCTATTTCAGAGACGAATAAATGCACAGATCAGCGTGCAAAATTTTAATTGTTGTTATTGTTGTACATTTTGGAGACTTCTATGGATACAACACAACCGCAGGTTGTGGTCAGCAAGACTGACACCAGCAATGATTATCGTAAATGGCGCAAATCCGATACCGTCTGGATGCTCGGACTGTACGGTACCGCTATTGGTGCAGGCGTACTGTTTCTGCCGATTAACGCCGGTATCGGCGGGCTGATCCCGCTTATCATCATGGCCGTGCTGGCCTTCCCGATGACCTTTTTCGCACACCGCGGTATGTGCCGCTTCGTGCTGTCCGGTAAAAATCCGGGCGAAGATATTACTGAAGTGGTGGAAGAGCATTTCGGCGCCAAAGCCGGCGGCCTTATCACCCTGCTCTATTTCTTTGCTATCTATCCGATCCTGCTGGTCTACAGTGTGGCAATCACCAACACCGTGGAAAGCTTTATCATTAACCAGATGCATATGACAGCGCCGCCACGCATTATTCTGTCACTGGTACTGATCA
This sequence comes from Morganella sp. EGD-HP17, assembly GCF_000512315.2. NCBI lineage: Bacteria > Pseudomonadati > Pseudomonadota > Gammaproteobacteria > Enterobacterales > Morganellaceae > Morganella > Morganella sp. EGD-HP17. Next base: position 177,978 of record NZ_AZRH01000002.1, read on the forward strand.
TCGGGATTATGTGTATTATCCGCTTCGGTGAAGCCGCGATTGTCAAAGCCATGAGCGTGCTGGTATTCCCGTTTGTGGCGGTTCTGATGGTGCTGGCGCTGTATCTGATCCCGCACTGGAGCACTGATGTATTCAAAACCCTCACTTTCGACAGCAATACGGCCAGTGTCACCGGTCATGGTCTGCTGATAACGCTGTGGCTGGCGATTCCGGTAATGGTGTTCTCCTTTAACCATTCCCCGATTATCTCTGCCTTTGCTGTCGCCAAGCGTGAAGAGTACGGCGAAAATGCGGAGAAAAAATGCTCCCGCATTCTGGCGTACGCTCACATTATGATGGTACTGACTGTGATGTTCTTTGTGTTCAGCTGCGTGCTGAGCCTCTCCCCGCAGAACCTGCAGGAAGCAAAAGATCAGAACATCTCTATTCTGTCTTACCTGGCAAACCACTTCCAGAACCCGATGATTGCCTATATCGCACCATTCATCGCGTTTATTGCTATCACCAAATCATTCCTGGGTCACTACTTGGGTGCCCGTGAAGGCTTTAACGGTCTGGTTAACAAAGCATTACGCGCCAAGGGCAAAAGCATTGCACCGTCTAAACTGAATAAACTGACTGCACTGTTTATGCTGGTAACCACCTGGATTGTTGCCACATTAGACCCGAGCATTCTGGGTATGATTGAAACCCTGGGCGGCCCGATCATCGCTATGCTGCTGTTTATCATGCCGATGTATGCCATCCGCAAAGTACCTGCGATGCGCAAATATGCCGGTCACCTGAGTAATCTGTTTGTGGTTGTGATGGGTCTCATTGCAATTTCAGCGGTGTTCTACAATCTGTATCAGCTGTTTTTTGGTTAATAAATAAATAAATGACTGTTGCCCTCTCCGGCGGGCAACAGCAACAACAATAATCAGCCGGAACTGAAAAGTAACGGCTTCGTGAATCTTCACGACACTATTAATCCACGCCTTAACATAGGGGGCGAGCAATATGGTCAGTGTATTTGACATCTTCAAAATTGGTATTGGTCCGTCGAGTTCTCACACGGTCGGTCCGATGAAAGCAGGTAAACAGTTCGCTGATGATCTTATCGCGGCCGGACTGCTGGAAAAAACCACCCGCATTCAGGTTGATGTGTACGGCTCTCTGTCTCTGACAGGGAAAGGTCACGCAACAGATATCGCTATCATTATGGGTCTTGCGGGTAACCTGCCGGATTCTGTTGATATTGACGCGATACCGGGCTTTATCAGGGATGTTGAAGAACGTGAACGCCTTTTGCTGGCAAACCAACGCCATGAAGTGGATTTCCCGCGCGATAACGGGATGAACTTCCATAAAGAAAACCTGCCGCTGCATGAAAACGGCATGTCCATCAGCGCATTCGCCGGTGATGAATTACTGTACAAGAAAACCTATTACTCCGTCGGCGGTGGTTTTATCGTCGATGAAGAGCATTTTGGCCAGGCTGCGGACAGCGAAACCAAAGTGCCTTATCCGTACCAGTATGCAGCTGATCTGCAGAAACACTGCAATGAAACCGGGCTGTCTCTGTCAGCACTGGTTATGCAGAATGAATTGGCGCTGCACAGCAAGGAAGAGCTTTCTGCTCACCTGGCGGCAGTCTGGGACGTGATGAAAGCCGGTATCGAGCGTGGTGTGAACACCGAAGGTCTGCTGCCGGGGCCGCTGCGTGTACCACGCCGTGCCGCTGCACTGCGCCGTCAGCTGGTTACCAGTGATAACACCTCCACTGACCCGATGCAGGTTGTTGACTGGATCAACATGTTTGCCCTCGCCGTTAACGAAGAAAACGCCGCCGGCGGCCGTGTTGTTACCGCACCAACCAACGGTGCCTGCGGGATCATCCCGGCAGTACTGTCGTATTACGATAAATTCATCCGTCCGGTGAATGAAAACGCCTATACCCGCTATTTCCTGGTATCCAGCGTGATCGGTTCACTGTACAAAATGAACGCCTCTATTTCCGGTGCGGAAGTGGGTTGTCAGGGTGAAGTCGGTGTTGCCTGCTCCATGGCGGCAGCCGGCCTGACCGAACTGCTGGGCGGCAGCCCGATGCAGGTCTTTATCGCGGCGGAAATCGCGATGGAACACAACCTCGGTCTGACCTGTGACCCGGTCGCCGGGCAGGTACAGGTACCGTGCATCGAGCGTAACGCCATTGCCGCTGTTCAGTCTGTCAACGCCGCCCGTATGGCGCTGCGCCGTGTCAGCGAACCGCGCGTTTGTCTCGATAAAGTTATCGAAACCATGTATGAAACCGGTAAAGATATGAACGCCAAATACCGCGAAACCTCACAGGGCGGCCTGGCAATCAAAGTGATCCCGTGTGACTGATTAACCCCGGTCTCCGGAAAGTCAAAAAACCCCGCATATTGCGGGGTTTTTTGTATCAGGACATCAGCAGCAGTGTTTTGGGTCCGAACCCGAACAGCCCGGCCACCAGGGTGTCCGGATAGTGCTGAACCGCAATATTGTACTGAAGTACCGCCTCATTAAAAGCACGGATGCCGGGATTCAGGGCATCCTCAACATCACATATCCCCAGCTGAATACGGACAAACTGCGGATCCGCAATCAGCACCGGGAATGTCTCTGTCAGCGTCATAATATGATAAAAAGCACTGCTGATATCATTTGCGGCACTGACACTCTCATCCAGTGTCGCCGCCTCTGTATAGCGCGGATACGCATCCTGCCAGGAATAAAACAGCGTTGCATCCCGGATACCGGCTTTTTCCGTCATATCCACCAGCTGGCCGATCCTCTCCGCCCGCTGATGCAGCATGCCGTCAATCGCCGCATAAGCTTCGGTGATTGGTGCCTGAAGGCGGTTTATCCGGAGATATACCCGCCGGATCCATACAATTCCGGCCACGGCAATGACCAGTGCGATAAACACAATTGTCCCCATATCTTTAATCCTTTATTGACCGGTGTGTAAAAATACCGGTCCTTTTTTATAAAAAAATCCGATATCAGGATGTAATATCGGATCTTATACGGATTTCAACAGGGTAATTCAGCAGACAGCATGATAAATTGCCGCCTGAAAGGGGAATAACCTTATGATGATAGCGGCATTTGCGCCATTTCCTCCCCGAAATCCATCATCTGCACCACCTTAAAGCCGAAACGCTGATAAAAGTGTTTTACGAATTCATTTTCCGGCTCATAACTCAACCGCAGCCAGGGCAGCGGCTGCTCCCGGGCGTTATTCATCGCGGTGATTTTTTCCAGTAAAGCAGCAAATGCGGCTTTACCCAGCCCTTTGCCCTGAAACTGTGCATCCAGCATAAAGCGCCAGATCCAGAACATGCCATCATCGTCATCAATACCGTACATGGCAAAACCGATCATGGTTTCATCGTCATAAATCACATCGGCACTGAAATTATTCACAAACTGAAGCTGTGCCAGGGAATACACATTGGAGGCCACAAAATCCTCCTGATCCTCCCGCACTTCCAGATCCACACACGCTTCCCAGTTATCTTTACTGACCGGACATAAACGAATCATCGCCTCTCCTGTTGTTACCGCTGTTTTTTTCTGCCTGTCTATTATTGCCGCTCTGATAAAAAATAGCCGCACGGGATGGTGCATTCCGTGTTTTTCTTTCTTAATTCAGATTAAATTCCGCAGGAAGATACCTTCGCGGGTCACTGAGGTTACATACAACAATGGCAGCAGTAAGAATGGAGGCGTGATTTCAGGAGTACTGTCTGAACGTGATACCGGAATTACCGGTAAACGGAGAGAAAACCTGCCGGTCAGTTAACCGGCAGGCTGTTGTGATTAACCGAAGACGGAATGCCACAGTCCGGCAAAGAAGCGGACAATATAATCCCAGATACGGCCGAAGAAACCGGCTTCCTCAACCTGCTGCTGAACTACCAGCGGACGCTGTTCAACGACTTTATCATCAAGGATAAAGTTGATTTTCCCGACCACCTGGTTTTTCGCCAGCGGCGCTTCCAGCGTGGTGCTGTCCAGCTCAAAAGTGGCTTTCAGATCTTTGAGTTTGCCTTTCGGGATCGTGACATAAATGTCTTTTTCCGCGCCCAGCGGCACTTCTGAAATATCCCCGAACCAGACACGCTCAGTGGTCAGCGGGGTATCGGCTTTCACCGGTGCCACGGTTTCAAAGAAACGGAAGCCCCAGGAGAGGATTTTTTCGCTTTCAGCAAAGCGGACACGGTCACTCGGTGCACCCAGTACCACAGAAATCAGACGCATCGGACCGTCGGTCGCGGAAGCCACCAGGTTATGTCCCGCACCGCTGGTGTGACCGGTTTTCACACCATCCACATTGAGATTAGTGCTCCACAGCAGGCGGTTGCGGTTCGGCTGACGGATCTTATTAAAAGTAAATTCTTTCTCTTTATGGATAACATATTCATCCGGCACATCGGTGATCAGCGCCTGGGTCAGCAGCGCCATATCTTTGGCGGTACTGTACTGCCCTTCGGAATCAAGCCCGTGAACCGTTTTAAAATGGGTATTTGTCAGGCCAATCTGTTTGGCATAACTGTTCATCTGCGAAACAAAGGTTTCCTGGCTGCCCGCGACATATTCCGCCAGCGCAATACTGGCGTCATTGCCGGACTGAATAACCATCCCTTTGTTCAGATCGATTAATTTTACGCGGTCATCGGGCTTGAGGAACATCAGGGAAGAGCCTTTCAGCACCGGGTTACCGGTTGCCCAGGCATTGATGCCGACGGTGACGATATCATCCGGTGTCACTTTTCCGGCTTTAATCGCCTGTCCGACCACATAACTGCTCATAATTTTTGTCAGTGACGCCGGGTCAAGGCGCTCATCCGCATTCGCGGATGCCAGGATTTTCCCGCTGTTGTAGTCCATCAGCACATACGCTTTTGCATCCACCTGCGGTGCAACCGGTGTTTCCTCCGCAAACGCGTGGCCGATGCTTAAGAATCCGAAAGCAAGCCCGCCGATTAAACCGGTTACCCGTGAACTGATTACTGTCTGCATTACTCTTCCCTCTTTAAACCCGGTACATCGTGACAAAAATAAGAGTGATAACTCTGTGATAATGAATACTATATTCATTTCATGAATGGTAAGCCAATGACACTTTAACGCGATTCTTCCTGTTACGGGGATTTCGTGTAAAAATTTACACTTCATGACACAAAATAACCGACAATACGCACACGTCATCGCATATCTATCAACAGGAGTCACTATGATAACCGTCTGGGGCAGAAAAAACTCGTCTAACGTCAAGAAAGTCTTATGGTGTCTGACTGAACTGGGGCTGACTTATCAGCAGAAAGATGCGGGCGGGCCATTCGGCGGTCTCGATACCCCGGAATACCTCGCCATGAACCCGAATAAAACTATTCCGACCTATCAGGACGGTGAATTTATTCTCTGGGAATCCAATGCCATTCTCAGTTATCTGGCGGATAAATATGATGACGGCACACTGCTGCCGCACAATGCGGAATTTCGCGCCCGGGCGGCACAATGGATGTACTGGTCAGACGGCAGTCTGTTCCCGTATATCAAAGCGATGATGGGACTGCTGGTCAGAACTCCGGCAGAGCAGCGCGATCCGGCGCGGGTGGAGGAGCTGAAACAATCTCTGAATCGCCTGATTGCCATGCTCAATGATGACCTTGCACAGCGTGATTATATCGCCGGTGATACCTTCAGTATCGCGGATATGGCACTGGCGCCGCTGCTCTATCCGTGGCGGGAAGTGTGTCATGACCGACCGGACTTCCCGCATATCGAGCGCTGGTTTGCACTGATTGAAACCCGCCCGGCGTACCGCGATATCGTGGCACTGCCGGTCAGTTAATACTTACTCCGTCATCGGCATCCGGCCGGGATCAGGGTACTGATACTCAAAGCCCAGTTCCCGGCAGATGCGGCTGCCGTCAATCTCTTTTCCTTCAGTGATATCTTCTTCTCTGAACACCGGCGGCAGCAAATTAATCTGACGGGACATATCCGGATAAAATTCAGCCCGTGACGGGTGCTGCGGCGCACACAGATTATACAGATGACCGCCGTGCGGACGCTGGATCAGCAAACGGATCGCGGCAATCACATCATCCTGATGCACCAGATTGACCGGCTGATTCGCCCCTTTCACCGCCGTTTTACCCGCAAGGAAACGCCCTGCATGACGGGATTCCCCCACCAGCCCGGCCAGACGCAGAATATCCGCTGAAACACCCGGCAGCTCATTCAGCCAGTGTTCAATCTCAACAATCGCTTTGGCGGATTCTGTCACCGGATCGACCTGCGAGTTCTCTGTCAGCTTACCGGTCTGATTACCGTAAACCGCTGTTGAACCGGTAAAAATCACCCGCGACACACCGCGCGCCGCCGCCAGATCCACCAGATTCTGCACCGCCTTCACATACAGGTAACCACCGCCCGCCGTTCTTGATGCCGGTAGTGTGATCACCAGAATATCTGTCTGCAAAAAAGCATCCAGATCATCAGCGTTACATTCCGGCTCTGGTGTCAGATTCAGCATATAACACTCAATACCGCACATCCTCGCCGCCTCTGTGCCGTCCGGCGTGGTTTTGGTACCTTTGACACGGATACCGATATCCGCAAGATGCAGTGCCAGCGGCATTCCCAGCCAGCCCAGCCCCGCGATGGAAACTGTTTTCATCGTGCATGACCTCTCTGTGGCTTATTTTTCTTTAATTTCAGTAAATTATCTTAATTTCTGTTTTCTTTGCAAAAAAGGGGTTGCAAAGTCAGGGTGAGTTCTATAGGTTGAAAGACAAGCAATTTATAAACATCGTTATCACCATAATGACAACATTATCCGTGATAGCAACAGGCAGATAAACGACGAGAGATTATCATGACACGCATCCAGTTCAGCCATCACCACCACCATCACCCTGACTAGTCTTTCAGGCGATTGGTGCCGGAAGACGTTCAGAGCTTCCGGTGGCATGCGTGCTAAGAGAGAACCCCCGGAAGAATCTTTTTTCCGGGGGTTTTTTTATACCTAAAGAATTATAAAATCAAAGGATAATCAAAATGTTAGATAAAACGCGCTTACGGATAGCCATTCAGAAATCAGGTCGCTTAAGTGAAGACTCCCGCGAGTTGCTCGCGCGCTGCGGCATAAAAATCAACTTACAACAGCAGCGCCTGATTGCTTACGCAGAGAATATGCCGATTGATATCCTGCGGGTCCGTGATGACGATATTCCCGGTCTGGTGATGGACGGCGTGGTTGACCTCGGTATCATCGGCGAAAACGTACTGGAAGAAGAGTTATTAAGCCGTCAGGCACAGGGACAAAACCCGCGTTACTTCACGCTGCGCCGCCTGGATTTCGGTACCTGCCGCCTTTCGCTGGCCGCCCCGGTGGATTTCAGCTACAGCGGCGCGGAATGTCTTCAGGACAGCCGTATCGCGACTTCCTATCCATTCCTGCTCAAGCGCTATCTCGATCAGAAAGGTATCCGCTTTAAATCCTGTCTGCTCAACGGCTCGGTGGAAGTGGCACCGCGCGCCGGTCTGGCCGATGCCATCTGTGACCTGGTCTCCACCGGTGCCACGCTGGAAGCCAACGGTCTGCGCGAAGTGGAAGTGATTTACCGCTCCAAAGCCTGCCTGATTCAGCGCGACGGTGACATGCCGCCCGCTAAACAGCAGCTTATCGACAGAATGATGACCCGTATCCAGGGTGTTATCCAGGCACGTGAATCCAAATACATCATGATGCACGCCCCGTCAGAACGTCTGGACGAAGTGATCGCCCTGCTGCCGGGCGCAGAGCGTCCGACCCTGCTGCCGCTGGCCGGTGAGCCGGAACTGGTGGCGATGCACATGGTCAGCAGCGAAACCCTGTTCTGGGAAACCATGGAGAAACTGAAAGCCCTCGGTTGCAGCTCCATTCTGGTTCTGCCGATTGAAAAAATGATGGAGTGATGACAATGACCGCAATGACCTTTAATACCTTGATCCGCTGGGAAAACCTTGATGCACAACAGCAGGCGGATGCCCTGATGCGCCCGGCGATGGCGGCATCCGGTGATATCAGCCGCGTTGTCAGTGACATCATCCGCGATGTGCGGGAAAACGGCGATGATGCCCTGCGCGCGCTGAGTGCCCGCTTTGACAAAACACAGGTGACAGAACTGCAAATCAGTGCTGCGGAGATTGCCGCCGCCGCTGACCGACTGCCGGATTCGCTGAAATCCGCCATGGCGACTGCGAAAGCTAATATCACCCGCTTTCACGAGGCGCAGATCCCGGATGTGATTGATGTGGAAACCCAGCCCGGCGTCAGCTGCCAGCTGGTGACCCGTCCGGTGGACAGTGTCGGGCTGTATATCCCGGGCGGCAGCGCGCCGCTGATTTCCACTGTCCTGATGCTGGCTGTCCCGGCAAAAATCGCCGGTTGCCGCCGGATCATCCTCTGCTCGCCGCCGCCGGTGGCCGATGAAATTTTATATGCTGCGCAACTTTGCGGTGTGGAGACCATTTATCAGGTGGGCGGTGCCCAGGCAATTGCCGCGATGGCATTCGGCACAGAAACCATTCCCGCCACCGACAAAATTTTCGGGCCGGGCAACGCCTATGTGACCGAAGCGAAACGTCAGGTCAGCCAGACTATCGGCGGTGCAGCCATTGATATGCCTGCCGGGCCTTCTGAAGTACTGGTGATCGCCGACAGCGGTGCCAACCCGGCCTTTGTCGCAGCAGACCTGCTCTCCCAGGCCGAACACGGCCCTGATTCTCAGGTGGTGCTGGTCACCCCGGATGAAGCAATGGCACAGCGCGTGGTAGCGGAAACCAATTCACAACTGGAATTATTATCACGCAAAGAGATTGCCCGTCAGGCCCTGTCCGCCAGCCGCATTATTATTGCCCGCGACCTGGACACCTGTGTGGCGATCAGCAATCAGTACGGTCCGGAGCACTTAATTATCCAGACCCGCGACCCTGATGCCCTGCTGCCTGCTATCAACAGTGCCGGTTCCGTGTTCCTCGGTGACTGGTCGCCGGAATCGGCGGGTGATTATGCCTCCGGCACCAACCATGTTCTGCCGACTTACGGTTATACCTCGACCTATTCCAGCCTCGGACTGGCGGATTTTATGAAACGGATGACCGTGCAGAAGCTGACCCCGGCCGGGTTATCCGGTCTGGCAGACGCGATTGAAACCCTGGCGGCGGCAGAACTGCTCACCGCGCACAAAAATGCCGTGACACTGCGGATGAATGCCCTGAAAGCGGAGGAAAACAACCGATGAACAAACCATTCAGCGCGATGGCACTGGCCCGCGAAAACGTGCAGTTACTGACGCCGTATCAGTCGGCACGCCGTCTCGGCGGTAACGGGGATGTCTGGCTGAACGCCAACGAATATCCGCAGGCACCGGATTTCACCTTTACGGATCGCAACCTGAACCGCTATCCGGAGTGTCAGCCTGCGAACGTGATCAACCGCTATGCGGCTTACGCCGGTGTCAGTCCGGAGCAGGTTATCGCGGGGCGCGGCGCAGATGAAAGCATTGAATTACTGATCCGTGCCTTCTGCGAACCGGGAAAAGATGCCGTGCTGTTCTGCCCGCCGACATACGGTATGTACAGCGTCAGTGCGGAAACCTTTGGTGTCGCACAGAAAGTGGTGCCGGCACTGGATGGCTGGCAATTGGATCTGGACAGTATCGCGGCCAGCCTTGATAACGTCAAAGTGCTGTATGTCTGCCACCCGAATAACCCGACCGGTAACCCGATCCGCGAACAGGATCTGCGTTATCTGTTTGATATCGTTGATAACCGCGCACTGATTGTGGTCGATGAGGCCTATATCGAGTTCTGCCCGGAGTTCAGTGTGGCATCGTGGCTGAAAGAATACCCGAACCTGGTGATCCTGCGCACGCTCTCCAAAGCATTTGCTCTCGCCGGACTGCGCTGCGGCTTCACACTGGCCTCTGCGGAGATTATTAATGTGCTGATGAAAGTGATCGCGCCGTATCCGCTGTCATCCCCGGTGGCCGCCATTGCCGCCGAAGCGCTGCTGCCGGAGGGCATTGCCGTCATGCAGGCACGCGTCAGCGAAATCCGCAGCAACCGGCAGATGCTGTGTGATGAGCTGGGCAAACTGCCGCTGACGGAAACCGTTTTCCCGAGCGAAACCAACTACATTCTGGTGCGTTTCCGTGACGCGGAACGGGTTTTCCGCAGCCTGTGGAATGAAGGAATTATTTTACGCGACCAGCGTAAACAACGCGGACTGGAAAACTGCCTGCGTATTACTGTCGGCACCCGGGCAGAATGCCTGCGGGTGATCGCCGCCATCGCCGCGCTTGAAATGCCATAATCTGAGGACAACGGATATCATGACACAGAACGTTTTATTTATTGACCGCGACGGCACCCTGATCACCGAACCACCGGTGGATTTCCAGGTGGACAGATTAGACAAGCTGGCCTTTGAGCCGGATGTGATCCCCGCACTGCTGAAGCTGAAAAAAGCCGGATACCGCTTTGTGATGGTCACCAACCAGGACGGGCTGGGCACAGACAGTTTCCCGCAGGCGGATTTCGAGGCACCGCACCAGCTGATGATGCAGATTTTCACCTCTCAGGGCATTACCTTTGATGAGGTCCTGATTTGTCCGCACAAACCGGCGGATAACTGCAACTGCCGCAAACCGAAAATCACGCTGGTGGAAAAATACCTGCTGCCGGATGTCATCGACATGCAAAACAGCTATGTGATCGGTGATCGTGAAACCGATATTCAGCTCGCGGAAAACATGGGGATTACCGGGCTGCGTTACGGCCAGCCGGACACTGACTGGAACAGTATCGCAGAGCAGCTGACCCGCCGTGACCGTTACAGCCGCGTGGAGCGCAAAACCAAAGAGACCGATATTCTCACCGAAGTGTGGCTCGACCGTGAAGGCGGCAGCACTATCCGCACCGGAGTCGGCTTTTTCGACCACATGCTGGATCAGATTGCCACCCACGGCGGTTTCCGCCTCAATATTCAGGTCAGCGGCGACCTGGTGATTGATGATCACCACTCCGTGGAAGATACCGGGCTGGCGCTGGGCGAAGCCCTGAAACTGGCACTCGGCGATAAGCGCGGCATCACCCGTTTCGGTTTTACCCTGCCGATGGATGAGTGTCTTGCCCGCTGCGCTCTGGATATCTCCGGCCGTCCGCACCTGGAATACAAAGCCGATTTTAAATATCAGCGTGTCGGCGACCTGAGCACCGAGATGATTGAGCACTTCTTCCGCTCGCTCTCCTACACCATGGGCTGCACGTTACACCTGAAAACCAAAGGGAAGAACGATCACCACAGAGCTGAAAGTCTGTTTAAAGTGTTCGGACGGACACTGCGCCAGTCCATCCGTGTGGAAGGTAATGTTCTGCCGAGTTCAAAAGGGGTACTGTGATGCGCATCGTGATCACCGATACCGGCTGTGCCAATATCGCCTCCGTCCGCTACGCGGTTGAGCGTCTGGGTTATCAGCCGCTGGTCACCGCCGACCCTGATCTTATCCGTCAGGCAGATAAAGTGTTTCTGCCGGGGGTCGGGACAGCGGGTGCGGCCATGCAAAATCTGACAGCTCGCGGCCTGGTGAGCACTATCCGCTCCCTGACACAGCCTGTTCTGGGGATTTGCCTCGGCATGCAGCTGCTCGGCACCACCAGCGAAGAGGGAAATATCGGTCTGCTCGGCCTGATTGATACCCCCGTACAGAAAATGACGCCGGATGGTCTGCCGGTGCCGCACATGGGCTGGAATACCGTGGAATTTACCGCCGATCTGCCGCTGTTCCGTGATATCACACCGCAGAGCTATTTTTACTTTGTTCACAGTTACGCCTGCCCCGTCAGTGAAGCCACAGCAGCCACCACCACGTACGGTGAAGCTTTCAGCAGTGTTCTCTGCCGCGATAATTTTTACGGCGTGCAGTTCCACCCGGAACGTTCAGGTAAAACCGGCATCACACTGATTAAAAATTTTCTGGAGATGAAAGCGTCATGATCATTCCCGCACTGGATTTAATTGACGGACAGGTAGTGCGCCTTCACCAGGGCGATTATGCAAAACAGCGCGATTACGGCGCGGATCCGCTCAGCCGTTTACAAGCTTATGAGCGCGAAGGGGCGCAACTGCTGCACCTCGTGGATTTAACCGGTGCCAAAGACCCGGCGAAGCGCCAGATCCCGTTGCTGAAAACACTGCTGGCGGGTGTGCGCGTGCCGGTACAGATCGGCGGCGGGATCCGTACTGAAGAGGATGTTGCCGCCCTGCTTGATGCCGGTGCCGCCCGCGTGGTGGTCGGCTCCACGGCGATCAAATCCCCGGAAGAAGTAAAACGCTGGTTTGCCCGTTGGGGGGCAGAACGCATCGTGCTGGCGCTGGATGTGCGCATCGGCGCAGACGGTAAAAAACGGGTTGCGGTCAGCGGCTGGCAGGAAGATTCAGAGCAGACCATCGAAGACGTAATCCGCGGTTTCGCCTCTGCCGGGCTGCGCCACGTATTATGTACCGATATCTCGAAAGACGGCACCCTGGCCGGCTCCAATGTGGCGCTTTATCAGGAAATCTGTACCGCGTTCCCGGAGATTGCCTTCCAGGCCTCCGGCGGTATCGGCGGGCTGAATGATATCGCCCCGCTGCCTGCCACCGGTGTGGCGGGCGTGATCGTCGGCCGGGCGCTGCTCGACGGCAAAATGACATTACCGGAGGCTATCGCATGCTGGCAAAACGCATAATTCCCTGCCTGGACGTCCGTGACGGACAGGTGGTCAAAGGGGTTCAGTTCCGTAATCACGAAATCATCGGCGACATTGTCCCCCTCGCCCGCCGTTATGCCGAAGAAGGCGCGGATGAGCTGGTATTCTATGATATCACCGCCTCCTCTGATGGTCGCGTGGTGGATAAAAGCTGGGTAGCCAAAGTAGCAGAAGTGATTGATATTCCGTTCTGTGTGGCAGGCGGGATCCGCAGTACCGAAGATGCTGCCGCGATCCTCAGTTTCGGGGCGGATAAAATCTCCGTTAACTCCCCGGCGCTGAGTGACCCGACCCTCATCACCCGGCTGGCTGACCGCTTCGGCGTGCAGTGCATTGTCGTCGGGATCGATACCTGGCACGATGCGGAAAGCGGAAACTATCAGGTCTATCAGTTTACCGGTGATGAAAAACGCACCATCGCCACTTCCCGTAACACCCTCGACTGGGTACAGGAAGTGCAGCAGCGCGGTGCCGGGGAGATCGTCCTCAATATGATGAACCAGGATGGTGTACGCAACGGCTACGACCTGGAGCAGCTGAAAAAAGTGCGTGAAGTGTGTCAGGTGCCGCTGATTGCCTCGGGTGGTGCCGGTCATCCGGATCACTTCCGTGATGCGTTTTTACAGGCCGGTGTTGACGGCGCGCTTGCCGCCTCTGTCTTCCACAAACAAATTATTAATATCGGCGACCTGAAACGCGGACTTGCCCGCGACGGGATCGTTGTCAGAATACAGGAGTAACACACGATGCTCACGGAACAGGAAATCGCACAACTGGACTGGCAGAAAACCGGCGATCTGCTGCCGGTTATTGTGCAGCACGCCGTCTCCGGTGATGTGCTGATGCTGGGCTACATGAACCGCGACGCACTGGACAAAACGATCAGCGAAAAACGCGTGACGTTTTATTCCCGCACCAAACAGCGGTTGTGGACCAAAGGGGAATCGTCCGGGCATTTCCTTAATCTGGAAGACCTGTTTAAAGATTGTGATAACGACACGCTGCTCGCGCTGGTCACCCCGATCGGCCCGACCTGTCATCAGGGTACCAACAGCTGTTTTGCGCCCGCACAGACAGCCCAGGGTTTCCTGTATGAACTGGAGTCTGTTATAAAATCCCGCAAAACGGCGGATCCGGACAGCTCTTACACAGCACAACTCTATGCCGCCGGGACCAAACGGATTGCCCAGAAAGTGGGCGAGGAAGGCGTGGAAACCGCACTGGCCGCCACTGTCCGCGATAAGGCGGAACTGACCTCAGAATCCGCGGATCTGCTCTATCACCTGCTGGTACTGCTCCAGGATGCCGATCTGGATCTGGCCGCTGTTATTGAAAAACTGCGTTCCCGTCACCGTTAATCCGAAAGCGGGGGAAATCCTTTTTTGTCCGCTGTTTTTGTTGCCGTAACCTTCTATAATAGGCAGGATATTGGCAACAAATGCAGAGACTATGAGTGATATGACCCCGATTTTTGAGAAACTGACCGCCCGGCTGGATGAACATAATGCCCGCTACCGTGTGGTACATCATGCCTCCGCCGGGAAAACCGAAGAAGTCGCCAGAGTGCGCGGCACACACCACGGTCAGGGTGCCAAAGCACTGGTTTGTCATATCAAGGGAAACGGTGTACGTCAGTATGTTCTTGCGATTCTGCCTTCTGATCAGCAGGCGGATTTACAGGCACTGGCAAAAAAAACCGGCGGCACCCGCGCCTCTCTCGCCAGCCCTGCAGAAACAGCTGAACTGACACAGTGTGTGTTCGGTGCTATCCCGCCGTTCAGCTTTCACCCTGATCTCCGTCTCGTTGCCGATCCGATGTTATTTGAACGTTTCAGTGAGCTGGCCTTTAATGCCGGCAGCCTGGAGTGCTCCATTATTCTGAATACAAAGGACTATCAGCGGATTGCCGATCCTGAAACAGTATCGTTTGTCCGCCGTGAACTCTGATTTTTGCTTGGGAAGGCGCTTATGCAGGACGAACTTTTAGACTCGCTTTATTATCTGCTGTTACTCAGCCTGCTGCTGTATCTGTCGCGCCACCGCTGGCGCCGCTGGTTCAAAACACAGAAATCCCGCAGGCGTTTTGTCTCCTCGCCGGAGGAAGATGAGCAATCCCTGCGGCAGCAGTTGAGTGCGCCGTATCTCAACGGCAGCCAGTTTCATAAAACCGACCACTTTTTTGCGGTCAGCGCCCTGCTGCGTGAAGTCCTGATGCATTATGAGGAAAAGCAGATCCGGCTGAATGACAGTCTGTTTACCCGGGAAGACAGTTATGAGTTTACCTGTCTCGGTACCCCGCTGCCCGCACCTGAAACCGCCACTCTGGCAGAGCGGATGGCACTGCGGGATGATTTTCAGTATACCGCTGCTGAACGGCTAAACCGCTACTGCATCACCTCTCCGGCCGGAAAACCGCTGAATCAGCAAATCGGCCTGTGGATTGATATGATCCAGTCCCTGCTGGATACCGAACTGGTGCTGCTGCTGGAAGAGAACAACCAGAAGGACCGGGATTGCCCGTCACTGCAGTTATCCGCTGAGCAGGTTCATCACTGGCTCGATGAAATCAACGATACCATGACACAGACCGCCTCACGGGTTCTGCAGGCACATACCCGCAGCAGTGTTGTGATGTAAAAAAAGACCCGCACTGCGGGTCTTTGATTTTTGTTCTGTTACTGTCAGTGCAGCGCCAGTTTCAGCGCCTCTTCTTTCAGATCCAGCTCCTGCACCAGCCGGGTGTAAGTGTGCTCACTGATATTCTTACTTTTACGCAGCTGTTTGAGGGCATCCCGCTCCGCCTGAAGCGCTGTCAGTGACATCCGCCGTTCCATGCGGATCACATTATGCCAGTCAAATCCGGCAGTCTGGTCATCACTGTTACTGTCAAGATGACGGCCGTAGATCTCCAGCAAATGAGTCCCCACTTCTGTGCGCAGTGTCATTTCATCAATATCTTCCAGCGGCTCCGCCATCTGCACACGCAGATTGCTCATTGCGGCTTCATTCAGGGTGAAACGGGCATTCAGCTCTTCATTATCATGCGGTAAGTCCGTATTCAGCCCTCTGGTCAGCACCGGCAGTGCAACTGCTGCAATCACCAGTGAAAACAGAATTACCCCCATGGCGAGGAAGATAGCCAGATCCCGGTGCGGAAACGGTGAACCGTCATTCATCAGCATCGGCAGTGTCAGGATACCGGCGAGGGTAATCGCCCCGCGCACACCGGCGGTTGCCATAATCGCCATCAGGCGCAGATGCGGCATATCAGACTGCTTACCTTTGCGGCGCTGGCGGAAAACCGTCAGTGTCATGGCAATCCATACCCAGGCAAAACGCAGCACCGCCAGGCCAAAGGTGATAATCACCACGTACAGCAGCAGTACCCACGGCGCGGAAGCCCCGGCATCTGCCGCCACCTGCGGCACTGAGCGCCACATACCCGGTAACTGTTCACCCAGCAGAATAAAGATCATTCCGTTCAGCGCGACCTGCACAGTGTCCCAGACCGCCTTGCTCTGCATGCGGGTGGCAGACTGCATACGGCCGACAATACGCTCATAGTGCATGGCGATACCGGCCGCCACTGCGGCCAGGATCCCGGACACACCCAGGTGCTCTGCCGCCAGATAAGAGACAAACGGGATCAGCAGGCTGATCATAATCTGAATCGCCGGGTCTTCCCCGGTGCGCTGCACCAGGAACTGGTTCACTTTCCCGATAAACATGGCAATCAGCAGGCCAACCATAATCCCACCCAGCGCCACCACCATAAACTTCCCGGCAGCCGACGGCAGAGAAAACGTCCCGGTCAGTGCCGCACCTACCGCAAAACTGAAGCACACCAGGCCGCTGGCATCATTAAAGAGGGATTCCCCTTCCAGAATATGAGCCATACGGGACGGCAGCGGCGCATTGACCGTCATTGCCGCCACAGACACCGGGTCTGTCGGTGACAAAATCGCCGCCAGTGCAAAAGCAACCGCAAGAGAAACCGCCGGGATCAGCCAGTGGATAAACAGCCCCATGCCGACAACGGTGAAAAACACCAGACCGATGGCCAGCGAGAAAATCGGTTTGATATCACTGAACAGCGCTTCCTTCGGAATACGCCAGCCGTCAAGAAACAGCAGAGGCGGGATAAAAAGGAACAGGAACAGATGCGGCTCAAACGCCACATCAAAACCGAAGAGTGATAACCCCGCGCCAATGGCAATCTGAATAAAAGGCAGCGGAATTTTGTCCCCCAGCAGACGGGAGATAAACACACTGGCAATCACAGCCAGCAAAAAAACAAGGATCAGTGTCACAACAGACATAGGCGGTTTTTTATCCCTCAGGAAATCTGATACATAACCATAATTCAGGAATTGCAGGGTATACAATTAAAGATAAAAATAAAGCAGATAAATCAGTAATTGTAAAATTATTGTGTGTCAAAATCTGAATACCCCGTTACCGGCCACCCTGACAGATATCTTAAATGAAAAAATACTACTGGCCGGTGTGATTACCGCCTGCTCTGCTTATGCAGTCCCTGATACCTGGTCAATGGGCGCTGCCCGGGGATTTACTGAATACTGCATCAGTAACGGATCCGGTGATCGCGTGATTATTACCTGTAACTAACAAACCAGCCGGAAAATTTAAACCCCGCGCCAAAAACAGCCAGAAAATCTTCAGTGATTTTGAATGTGCCCCGGTTGAATAACCTGCACAGAAATGAGAATAACGCCGCCGTCTCCGGCGGCGTTATTGTTTTAACCCTTAGTAATCATCACGGTCTTCCGGATTCTCCGGCAGTGTGATTTTCACACGGTTAATACGGTGATTCTGAATTTCCAGCGGCTCAAACAGGCAGCCATCAATGTTAATCTGCTCACCGACTTTCGGCAGACGCTGCAAATGCTCCATCAGCAGACCGGCCACCGTTTCATACTCGCGTTTTTCATCGAGTGTCAGCGGAATATAGTTGATTAAATCCTCCAGCGGCATAAAGCCGTTGGTGATCCAGCTGTTATCATCCGTAAACTGAATGTCATGGCGGGCATCATTCTCAACACCGCTGACCGGCAGATTACCGGCAATGGTTTCCATCACATCTGTCAGTGTCACCACCCCTTCGACATACCCGAACTCATCGGCCACAAAGGCAAAGTGTGTCTGCGCCTGACGGAACTGCTCCAGCGCTTTCAGTAATGACAGCTGTTCAGGGAAAACCAGCGGCTGTTTGATCAGCGCATGCAGATCCAGCGTATCCTGTTGTAAACGCTGATGCAGCAGGTCGATCACATGCACCACACCCAGCAGTTCATCATCATCCGCCGAGCCTTTGATCACCACGCGGGTGTGCGGATTTTTAATCAGCAGCGCCGCGATTTCATCACTGGTCGCATCAATCCGCAGCATCTCCACATCATGACGCGAGGTCATAATACTGTTGACGTTACGCTGCGACAGCCCCAGCACGCGGACAATCATCTGCCGCTCTTCCGGGTCAAAAATTTCCTGATTATCCGAAATCAGATCCGCCGTGCGGTTATCCAGCTCTGAAGATTCGCGCTTGCCGCTCAGAATACGCAGTACCGCTTCCGCCGTGCGCTGGCGCAGAGAGTTTCTCCCGCGCAGGAATTTACGGCGGTTAAACATTGCCACCTGGTTGAGCATCTCAATCATGATGGAGAAACCGATCGCCGCGTAGAGGTAACCTTTCGGAATGTGATAGCCGAACCCTTCCGCCACCAGGCTGAAACCGATCATCAGCAGGAAGCTGAGACACAGGATAACAATGGTCGGGTGCTCATTGACAAAGCGGGTCAGCGGACGGCTGCCCCAGATCATCAGCAGCATGGCAATAATCACCGCCGTGACCATCACACCGATGTGGTCCACCATCCCGACTGCCGTGATCACGGAGTCCAGCGAGAAGACGGCGTCCAGCACAATAATCTGTGCCACCACCGCCCAGAATTTTGAGGTTTTCCGCTGCTGCCCGTCGTTATGCTCACCGCCTTCCAGCCGTTCGTTCAGCTCCATTGTGGCTTTGAACAGCAGGAACAGACCCCCGATCAGCATAATTAAGTCACGCGCACTGAACGGATGGCCGAACATCGTAAACATCGGTTTGGTCAGCGTGATAAGCCAGGAGAGGCTGAACAGCAGAATAATACGCATGACCAGCGCACACAGCAGACCGGTTATACGGGCTTTGTCACGCAGTGCAGGAGGAAGTTTATCGGCAAGAATGGCAATGAAAACAAGGTTATCAATACCAAGAACAATTTCGAGTACGATTAATGTGGCCAGGCCGGCCCAAATCGACGGATCAGCGATCCATTCCATACGGTTAGTTTTACCTTTTATTCACACAGCTTATGCTGCATCCGGAATAATGCGGATTGTGCGGCCAAATAGCAATAAAAAATTCCGTACTTTGCCGCTGTTCCTGTTGTGCGCTATGACGAGACCGTTTGCATCAATCGCTACCACGCAGCCTTTACATGCGTTAAACTGTGACGAAATTAACAGTCAGCTAACGAAATCGTCGTTAGTCACGGGTCAATTCCTGAAGGAGTCTTCATGTCCAAACAACAAATTGGTGTTGTCGGTATGGCCGTTATGGGCCGTAACCTCGCACTGAATATTGAAAGCCGCGGTTATTCTGTTTCTGTTTTTAACCGCTCTTCAGATAAAACCGATGAAGTGATTGCTGAAAACCCGGGAAAAAAACTGGTTCCCAGCTACAGCATTGAAGAGTTTGTTGACTCCCTGGAAAAACCCCGCCGTATCCTGCTGATGGTCAAAGCCGGTGAAGCCACCGACAAAACCATCGCGTCCCTCACTCCGCATCTCGATAAAGGCGACATTCTGATCGACGGCGGTAACACCTTCTTTCAGGACACCATCCGCCGTAACAAAGAGCTGTCCGCACAGGGCTTTAACTTTATCGGCACCGGCGTTTCCGGTGGTGAGGAAGGCGCACTGAAAGGGCCGTCCATTATGCCGGGCGGACAAAAAGAAGCTTACGAACTGGTTGCCCCGATCCTGAAACAGATCGCGGCACAGGCCGAAGGCGAGCCGTGTGTGACCTATATCGGTGCTGACGGTGCCGGTCATTACGTCAAAATGGTTCACAACGGTATCGAATACGGCGATATGCAGCTGATTGCGGAAGCTTACTCCGTCCTGAAAAATGCCCTCGGCATCAGCAATGATGAACTGGCTTCCGTCTTCAGTGAGTGGAACAACGGCGAACTGAGCAGCTACCTGATTGATATCACAAAAGATATCTTCCGCAAGAAAGATGAAGACGGCAACTATCTGGTGGATGTGATCCTTGATGAAGCCGCCAACAAAGGTACCGGTAAATGGACCAGCCAGAGCGCGCTCGACCTCGGCGTGCCGCTGACACTGATCACCGAATCCGTATTTGCCCGTTATATCTCGTTTCTGAAAGACCAGCGCGTTGCGGCTTCCAAAGTACTGAAAGGACCGAAAGCAGCTGTGTTCAGCGGTGATAAAGCAGAGTTTATTGAAAAAGTCCGCCGCGCCCTGTATCTGGGTAAAATTGTCTCTTATGCTCAGGGCTTCTCACAGCTGCGCGTTGCCTCTGATGAGTACAACTGGGATCTGAACTACGGCGAAATCGCGAAAATTTTCCGCGCCGGTTGTATCATCCGTGCCCAGTTCCTGCAGAAAATCACTGACGCATATGCGGAAAACCCGGCACTGGCTAACCTGCTGCTGGCCCCTTACTTCACACAGATTGCCGATGAATATCAGCAGGCACTGCGTGATGTGGTCTGCTACGGTGTTCAGCACGGTATCCCGACACCGACCTTCTCTGCCGCTATCGCCTATTATGACAGCTACCGCAGCGCGGTACTGCCGGCGAACCTGATCCAGGCACAGCGTGACTATTTCGGTGCACATACTTATAAACGTACTGATAAAGACGGCGTGTTCCACACCGAATGGCTGGAAAATAATTAATTCCTGCCGCTATCCGCATTTGTCAGAGCCGGGATAATTATCCCGGCTTTTTCCTGTTTACAGCCTGCCTGCCCCTCAAATAGACTTAATCAAATCAAATTATCCGCAAAATAATAATGAATAACATAAATCCCTGGGGTGATGTGGTTCTGCCTTCACGGCCGGAGTACCGGCTCTCAGCCATGCTGCTCACCTTTTTCCTCGCCCTGCTCAATACCGGCGTTTATATCTGGCAGGTGAATTACGCTTCGCCGCTGGCAGACCAGGTCTACAATATGCTGCTGGCGGGCGGCAGTGTGTATCAGTTATCACTGACCGGCGACTGGTGGCGCTATATAACCAGCATCCTGCTTCATTCCGATCCGTTTCATCTGGGCGTCAATCTCATCGCCCTTCTGGTGTTCGGCATTAACTGTGAAGCGCTGACCGGCAAAATGAGAATGCTGTTTATCTATCTGTTTACCGGTATTTCCGCATCCTTTGCCAGCGCGCTCTGGCAGGCCACTCAGAACGATATGTCTCCGCTGTCCGGCATTCCGGTGACTGTCGGTGTCGGGGCCTCCGGCGCCATTATGGGGCTTGCCGGTACCACCGTGATGTATCTTATCCGGGCCCGGAAAGATCCGTCCGTGTCGGTGGCGGACAGCCTGCGTTATAAAAATCTGCTGATCACCATGATTGTCCTGATCGTACTGTCGGTACTCAGTGCAGTGCCGGATGATGAGGAGCCGGTGACGGATAATGTGGCCCATTTCAGCGGGCTGATTTGCGGTGCCGTTCTGGGATGGCTGTATTCCGCTGCCTCCGGTGTCCGTAACCGCAGAATGGATCGCCGTTCATGGCTGATTTCCGCCGCCGCAACCGGTCTGCTTATCCTGCTTCTGTTCACCTGCTCTTCAAGCCGTGAACAACAATTGCTCTTTGAACGGGAAACGATTCTGGAAGATATCGCGGCTCAGGCTGATGCGCTGCCGTCCGGACAGAAAAACAATTAAATGATTGATTCCGGTCACATTAATCAGTGACGTAAACCGCTATGGTGATTAAACGATTAATGACAGAAGCAGGTGATGATATGGATTATTGGTTTGTATCGTACAAAGTGCGTGCCCGTAACGGAGACACTTTACAGGGACATCAGATCACAGAAACCGAAGCCGGTGTGTCACCCCGGGATGCATTAGAACAAGCTACTCAGAAAATTGCCGACGAGTCTCAGGCTGACCTGCGTTCAGTCCGTATTCTTGCCTTTAACCGTGTGTAATTAACGCCCCTCACAGAACAAAAACCCCGTCAGATACGGGGTTTTTTTTATATCATCAGACCGCCACTCTTTCGATATTGACCTTATCACCCGCAGCCAGCCGCCCGAGCGCGGTTTTCAGCAGGGTATCGGTGAAAAGATAAAACCCGACATGGCTGTTATCAATCGCTGCGACAGTCAGGCAGCAGCCGTTATACGATACGGAATCACCAATCGCCAGCCCCGTTAACAACTCCTCCGGAAACTGCACAATATGAATCAGATGATCATTGTTTTCTTCAATTTTTAGAATCAGCGCCGTGCCCTGCACCACACCGGTAAAAATCTTATCCAAAGCCAACCTCACACTTTCCGTACTGATACAAAAAAGCCGCAGCGGATAACCGGTGCGGCCCGTGTTGTTTTACAGTGTTACCGGCACCAGGAACTCAGTGGCGACAATCACCACCAGCAGGCCGACAAGCACCGGAACGGATGTCCGTTTCACCACTTCAAACGGTGAAATTTTCGCCATACCGGCAACCGCCACCACCACACCGGAAACCGGTGACATGGTACGGCCGAGGTTGGATGCCTGTAACATCGGGATCACCAGGTACGCCGGGTTGATACCCATCTGCTGTGCCAGGCGCGGGATCAGCTCCACAAACGCATAGAACGGCGCATTACCGGAACCGGTAGTCATCGCCGCCAGCATGGTAATAATCACCAGAGCAATCATCATGATAATCGCGCCGGAACCGAAAGACTGCGCCAGGCTGATCAGACCGGAGATAAAGCCGACGGTGCTCAGGCCCTGAGCGAACACACCGGCCGCCACCAGCAGCATAACCACGGTGGCAAAGGCATCCGCCATACCACGGTAGCAGACATCCAGCCCGGCATAGACTTTTTTGCCGTCAAAACCACGGACGAATTCAATGATGGCAGACAAAATAATACAGCCGACAATAATCGTGATGATGTGTAATTCAGGCAGCACGATATGGCTCAGGAAACCGATGCTGAACGGCTTACCATCAAACAGCAGTACGCCGATGATTGGCATAAACGGCAGAATGGCATAGAATTTTGGCGCATTGGTGGTGATTTCTTTGACGTCCAGGATCTCAGATTTGATATCTTCTTTACGATCAAGGAAACGCTGCCAGAAATAGTGAGCAATCGCCATAGAGACAATCGCCACGATAGAAATCGGCAGAGTCAGGCTGAACGCAAACTCTTTCAGCGGGATCATAGAGGCTTCAGCCGCAATCACCACGTCACCGGAGGTCGGTGCCAGGATAATTGCCGCCGGAGAGGCGCAGATAGCTGCCGCCGCACCACGGCTGATCCCCACGTTCACCATCACCGGGAACAGGGTTGCCATCAGTAACACACCGAGACCGGTGGCGGAGGAAACCGCCAGAGACATCAGACAGGCAATAAAGTAGGCCACAATCATCAGCAGGTACGGAGAGTTCACGACCTGTAACGGTTTGGAGACCATTTTGATGACCACGTCGTTGGCACCGATATGAGTCATATAAGCCGCAAAGCCGCACAGTACCATGATCATCATACCGAGGTCGCCGCCGCGGTTCATCAGCAGGTACTTCACATACTCAATAATGTTTGTCGGTCCCCAGCCGGTGGAGGTGGCGGCGGACGGCAGGATGTTTTTCCCCATGATGACACTGATGATCAGAAGCAGTAAGCCCCCGACCATCAGCACCCCTGTGGCTGAATACCCTTTAATAATATAGCGCCCGACGCCGACGGCGACGACAGCACCAATAAGAAGATCTAACATTTCTGCTCCTGTCTGGTATTTTTATTTATAAAAATGATTAATGCACTCTGCCGAAAACCGGGAACAGATTAAATGATATGCGTCAATGAACCTTAGTTATTACCCGTATCATTTAAGTGTTCCGGCCTCCGGCATTAAAAAAGCAGTGACAATATAAATTATCGTCACTGCTCTGTTTGTATAAATCGTCCGCGAATTTATAACCGGTTAAGCAAGGATTCCACAGCTTTGAGATCACCCCCGGTTTTTTCATTCAGCAGCTCTCCGGCTGCCTGTTTTACCCGTTGCTGTATCTGATTACGTAACAGGTTTTCCACTTCGAACTTATACTGAATATTATCCCAGTTGCCGAACAGCACCACCGGAATACGGACAGACTGCAGCCAGGTCACCAGGTCATTGGTTTTCCCCCAGCCTTTTAAGATCTGAACCCCCAGGTTCACATCCATATTCTGTTTCACCAGGTTCGTCCGGCCGCTGCCGGTGATATTAAAGGCATCGGATACCGCCAGAATTTTACTGATTTTTACTTCACCGTTATTCAGGGTACCGATAGCTTCCAGTTTTTTCGCTTCGGTCATAGCATCCATCGATTCCGGCTGCGCCACTTTATCTGTCGCCTGGGAGAGCGACTGCTGGATAAGATACGGAATATTCAGGCCGAGCAGCTTAACATCAGTGATGGTCAGTGCCACGTCACCGCGCCAGTTGTTTAAGACCGCGTCCTGGTCATAACCGGTACCACGCAGATCGCCGTCAAAACTCAGGCGTCCGGTGAATTTTTCCGGCATTTTAAACGCCGCCAGCAACGGTTTGACATCAATATTCTGTAACAGCGGTTTGATACGCAGCTGTGCCGGAACTTTTTCGGAATAAATCGTCATCGGCAGAGAGAAACGGCCGCCGAACACGTTGCCGGTCATTTTGGAGATTTCCGTGATGCTGCCCCGGTTCTCTGCTTTCACCGTCAGCTGGCCGATTTCCATTCCCTGGTAAATCAGAGAATCCACATTCAGCGCCAGAGTGGCATTGAAGTGGTTCATAAAGGTCAGATCATATTTATCCGCATCACTGCCGGTGGTAACCACCGCCGGTTTGGTGGCAACCGGGGTTTTTTCCCCGTTTTCTGCATGTACGGCACGCTCATAACCGAGCAGATTATCCAGATTCAGTTTTGAGGAGGTCAGTTGGATATCATAACGCGGGGTTTCACCGAGTGCCGCTTCCACTGTGCCGCTGAGCTGGCTTTCGTTAGCGCTCAGTTTCAGATTTTCCAGGATCAGGGACTGCGGTGCCTGGCCGACCGCTTCGTGCCAGGTATAGGTGGTCGTACCGTTGCCGTTGATGCCGTTGGCATACAGACCGGCACCGGACAGACGGTAATTCAGGCGGTTAATATTGCCGCTGACCTGCACCGGGTACTGGGAGAGGTCAATATCAGAACTCAGGCTGAAAGAGAGCTCCTGCTGATTGCGCAGAATATTACTGTTCAGCGCTATCACATAGCGTTCAGGGGTATTACGCTCAAGAGAGAAGTTAATATCGCGCATGTTGATCTGCGAACCGTCTTCTGTCTGCCAGACCAGCAGGCTGTTGGCGATACGGATGCGGTCAACATCAAACGACCATTTGTTTTCCTGTTCGACAGGCACCGGGCGGGCTTTCTGATTACCCGGCGCAACAGGAGCGCTTTTCTTCTCTTTTGATTCGGTTTCAGGCAGGATTTTCAGCAGTGCGCCGTCAAGCATCACTTCACGAACCGATAACTGATGGGACAGCAGCGGCCAGAGTTCAACGTCGAGGCGCATATTTTCGGCAGTTACCACCGGTTCGGCGGCATCGGGGGCAGTCAGGGACATTTTACCGGTGATGATGCTCAGTTTCGGCCAGACATGCCAGCGCATATCATCTTTCATCACCAGCTCGTAACCGGTGTCTTCCTTCACCTTGTTAACGATATAGTCGCGGAAATCATTCGGGTTCACCAGCAGGATTAAGGCCGCGAGGCCCGCCGCTATCACGACAAGCAGAATAATCAGCGTGGTGAAAAATCGTTTCATAATCCCTGTTCCTTTCCCATTCTCTGTTGAACCCGCTGGCGGACAGTACTGTCCGCCGTTTAATCTTCGCTGATACGGCTGCCCACAGCTCCCTGCTGATTTTTGTATTTTGCATCGCTGCGGCGGTTATACGGCCGGTCAGCGGAGCCGGATAACGGCTCAAAACTCAGGGCACCGATCACCATTCCCGGCCGCAGTGCCAAGGGTAACTTACCTGAGTTGTAAAATTCCAGTACGATTTGCCCGTGCCAGCCCGGATCGATCCGGTGTGCGGTCACGTGGACCATCAGCCCGAGGCGTGCCAGTGATGAACGCCCGTCCAGCCAGCCGACCAGGTTATCCGGCAGTGTGACAGATTCCAGTGTCACTGCCAGTGCCAGTTCACCCGGATGCAGGTAGAACACTTCATCTTCAGTCAGGGTGATTTCATCACTCATGACATTTTCCAGCGCCGCATTCACTTCTTCTTTCGGGCCGCTGAGATCAATATACGCGGCGGTATGGCCCCGGAAAACCCGGAACTGATGCCCGAGGCGGACATCGGCGGTCGCCCCGTTGATCCGCTCAACCGGCGGACGCGGGGAGATGGTCAGTCTGCCGTCATCAAGCCACTGAATAATGTCACGGTCACAAAGTCGCATGGTATCATCCTTATAAAACTCAGCGTTTATCACCGGCGGATAAACGCGGATTAATCGTTGTCGGCGGCTTACTCGCAGAACTGACTGATTTTGGCTTTCAGAATATCAATCGCTACGCGGTTTTTACCGCCCCGCGGCACTATGATATCAGCATATTGTTTTGTTGGTTCAATAAATTGCAGGTACATCGGACGGACGGTTTTATTGTACTGTGCAATCACCGAGTCCAGTGTGCGTCCGCGCTCATTCACATCACGGCGGATGCGGCGCATCAGGCAGATATCCAGCGGGGTGTCGACGAAAATGGAGAAGTCCATCTGCTCGCGCAGACGTTTGTCTGTCAGCAGCAGGATGCCCTCAAGAATAATCACCCGTTTCGGGCTGAACAAAACCGATTCCGGTTTGCGGGTATGCTCGGCGTAATCATATTGCGGTAACTGAATCGACTTACCGGATTTCAGTGTTTTCAGATGCTGTAACAGCAGTTCGTGATCCATAGAGCCCGGATGGTCATAGTTGACCTTGATGCGCTCTTCCATCGGCACATCGCTCTGATCTTTATAGTAGCAGTCTTCCGGAATCACACCGATATTGTGATCGCCCACCTGAGCACGTAACTCGTGATAAAGCGTGTTGGCAATCAGACTTTTTCCTGACGCGGATGCGCCGGTGATGCCGATGATAGTGCACTGCTGCTGTGCTGTGTCAGCCATAATTGAAATAACCCGGTTTGAAAATAGGAGAGAAAAAAACCGAAACGGTCTGCTGCGGCCTCTTTTAATGCTTATCCGGCCGTGAGTAACAAAACGTGTCCGCCCGGCGCTGAATTATAGGGAGTAACGGCGTGAGATTCCAGCATAATCGGGCATCCGGCCTCATTATTTCGGGGTAACCGCTCTTATGGCCACCCGAAAAAAAGACCAGCACATCACTGCACTGGTCTTTTTGACTTTCCGGACGTGCCGGAGCAGAAATAAATTCCGCTTAAACTGCGCGGAAAGCGATCTCTGTCGGGATTTTATCCCCTTCCCAGAACATTTCTGCCGTCACATTTACGGCGATCTCACGGTAGATATCCGCAAACTCGCCATCCGGGTCACGCATCACCGTCGGCTGGCCGCGATCGAGGTCTTCACGCAGCGAGATATGCAGCGGCACCTGTCCCAGCAGTTTGGTGTGATAGCGTTCCGCCAGTTTCTCCGCCCCGCCGGTGCCGAAAATCGGCTCGACATGGCCGCAGTTACTGCAGATGTGTGCACTCATGTTCTCCACAATCCCCAGAACCGGCACGTTCACTTTCTTGAACATGACGATACCTTTCATGGCATCCACCAGCGCGATATCCTGCGGAGTGGTCACCACCACCGCACCGGTGACAGGGATGTTCTGTGAGAGGGTCAGCTGGATATCACCGGTACCCGGCGGCATATCGATGACCAGATAGTCCAGATCCGGCCACAGGGTATCCTGTAACATCTGCATCAGGGCTTTACTGGCCATCGGGCCGCGCCAGACCATGGCGTTATCATCTGTCACCAGATAGCCGATAGAGTTAGAGGCCAGGCCGTAAGCCATAATCGGGGCCATATGCTGGCCGTCCGGTGAGGTCGGGCGCTCTTTGGTGGTGCCCAGCATGTTCGGGATGGACGGGCCGTAAATATCCGCATCGAGGATACCGACTTTCGCCCCTTCCGCCGCCAGTGCCAGCGCAAGGTTAACCGCGGTACTGGATTTACCCACACCGCCTTTGCCGGAGCTGACCGCCAGAATATTGCGGACACCGTTAATGCCCGGCAGATCATTGGCCCGGCGCAGTGTCGCGATATCATGACGCAGTTTCCAGTCCACCGCCGCCGCACCGGTCACTTTGCGTAATTCTTTGGTTTTTGCTTCAATCAGTGCTTCAAACGGGCGCTTCCAGACAAACGGCATCACCAGCTCAACATGCAGCACATCATCCAGCATTGCGCAGTGATTCAGCGCTTTGATGGCAATCAGGTTGCGTTTGAGTGTCGGATGCTCAAATGTCGCCAGTACCTGCGCGACCTGGTCGTTCAGCAATTCAGGGTTCATCTCCCCGGGGGATTTCGCATTCATCCCGGCTCCTTAAATTTATCGTTTTTATTGCCTGTAACTATCGGCTTCAATGATAGCAGAAGCCAACTGATTAATTTAGTCATTCCGCGCAAACCCGCACAAAACAAATCCCCTGCAATCAGCAGGGTTATCGCCGGATGTTCACGGCAGAAAAAAGTCCGGAAAACCACACACAAAGCCGGATTACTGCTGGCAGGGGTGGGCGGGATCGGTTAACATCAAAGACCCTTTATTATTTGAGGAAGTGAAATACTCTATGTCTCAGATCGCTAATAAAATTTTGGTAACCTGTGCGTTGCCATATGCAAACGGTTCAATCCATCTCGGTCATATGCTGGAACATATCCAGGCTGATATTTGGGTCCGTTTTCAGCGAATGCGCGGCAAAGAGGTTCACTTCATCTGCGCCGACGATGCTCACGGCACCCCGATTATGCTCAAGGCACAACAGCAGGGGCTCTCTCCTGAAGAGATGATCGCCAACATGAGCGTTGAGCATCAGAAAGATTTTGCTGATTTCGCCATCAGCTTTGATAACTACCACTCCACGCACAGCGAGGAGAACCGGGTGTTATCCGAGAACATCTATCTGGCACTGAAAAAGAACGGTCATATTGAAACCCGGACCATTTCCCAGCTGTATGATCCGGAAAAAGGCATGTTCCTGCCGGACCGCTTTGTGAAAGGCACCTGCCCGAAATGTAAAGCGGAAGACCAGTACGGCGATAACTGCGAAGTGTGCAGCGCGACCTACAGCCCGACCGAGCTGATTAACCCGCGCTCCGTGGTCTCCGGTGCCACACCGGTGCTGCGCGAAAGTGAGCATTACTTCTTTGATCTGCCGGCTTTCGCTGACATGTTACAGGCATGGACCCGCAGCGGCGCGCTCCAGGAGCAGGTCGCCAACAAAATGCAGGAGTGGTTTGATTCCGGCCTGCAGCAGTGGGATATCAGCCGTGATGCGCCGTATTTCGGCTTTGAGATCCCGGATGCACCGGGCAAATACTTCTATGTCTGGCTGGATGCGCCAATCGGCTACATGGGGTCATTCAAAAACCTGTGTGACAAACGCGGCAATCTCGATTTTAACGAGTTCTGGAAGAAAGATTCTGACGCTGATCTGTACCACTTTATCGGTAAAGATATCGTGTACTTCCACAGCCTGTTCTGGCCTGCCATGCTGGAAGGCAGCGGTTATCGCAAGCCGACCAACCTGTTTGTCCACGGCTATGTGACGGTTAACGGCGCGAAGATGTCCAAATCACGCGGTACCTTTATCCAGGCCCGCACCTATCTGAATCATCTGAATGCAGACAGCCTGCGTTATTACTACGCGGCGAAACTCTCTTCACGTATTGATGATATTGACCTCAACCTGGAAGATTTCGTTCAGCGTGTTAACAGCGACATCGTTAACAAAGTGGTCAACCTGGCATCCCGTACCGCCGGATTTATCAAAAAACGCTTTAACGGCCGCCTGAGTGCAACCCTGGCTGAACCTGAGTTATATCAGCAGTTTGTCGATGCTGAAAAAACCATCAGCGAAGAGTACACCAGCCGGGAATTCGGCAAAGCTATCCGCGAAATCATGGCGCTGGCTGATGTCGCCAACCGCTATATTGATGAGAAAGCACCGTGGGTGGTGGCGAAACAGGAAGGTAAAGATGATGAGCTGCACGCTATCTGCACCATGGGTATCAACCTGTTCCGCGCACTGATGACCTACCTGAAACCGGTGATGCCGGAACTGGCGGCCCGCAGTGAAGCGTTCCTGAATCAGGAACTGACACTGGACGGCATAGCCAAACCGCTGCTGGATCATCAGATCGCAGACTTCAAGGCCCTGTTCAGCCGTATTGAAATGGCGAAAGTGGAAGAGATGATTGAAGCTTCCAAAGAGGATATCAAAGCGATGTCAGCCAAACCGGTCAGCGGCCCGCTGGCAGATGATCCGATTGCGGACACCATCAGCTTTGATGATTTTGCCAAAGTTGATATGCGTATTGCACAGATCATGTCTGCCGATTTCGTGGACGGCTCTGACAAACTGCTGAAACTGGTACTGGATCTCGGTGGCGAAACCCGTCAGGTCTTCTCCGGCATCCGCCAGGCGTATCCGGATCCGAAAGCGCTGGAAGGCCGCCTGACAGTGATGGTCGCTAACCTCGCACCGCGCAAAATGCGTTTCGGGATCTCTGAAGGTATGGTCATGGCCGCAGGCCCGGGCGGAAACGAGATTTTCCTGCTCAGCCCGGATTCCGGTGCACAACCAGGTCAGCAGGTGAAGTAAGTTCTTCTCTGTACAATAAACTGAAAAAAACCTGCGCTCCGGTGCAGGTTTTTTTATGTGACCTATAGCACAAATAAAAAGTTAATTGTATGATGAATAGGTTCATCCAAGAAGGAACATTATCATGAAACCAAAACAGATAGCGGAAACCGGCTGGCGCTATCTCCGGGCATTTCTGATCCTGTATCTGTGCCTGTTTGCCGGCAATATTATCGCGGTGTTACTGCCGTTTTCCGTCCCGGGCAGCATCGTTGGCATGCTGCTGCTTTTTGTGCTGCTCGCACTGCAGATTGTTCCGGCGCACTGGGTTCAGCCCGGCTGTACCTTATTAATGAAAAACATGACGATGTTATTTCTGCCGATCGGTATCGGTGTGATGAACTATTACGATACCCTCAGCGCCCAGCTGCTGCCGATCCTCATCGCCTGTGTCGTCAGTACCTTTATCGCCATGTGTGCTGTGGCGCTGAGTTCTGAATTTATTCACCGCCGCCATGTTCCGGTTCCGGAACAACAGGAAGCCGATGCGGTTGCCGCAGCAGAACACACCGAACAACAAGAGAAACGCAAATGTTAACGCATATCTGGTGGTCGCTCCCGCTTACCATCGGCGTCTATTTTCTCGCCAGAGCTATCTATATCAAATTTAAGCTGCCGGTATTAAACCCGCTGCTGATATCCATCGTGATTATCATTCCGCTGCTGATATTCACCGGAACTTCATACAACCACTATTTTGAGGGCAGCCGCATCCTCAACGATCTGCTGCAACCCGCCGTGGTGGCACTGGCGTTCCCGCTGTATGAGCAGCTGCATCAGATCCGTGCACAGTGGAAATCCATCATCACCATCTGCTTTGCCGGGAGTGTGATTGCCATGGTCACCGGTACCGCTATTGCCTTTATGATGGGCGCGACACCGGAAATTGCCGCCTCTATCCTGCCGAAATCTGTCACCACCCCGATAGCGATCGCGGTGTCCAATTCCATCGGCGGCGTGGCGGCAATCAGTGCCGTATGTGTGATTTTCGTCGGGATCCTCGGTGCGATTTTCGGCCATACCCTGTTCAGACGACTGCGGGTCACCACCAAGGCTTCACGCGGTCTGGCAATGGGTACGGCTTCTCACGCCCTCGGTACCGCCCGCTGCGCGGAAGAGGATTATGTGGAAGGCGCTTACAGTTCACTGGCATTAATGACCTGCGGGATTATTACTTCTCTGATGGCGCCGTTTATCTTCCCGGTACTGCTGGCATTATTCGGCTGACCTGAAAATTTGAGCCCCATCTCGCAAATTCAATATTTGTTTCATTCGTTTCATAATGAACGTGATAAAAATCACGTTCATTATGTATAACTACCCGCTAGAATGATCTCATTGATAATGGAGGTCATTTTATGCAAAACCGCTTTCATGCAGCCCTGAACACGCTCCCTTCCCCGTTACAGACCCAGCTGACAGACATTGTTTGTGCTGATACGTTCCCGGGATACTTATCGGCCAAACAGGTCAGCGCACTCTGCAACGCCACAGATACTGATGAGGATGCACTTGCACTGACCATGCTGCCGCTGGCCGCAGCCTGTGCCGTGACGCCGGTATCCAGGTTTAATGTCGGCGCGATTGCACACGGATTGAGCGGTAACCTCTATTTCGGCGCCAATATGGAATTCTGCCATGTGCCGTTACAACAGACAGTGCATGCAGAACAGAGCGCGATCACTCACGCCTGGCTGCGCGGCGAGAAAGGTTTGCGCAAAGTCACTGTCAATTACACTCCGTGCGGCCACTGCCGTCAGTTTATGAATGAACTGAACAGCGGTACAGAACTGCTGATCCAGTTACCGGAACTGGCCGCTATGCCGCTGAAAACGCTGCTGCCGCATGCTTTCGGGCCGGTGGATCTGGGAATTGAAACCCGGTTATTTGACCAGGTGCATCACGGTTATCATTTCCTCGCCACCAATGCAGTGGTCGGAAAAGCACTCGAGGCAGCCAACCGCAGCCATGCACCGTATTCTCATTCCCACAGCGGTGTGGCGCTTCAGGACAGCCGCGGACGCATCTACAGCGGTGCTTACATTGAAAATGCCGCCTTTAACCCGGGACTGCCGCCGTTGCAGGCCGCACTGATCTTTATGAATATGGCTGGCGGCAACCTTCATGATATCCACCGTGCCGTGCTGGTGGAGGGCAGCAACGCCACGCTGTCACAGTGGGAAAGTACCTCTGCCACACTGAGCGCCCTGGGGTGTCAGGATATCGCCCTGTTCAGCTATTAATTCTGTCTTCGCTGAGGCTGATACCCATCTGTTCCGGGTATCAGCCTTTACGTGATTATTAAATATAAATCTATCCCGCCTCTCACTTTCACACATCGGCATCACTAATTTCGTAACAATTACTGTACATATTTTTCAGATAACTTAGGATCAGTGCGTCCTGTCTTAAAAATGTCAATTGGCAAAGAGTAGTCATACATGGAACTGGAATACGAAAGCAAACGTGCATTATATATTCCGTATGCGGGCCCTATCCTGTTAGAATTTCCGCTGCTGAATAAGGGAAGCGCCTTCTCCGAAGAAGAGCGCAGTAATTTCAACCTCCACGGCCTGCTGCCGGAAGCGGTGGAGACCATCGAAGAGCAGACTGAACGCGCTTATCGTCAGTATTCTGATTTTAAAAACGATACTGACAAACATATCTACCTGCGTAACATTCAGGATACGAATGAAACGCTGTTCTACCGCCTGCTCAATGCTCACCTCAAAGAAATGATGCCTATCATTTACACCCCGACTGTCGGGGCGGCCTGTGAGCATTTCTCGGACAGCTACCGCCGTGCGCGCGGGCTGTTTATCTCTTATCCGAACCGCGCTTACATTGATGACATGCTGCAGAATGCCACCAAGCAGAATGTAAAAGTCATCGTGGTAACCGACGGTGAGCGGATCCTCGGTCTGGGTGACCAGGGGATCGGCGGGATGGGGATCCCGATTGGTAAACTCTCTCTGTATACCGCCTGCGGCGGCATCAGCCCGGCGTATACCCTACCTATCGTGCTGGATGTCGGTACCAATAACCAGCAGCGCCTGAATGACCCGCTCTATATGGGCTGGCGTCACCCGCGTATCACCGGCGAAGAATATGATGAATTTGTTGATGAATTTATCAATGCGGTTAAGCGCCGCTGGCCGGATGTGCTGTTACAGTTTGAAGATTTCGCCCAGAAAAACGCGATGCCGCTGCTGGAACGCTACCGCGATCAGCTCTGCTGCTTCAATGATGATATCCAGGGTACCGCATCAGTCACCCTCGGCAGCCTGATTGCCGCCAGCCGTGCCGCAGGCGGACAGCTGAAAGACCAGACTGTTGCCTTCCTGGGTGCCGGTTCAGCCGGGTGTGGTATCGCCGAGCAGATTATCGCGCAGATGAAGTCTGAAGGCCTGAGTGAAGAGCAGGCGCGTGCCCGTATCTTTATGGTGGACAGATTCGGCCTGCTGACGGACAAACTGCCGAACCTGCTGAATTTCCAGAGCAAACTGATCACCAAAAGTGACATTATTGCAGACTGGGATGTGCAGAATGATGCGATTTCACTGGAAGATGTGGTCCGTAACGCTAAGCCGACTGTGCTTATCGGGGTTTCCGGTCAGCCGGGGCTGTTTACGGAAGAGATTATCCGTGAAATGCACAAAAACTGTGCGCGTCCGGTCGTCATGCCGCTGTCCAACCCGACCTCCCGTGTGGAAGCCCGTCCGGAAGATATTATCGCCTGGACAGACGGTCATGCACTGGTTGCAACCGGCAGCCCGTTTAATCCGGTGATTTATAAGGATAAAACCTATCCTATCTCCCAGTGCAACAACTCCTTTATTTTCCCGGGGATTGGTCTGGGTGTGCTGGCCGCCGGTGCCAGACGTGTGACTGACGGCATGATGATGGCAGCAAGCCGCGCGCTGGCTGAATGCTCACCGATGGTTGTTAACGGCGAAGGCTCACTGCTGCCGGATATCGAGGACATCAAAAAAGTCTCCCGTATCATCGCCAAACAGGTTGCCAAAGAAGCACAGATCCAGGGTGTCGCGACTGTGACCTCTGACGGTGCACTCGATGAAGCTATCGAACGTAACTTCTGGCATCCGGAATATCGTGTTTACCGCCGGACATCTTTCTGACGAATAACCGGTATTCTGCCGCTGAAAACCCGCACTTGTGCGGGTTTTATTCTTTTTTTCACCCTTGCCAGCCTTTCCCCGCTCAAGTAATCTTAGCCTTATGGTAACTAATTAGTGATAAAGGTCTCAGTAATAATGGGAAAAGCCCGGATATGGAAACGGATCATTCTGTGGATGCTGGCAGGTATTATTCTGGCAGCAGCAGCGGCTATTGCGGCAGATCGCTGGATTAGCTGGAAAACCGCGCCTTATATCTATGAAAATATCAATGACCTGCCGCCGAGTGAAGTCGGTATGGTACTCGGTACCGCTAAGTACTATAAAAACGGGACAATTAACCAATATTACCGGTATCGTATCCAGGGTGCCGTGAATGCATATAACAGCGGCAAGGTGAAGTATCTGCTGCTGAGCGGCGATAATGCCCAGCACAGTTACAATGAGCCGAGCACGATGCGCAAGGATCTGGTGAATGCCGGGATCCCGGCCAGTAAAATTGTGCTCGATTTTGCCGGATTCCGCACGCTGGATTCTGTGGTACGGACACGAAAAGTCTTTGATACCAATGGCTTTACGATTATCACCCAGCGCTTCCATTGTGAACGGGCGCTGTATATCGCGATGGAAAAAGGTATTGAGGCGCGCTGTTACGCGGTTTCCTCCCCGAAGAATATGTTTACTGTCCGTGCGCGGGAAGTGGTTGCCCGGCTGGGCGCACTGGCTGATTTATATATTCTCAACCGCGAGCCGCGTTTCCTCGGCCCGCAGGAATCGATTCCGGCACCACAAACGTTACCGGAGAATGTACCGTCATATCCGGCAGTGACACCGGAAGAGCTGAATGTGCTTTATCCGGAGCCACCTGCGGCACCGGAAAAACCGGCGGATAACACACAACCGGCACCCGCCGCGCAATAATCCGGTTTCAGCGGGCTGCCAGCTTATTGGCTGCCTGCCGCCATAACCACTCCACCGGCCCCTGAGAAAAATAACGCAGCCACAGGGTTGAGAACAGGATGTTGATCAGCCACATCAGCGGCACAAATGCCAGCAGCGTCAGGCGATCAAACTGACAGAAATAACCTAGGTACTCAAACAGTATCACCCCGCACACCGATTGCAGCAGATAACTGCTCAGTGCGGTACGCCCGACCCGCTGTAAACAGGCGGCAACCGGTTTCAGCTGTGGCTGCAAACCATAAAACAAAGCAATAAGCCCGGTAGTCTGTACCGGCTGCAAAATATCCGCCAGCGGATAACCAACAGTGCCCATCCAGAAGACACTCCAGTCGTTCAGGTATTCCAGCCACATCACAACCGCCTGCAGCAGCAGTGACGGGATCAGCAGCCACGCTGCCAGCCGCCGGTAATGAGACAGCGGATATGCCCCTTTCAGCCAGCCGTTTTTCATCAGTGTTGCGCCCAGCAGCATCATTGCCAGTAACTGCCAGCCATACTGAACCACCATCATCATCAGCATACCGCTGATGGTACTGATTCTGTCCAGCATGCCGGCAATACCACCGGTGTCGGCGATCAGTACTTCATAATCCAGCATTTCCTGCGACGGCTGCCAGTACAACAGTTTCAGCTCACCACCTTCCGATAACAGGAAAAACAGTAAAAACAATCCGGTCAGGATCAGCACCGGCACCAGCTTCAGCCACCAGCGGGAGGAAACATTATGGATGATCCAGCAGGCGGCAACGCCGGTCAGGCTGTACATCAGCAGGATATCCCCGTCCCAGAGCAGAGCGGTATGCAGCAGCCCGATCACTCCAAGCACCAGTAACCGCGCCATATTCCAGGGCTGGCTGTAACGGTTGAGCATCATCAGAGTGGCACCGAACAGCAGTGCAAACATGCCGAGGAATTTCCCCTGCACCAGCACACTTAATACTGCCCAGGTGGCGATATCTGTTGCGGACGCCGCCGGGGTGTACAGCGGGTTCAGATAGGCCGCAGACGGCAGCGCGAATCCGCCGATGTTCAGAATAAAAATACCGAGGATGGCCAGCCCCCGCACCATATCGAGGACATCAATACGGGCAGAGGCAGATGTGACTGAAGTATTCATCCGTTAAATATGACGGGCCGCGCGCAGGAATTCCTGGCGGGTATTCTGGCTGGATTTAAATAACCCGCCCAGTGAGGTGGTGGTGGTGGTACTGGTTGCGTCACGGATGCCGCGCGCTTTGACACAATAATGCACCGCGTCAATGGATACCGCCACATTAGTGGTGCCGAGCAGCGTTTGCAGTGCCAGCAGAATTTGCTGTGTCAGACGTTCCTGAACCTGCGGGCGCTGGGCAAAGAACTGCACAATGCGGTTAATTTTCGATAACCCGATAACGGTGTCTTTCGGGATATAAGCAACGGTGGCTTTACCGTCGATAGTGACAAAGTGGTGTTCACAGGTGCTGGTCAGCGTGATATCACGGACCGTCACCATTTCATCCACTTTCATTTTATTTTCAATCAGGGTGATTTTCGGGAAATTGTGATAATCCAGTCCTGAAAAAATTTCATCCACATACATCTTCGCGATACGTTTCGGGGTATCTGCCAGACTGTCGTCGCTCAGGTCGAGATTGAGCAGCTTCATAATTTCTGTCATATGCGCTTCAATCTGAACCTTGCGGGTTTCCGGCGGCAGTGTCTGCTCCCGCAATGGTGTCTCCAGCCCGCGTGCGATGAGCGCGGCGTGGACAAGTTCTGCTTCCCGGCTTAATGATGACATACCTTCTCCGACTATTTTTCAGGTGACTCCCGGTGCTGTGTTGCACCCGTCGGCTGGTCAATACCCGCCGCCCTGCTATTTTAGAGCAATACGTCGTTTTGTTAATTCATTTTGTGGTTTTGGTGATGAAAAGTTTGCACCGGAAATCCCTGTTAATAATGCGGATATCAGCCGGAATATCGCTGACGGAAACATTTGCCGGAAAAATGCCGGATAAAGGATGTGTTATATAACCTCATAACGAAGACGGGAAATATCCTTATGATCAGCAAAAACAATTTCTTCGTTATTCCGGCTGATATTTGAGATCATTACAGCACTGATATCAAATGCAACACCGGCGAACATCATTCCGACAGAGATAAACCCTGCACCTGAGACGGACAATAATTGTTCCTGATTTAATTCTTTCATAATTAACCTCTCAATTATTCAAATATAAAATACAGTATCTTTTTTGTCAGAGCATAAAACCCACATAAATAACAGGGGTGAGAAAGACATCGGTCATCACATTGTCCGGTCTGACAATGCGCAGTGACGAGTGCGTTACTGTCAGAGATGTCAGTATCATGCTGATACTCATGGACCACAATCGTATATCTTTCAGATCATTGATTGCCTTCTGAAGAAAATTGTTCTTTCTCATCGGGAATAACTGCCCTGTTATATTTTAGAAAAATGACTTTATGCCCTGAAAATTAAATAAAGCATAAACAGGCTAAGTTATAAAACCGTTTTTTTAATTATCCGTTTTTTATTTTTAATGAATAATAAAGATAACAGGATTAATAAATAATAACCCTGTTATCACTGAGATAATTATTCTTTTATATCGCTGCGATCACGGAAAATCAGCAAACCACCGGTAATCAGTGCCGCAAAGGCGACCCACAGCGCCGGTTCCAGTTTGCCGGTAAAATACGCGGAGACCGAGGATACCAGCGGGCCGCCAAGCTGCCCGACGGCATACCAGGTGGTCAGCAGCCCGGCCATATAGCGGCCGTGCTCCGGAGCCAGTTCGCGCCCGCACTGAAATGCCAGTTGCACCGCAGCCATCAGGCCGCCGCCGACCAGAAAGGCACTGACCGCCAGGCCGCTGATCCCGGGCATGACTTCCGCCGCCAGAATACCCGCAGCCTGTGCCCAGAGGGTGAGTGCCAGCCGCCGCTGCGGCGTGAAAAAACGCCGCGCAGCAATGGCAGCCACGATACCGGCGACTGCCGCTATCCCGAACACCGGCCAGACAAACTGGGCAAACAGGCTGCCGGGGAAACGTGCCGCCGCCATCTGCGATAAAAACGTGGCAGGCAGAATATAGCCGAATCCGGCCAGCGCATAGCTCCACAATAAACGGCGGATTTTTGGTGTCATCACTGGTTTACTGTGCGTGGAAGAGGAGGAGCTCAGTTCCCCCGGGCGCGGCAGATAGCGGCTGACATACAGACTGAAGACCAGTGCCGCAGCACCATAGATCCACCAGCCCTGCGAGGCGGTCAGTGATAAGCCCTGAATGCCGATAGCTGCCAGTCCGCACAGCAGAATTCCGGTACCGGTGCCGCCGTAAACCGCAACACTCAGTGCCGGACGGTTAAGTTTTGCCAGTGCGTCATTGGTCCAGGCAGCCGCTAATACCAGCGTCCAGCCGCTCGCCCAGCCGATAAAAAACCGTGCGATACTGTGCAGCACCGCCCCGGAAATCACCGCTGACAGCAGTGTGATAATCACCGCGCCCCATAAACCGGTCCACAGCCGCAGCTCAATACCGCGTTTTGCCCGCATGGCATCAAAGGATCCGGCCAGATAGCCGAGATAGTTCCAGGCAGCCACAATACCGGCAGTTGTCAGGTCAAGCTGGTGCTCATCAATCATCAGCGGCACCTGCGGGGTAAAAGCAAAGCGCCCTATTCCCATGGCCACCACCAGCGCAAGAAAACCACTGACTGCAATATGAAGCGCCGTTGTCTGACGGGCGGAGTGAGATGTCGTCATATGAAATGCAATATGTTAATAATTTGTAACTTCGTTATACCAAAAGAAGCCTTTAAAATGCAATAATGACTTCCGGAATCAGATCTGTTGCTCACGCTTTTGTGCCACATCATTCAACTTGTGCTGTAAGTCTGCCATAATGCCCTTCTCTTTATTATCCGTTTTATCTGCGCCCAGCAGGCGCCGGGAGTGAAACAGCATCATGGCTAATCCGACAGAAAGTTACACCTCTTCGTTAATCTCTTTACAGGAAGCACTGGATAAGCTGCTCGCGACCCCGGCCGCGATCACCGGTACTGAAACAATCGCGCTGACGGATGCCGCCGGGCGGATCACTGCCACCCCGGTTATTTCGCCTATCAATGTACCGCCGTTTGATAATTCCGCAATGGATGGTTACGGATTTCGCCTGTCCGACTGGGACGGAAAAACCCCGCTGCCGGTTGCCGGTCGCGCTCTGGCGGGTGTTCCATTCAAAGGTGAATTACCGGCCGGACAATGTGTCCGTATTATGACCGGCGCACCGGTACCCAAGGGTGTGGATACCGTGGTGATGCAGGAAGAAGCGAAAGTGTCGGATGCCGGAATTACCTTTACCGCCGGAATTACCGCCGGGCAGAATATCCGCCGTACTGGTGAGGATATCGCGCAACACAGTGAAGTTTTACCGGCAGGCACCAAACTGGCCGCCGCCCAGCTGCCGCTGATTGCCTCCCTCGGTCTGGCGGAGCTGTCCGTGGTGCGCAAACTGAAAGTGGCGGTGTTCTCCACCGGTGATGAATTGCAGGCGGTCGGCCAGCCGCTGGGTGACGGACAGATTTATGATACCAACCGCTTTGCGGTTCGTCTGATGCTGGAAAAGCTCGGTTGTGATGTGATTGATCTCGGCGTGATCCCGGATAATCCGGATATTCTGCGCACCACTTTTGAGAAAGCCGATGCACAGGCGGATCTGGTGATCAGCAGCGGCGGCGTGTCTGTCGGCGAAGCGGATTACACCAAACAGATTCTTGATGAAATCGGCAAAATTAATTTCTGGAAACTGGCGATCAAACCGGGCAAGCCGTTTGCTTTCGGTAAGCTGAATAACGCCTGGTTTTGCGGTCTGCCGGGTAACCCGGTCTCCACCACCGTTACCTTTTATGAGCTGGTGCAGCCGCTGATCGCCCGCCTGTCCGGTTTCAGCCAGTGGCAGCCGCCAATGCGGTTTAAAGCCGTCACCACCACGCCACTGAAAAAATCCGCCGGTCGTCTGGATTTCCAGCGCGGTATTGCCGGGGTGAATGAATCCGGTCAGATGGTGGTAAAAACCACCGGCGACCAGGGCTCGCATATTTTCAGTTCATTCAGCCTCGCCAACTGCTTTATTGTGCTGGAGCGTGAGCGCGGTGCGGTTGCCGCCGGTGAAACCGTTGAAATCGAGTTTTTTAACCATTTACTGAAGAATGACTGATGGCGACTGAACCCGGACATATTGAGCTCAGTGATGAGGAAGCGCTGCGTTATAACCGGCAGATCGTGCTGCGCGGCTTTGATTTTGATGGTCAGGAAGCGCTGAAAGCCGGGCGGGTGCTGATCACCGGCCTCGGCGGACTCGGGTGTGCGGCAGCGCAGTATCTGGCGGCGGCGGGCGTGGGGCATCTTACGTTGCTGGATTTTGATACCGTGTCGCTCTCCAATCTTCAGCGTCAGATCCTGCATACCGATGCCCGTATCGGGATGGCAAAAACAGAATCCGCCGCGATTGCGCTGAAAGCCGTCAATCCGCATTGCCGGACTGAAACCGTTACCAAACAGCTGGATGATGATGAGCTTACCGCTCTGATCCGGTCTCACCATGTGGTGCTGGACTGCACTGATAATGTCGCCGTCCGCGAACAACTGAACCGGGCGTGTCATCAGCTGAAGATCCCGCTGGTGTCCGGTGCCGCTATTCGTATGGAAGGACAGATTGCTGTCTTTACCTGGCAGGAGGGGGAACCCTGTTACCGCTGCCTGAGCCGGTTATTCGGGGAGAACAGTCTGACCTGTGTGGAAGCGGGTGTGATGGCACCGCTGGTCGGCACCATCGGCACCCTGGAGGCGATGGAGTGCATCAAACTGCTCACCGGCTACGGGCAGGTGAGCAGCGGAAAAGTGGTGCTGTTTGATGCGATGCGCATGCAGTTCCGCACCATTAATCTTAAGCCTGATCCTCAGTGCGAGGTGTGCGGCTGTAACGGATAGTCTCCGGTTTATCCAGGTGGATCTGTGTGACGGCAGGCTGTGTTTCTGCTATCACACGGCCGTCACGGACAGAGTAACGCACCGGCACCTGACGGCGGACGGCATCAAACCCGTTTTCCGCCGGCAGGATCAGCAGGCTGGCGCGTTTGCCTTCCGCTACGCCGTAATCCTGTAAGTTCAGGGTACGCGCACTGTATTCCGTGATCAGTTTCAGCCCGTCATTAATCTGACCATATCCCATCAGCTGACAGACATGCAGCCCCATATGCAGTACCTGGAGCATATTGGCGGTGCCCAGCGGATACCACGGGTCAAACACGTCATCGTGACCGAAGCAAACATTAATATCCGCCGCCAGCATCTCTTTGACACGGGTGATCCCGCGGCGCTTCGGATAGGTATCGAAACGCCCCTGTAAATGAATATTCACCAGCGGGTTCGCCACAAAGTTAATGCCGGACATTTTCAGCAGACGGAACAGGCGGGAAGTATAAGCGCCGTTATAAGAATGCATCGCCGTGGTGTGGCTGGCGGTAACACGCGCGCCCATTCCCTCACGGTGTGCCAGCGCGGCAACGGTTTCCACAAAACGGGACTGTTCATCATCGATTTCATCACAATGCACGTCGATCAGGCGGTCATATTTCTGTGCCAGCGCAAAGGTTTTGTGCAGGGATTCCACGCCGTATTCGCGGGTAAATTCAAAGTGCGGGAT
The DNA here is from genome assembly GCF_000512315.2 of Morganella sp. EGD-HP17. Classification (NCBI taxonomy): domain Bacteria; kingdom Pseudomonadati; phylum Pseudomonadota; class Gammaproteobacteria; order Enterobacterales; family Morganellaceae; genus Morganella; species Morganella sp. EGD-HP17. The sequence goes on from NZ_AZRH01000002.1 coordinate 220,781, forward strand.
AGCCCCCGCCACATCCGCGCCCAGGCGCAGTGCTTCTTCCAGCAGTGCCTCACCGTCCGGATAGGACATGATCCCTTCCTGCGGAAACGCAACAATCTGTAAATCCACCCACGGCGCGACTTCCTGTTTCACTTCCAGCATCGCTTTCAGCGCGGTCAGGGTGGCATCGGAGACATCAACGTGGGTACGGACATGCTGGATGCCGTTAGCAATCTGCCATTTCAGGGTCTGCCGGGCACGGGTTTTCACATCATCATGCGTCAGCAGCGCTTTGCGTTCCGCCCAGCGTTCAATGCCTTCAAATAAGGTACCGGACTGGTTCCACGCCGGTTCCCCGGCGGTCTGGGTGGTATCGAGGTGAATATGCGGCTCGACGAACGGCGCGGTGACCAGGCCGCCTTCGGCGTCCAGGCTCTCCGGCAATATTTCACCTTCCGGCTGCGGCACAATCGCGGTAATGCGCTGATTATCGATGTCGATACGCCACAGGCCAGCACGATCCGGCAGACGGGCATTAAAAATATGTTTTACGGTTTGATTAAGCACGGGTCATCTCCGGGTTGGTTGTACGACGACGGTTAAGTAACGGATTGAGGACAGCATAGCTTAATGCCCCGCCGAGAACTGCGTTCACCGGCACAATCCCCGGCAGCCAGTGCCCAGCAATCACACCTGCCGCCACGGCCAGCAGTGCGCTGACATTCACATCGCGCATTTTGCTGCGGTCAAAGGTTTCATAACGGTGACGGTACATCAGGTAATCGGCAATAATAATGCCCCCGATTGGCGGGATAGCGGCAGATAAGAAGGTCAGCCAGCCGACAAAATTATTGTAGAGCCACAGAGCGCACAGTGTGCCGATAAGCCCGTTGACGATAGATAAGGTTTTGCTGGAAAGCCCGGTGATATTGGCAAACCCCAGGCCGGAGGCGTAAAGCGCGTTATCATTGGTGGTCCAGATATTCAGACCGAGAACGATAATCGCCGGTAATAACAGTCCCTGGGCAATCATCACATCAGAGATATCCGCCATACCGAGAGACGCCGCCCCGGCCGCCCCGAAGATAAACATCAGTGAATTACCGAGGAAGAAGGCGATAATCGCCACCAGCACCGCAATTTTCGGCTTGCGACCGAAGCGGACAAAATCCGCCGTCAGCGTACCGGCACTGACAAACGAACCGACCACCATGGCGAGCGCCAGATTAAAATCAATCGGCTGTGCCGGGATCACATCACGCAGTGCGCTCATGCCGCCCATACCGGTTACCGCGAGGTAAACAGAATAGCTGCCGAGAATGGCAATCGCCGGAACCGCAATCACCGAGAGTACGGTCAGCGCAGAGATACCGAAGAAAACGGTAATGGTCATCAGCACTCCGGAGATGCCGATCAGCCAGTTGATATCCCAGCCCGTTGCTTTGCCGACCGGAATGGCAAACATGGCCACACCGACGCCGAACCAACCGACCTGTGTGCCGCCGAGTAAGAATGAAGGGAGCCAGGAGCCTTTAATACCGAAGGAGTAACGCGCGAGAAGATGGGTTGTTAAGCCGGTTTTGGAACCAATGAAACCAAGAAAAGCGGTGTAGACACCAAGAAGAAGATTACCGATAAGAACTGCGAGGAAGAAATCATTAAAACTGAGACCGGTACCGAGAGCACCTCCGGTCCACATACTGGCGGAAAAGAAGGTCAAACCCAGCATTACAAAGGTTAATGCCAGCCCGCCTTTCCGCGCGGATATGGGCACAGGCCCATGACTGTAATTTTTATCCCCGGACACAATTACCTCCTGTTGCTTTTCTCAGGCCAAAAAAATCTGACGAATTCTATAGCCGCAAAAAACAAAAGCAAACGATTTCGTTCACACTTTAAGAGAATTAACGCATCGTTAATATCCCGGTAAAAAAGCATTTTGACCAAACGAACAGGACAAAAATGCGGAGAAATCGTTCCTGATTGCTGTACCCGTTATTGTCAGACGGAGAGGCTACTCCTGTTATCAGGATATGAACATGAAGTGCTTGAAATACGCTTCCGTCCGTCAAAAAATCAAAAAAATCACATAAAAATCAATTTATTAATATTTTAATTATTTACTGTCGCAGTAAGTGACGATAAACATTGCACGCCTGCCGGGAAATAACACCTGACATCAGAAAATAATATTCTTCTCCCGGGAGCTCTTTTATTTCCCCGGATATTCCGCCGGGGATGTTGTTATTTTTTATATTTTCTTTCTGACACGCGATTACTTTATCTTTATTTATCGGTTACCCACCGTTTTACGGCGATGAAAAGCAACAGCCCGGGACTTATCCGTCACCCTCCCGGTTCAAAAATACCCGGGTTATTCTCTTTTGCAGCCGGATAACGAATTACGTTATGTCACGTAATGTATTGCCGGTAACACCGGCTTATTACTTAAAACAGGTATCACAATGAATTTACTGAAAAATATATCAGGTTATGTTGTTTTCGGTATGCCTGATAATAAGCCGGAAAAGCACGACCGGTAAGGATGGTTTATCCTTATTATTATCCTGTTCAACTTCTGTTGCCAAATACAGATAACTCATATATTGTACGCCGCCTGCATTTACCCCAGCGTGTGGTGATGGCCCGTTTATCACTGACGTTTCAGTAAAGTGCGCACGATGCAGACGCAAGGTGCGAGGTTTATTGAAAATAAATGCAGACTGACCGTCATCCGCTGACGGCCGGAAATATATATTGTGCCCGGATGCGATATCCGCGGCATGTTTCAGGCTATTGGGAAGGGCTGTAAAAATGCAACAGAATACTGTGCAGATGAAACGCGTCTTAAATACCCCCGCGTTGGTTTTCTTCGGGCTCGCCTATATGGTGCCCCTTGGTATCTTCACAACTTACGGACAGGTTACCGTCCTCAGTGAAGGTCATTTACCGGTTGCTTATATTATTACTCTGACAGCCGTCCTGTTTACCGCACTCAGCTATTGTAAAATGACCAGCACACTGCCGCTGGCCGGCTCTGCGTATTCCTATGTCCAGAAAATCTTCGGCGGGAATACCGGGTTTCTGGTCGGCTGGGCGCAATTGCTGGATTATCTATTTCTGCCGATTATCAACTATATCGCCATCGGTATTTTTGTGCATGAAGCCCTGCCGTCGGTGCCGATGGAGCTGATTATCGTCTCCACCATTGTGATTGTCTCTGTGCTGAATATTCTCGGGATCAAACTGGTCACCTCGATGAATATGCTGATCATTGTGATGCAGCTGATATTTATCACGCTGTTCCTGTATCTCAGCTTCAGTTCCGCGTTCACAGTGGATAAAGAGGCGCTGCTCGCCCCGCTGACGGTGATGTCTGATCAGGTGTCCGGGCTGTTTGCCGGTGCGGCGGTTCTGTGTCTCGCATTCCTCGGGTTTGATGCCATCTCCACCATGGCGGAAGAGACCAAAGACGCCAAACGGGCGCTGCCGAAAGCAATCCTCTATACCGTGTTTATTGCCGGGACATTATTTATCATTATCTCTTACGCCGCACACCTGAGCTATCCGGCGTGGCGTGATTTCCTGCCGAACACCGATATCGCCAGTATTCAGGTGATGGAAAAAGTCGGCGGTGCACTGATGGCGTCCTCCTTTATTACCGCCTATGTGATCGGCGTGTTTGCTTCCGCGATGACATCCCAGGCCAGTATTGTGCGGATTTTCTATGCCATGGGCCGTGAAGGGGTGCTGCCGCGCTCAGTGTTTGCCCGTCTGCATGCCAGATTCAACACTCCGGTACTGTCGATCCTGTTTGTCGCCCTCGCCTCACTGATGGCGCTGGTGCTCTCCCTGAGCCTGGTGGCGTCCATGATAAGCTTCGGCGCACTGATTGCGTTTACCTTTGTAAATCTGTGTGTTATCAAACACTTTATTATTGACCGGAAAGAACCGCTGACGGCTGCCGTGATCCTGCGTTGTCTGGTGGTACCGGCTATCGGGGTGCTGCTGACCCTGTGGCTGTGGACCAGCCTGGATGCGCAGGCACTGACTGTCGGCCTGATCTGGCTGGGGATCGGTGTGGTATACCTCGGTGTGATCACCCGCTTCTTTACCCGCCGTCCGCCGTCAATCACGGAAGAAGAAACTCACTTAATTATCAATTAACTCTGTTGATGAGGATTGGAGAGCATAATGAAAATGACTGCCGCTGATATTATTTATCACAACGGTTATATCTATACTGCGGATGCGGAAAACCGCGTCGCCGGGGCCATCGCCATTGCTGACGGCCGTATTCTTGCCTGTGGTGATAATGATGACATGGCAGCATTCCGTGGTGAGCATACACAGTTTATCGACCTCGACGGCAAAATGATGATGCCGGGGATTATTGATGGTCATATGCACCCGTTCTGGGGCGGTATTCAGCTGTTCGGCTGCCATCTGAATTATGAATCCCTGACCATTGATGAGATCCTCGCCCGTGTGCAGGCGCATCTGGATAATGATCCGCGCACCGGCGAAAATGACTGGCTGAAAGTGACCGCCTGGCTGCGTCAGGGCATGTTACCGGCCGGTATTGATATGTACCGCGAAGACATGGATAAGCTCAATACCCGCCGCCCTGTCGTGCTGTTCTCCAATGACTGCCATACCCTGCTCGCCAACAGCCGTGCGCTGGAGCTGTTCGGCATCACCAGAGAAACCCCGGCACCGAGTGACGGTAAAATCGGCAAACACGCCAATGGTGAACTGAACGGTATCCTTGAGGATGCCCCGGCCATGCGTGCGGCGGACAGTATTCCCTCCATTCAGGCTGACCGCGCAGTGGATGTCGCCCGTCTGGTGCAGAAAGTCCTCAATGAACAGGGCGTCACCATGGTCATGGATGCACGTGTGGCAGAATTACAGCTGGATGCGTTCCGTGCATTACAGGAGCAGGGTGAACTGACACTGCGTGTGCAGGCTGCCCGTGAAATCACGCCGGATGATGCGCCGGATGTGGCATCCGTGCCGCAGGCCGTGCAAAACGCCGTTGCCTTTGCGGAGCGCTATCATCAGCCTGAATGGGGCCCGGAACCGGGCATCGCGGTAAAAAACATTAAAATGTTTGTTGATGGTGTGCTTCAGTTCCCGACCATGACCGCCTCCCTGCTGAAACCGTACCGCATCAATCACGGCACCCCGGCACAACCGGACTGGCGTGAGACAGAAAATTACGGTGATCTCTATTTCACTTCAGAGGTGATCGATGCCCTGCTCGAACGTATCGCAGCTGCCGGGTACGATCCGCATCTGCATACTGTCGGTGAAGGTGCGGTTGATATGGTGCTCAACGGCATCGAAAAAATGCGGGCTGCGCATCCGGGCAAAGATATCCGTCCGGGACTGGCTCACAATGAGCTGGTGGATGCCAAAGATTACGCGCGTTTCGCCAGACTCGGCACCATTGCCTGCCTCTCCTTCCAGTGGGCGGCACCGACTGCGGAACTGGCGGAATTCACCCGCAATATGATCGGTGAAACCCGTTTTCAGCAGCTGGAGCCTATCGGTAAGTTTATTGATGCCGGTGCGGTCGTTGCGTTCGGCAGTGACTGGCCGATTGATGATTTTGATGAATGGTATGATCTGAAAGTGGCCGCCACCCGCCGTGGTCATCCGGTCAACGGTCAGCCGGCACAGCGTCTGGACACCGACCGTGACCTGACTGTCACGGAAGTGCTGCGTGCCGCCACGATTGACTCGGCTTATGCTCAGCACCGGGAAGATATTCTCGGTTCCCTGGAGCCGGGCAAACTGGCTGATATGATCGTGCTGGATCGCAATGTGTTTCAGATACCTGCTGATGATATTGCCAATGTGAAAGTACTGCGCACCATTGTCGGCGGTAAAACCGTTCATCTGACCAACTGACGGTAATCCGCAGTCTGATAAACCAAAACCTCATCCTGCGATGAGGTTTTTTTATCTCAGTGCTTAATCGCCAGTGTGTGGATCACCGGCTGATAGCCTTCGCGCTCATATAAACGCATGGCACCGGTGTTTTCCGGCAGCACTGACAACTCCAGATGCGTATGGCCCTGTGCCTTTGACCAGTCTTTAACAGCATCCAGTAATTTTTTTCCGGTGCCCTGTCCGCGTACCGCCGGATCAACCACAATATCAAAGATATAACCGAAACGACGCGGCACCACACAGGTATAAGGTGAGGTAACCTGCGTCTGCGCAAAGGCGAACCCGGCAATATGCCCTTCCGTTTCCGCCACCAGCAGACAGAACTTTTCATCTGTCACAGCGTTTTCGATAAATCCGCGATCCTGCTGCGCCGGGCGCCAGCGGTCGGGCTGATATTCCGCCATCAGAGTAAATAACTGCTGATAAAGCTCAGCAATGCGATCAGTGTCATTCAGTGCGGCAGGGCGGATTATCATAGTATTCTCCGGTTAATCGTAGGTTTTGACCGCAGGTGCCTCATAGTCACGGAAGCGGCGGATAAGCGCGTTACCGTCAGTTTCGACTACCGCCATATGGCGGTATTTTTCCTGCATAAACTGCTCATCGGTCATTTTGCTGATCAGAGACAGCAGCGGGTCATAATAATTATTGATATTCATCAGCCCGACCGGCTTCTGATGCAGCCCGATCTGACTCCAGGTAAAGACCTCAGCAAACTCATCCAGGGTACCGAAGCCGCCCGGCAGCGCGACAAAGCCGTCCGCCAGTTCAATCATTTTGCTTTTACGTTCATGCATGGTGCTGACGCGATGAAGCTCAGTCAGGTTTTTATGAGCAATCTCCCGTCCTTCCAGCAATGCCGGGATCACGCCGATGGCCTTCCCGCCTTCGCGGAGTACGGTATCCGCCACCGTCCCCATGATCCCCACACTGGCACCACCGTAAACCAGGGTAATTCCCTGCTCAACCAGAATCCGGGCAAATTTCACGGCCTCAAGGCGGTAAATCTCTGATGCACCTGCAGCTGATCCGCAATAGACTGCTATTCGTTTAATATCCCGCATATCTGCCCTGTCCTTATCGTGATGAAATGAAAATCCGGCAGTCAGTATACGCAAGCGGTCTGAAGATAGCACTCGTCAGATTTTGCTATATTACCCGGCAATCGCTGTCTGCGGATTAATATCCTCTTAAATCAGTAATTGCTATCCGTCAGCCGCCCCGCTAAGATTGCAGGACGAGTTCTGCCTTTTGCATGCAATTCAACATAACTAATTGTCTCACCGCATTTTTATTGCTCCCGAGGTTCTTCATGTCTGCGTCTCCCCGCCAGCAAAGTGGTTCTCCGTGGTTACCGATCGGCTTATTGCTGCTGTCGATGATCTCTATTCAGAGCGGTGCCTCACTGGCAAAAACCCTGTTTCCGGTTATTGGTGCCCCGGGTGTGACCGCCCTGCGATTACTGCTGGGTACAGCGATTCTGCTGGTGATTTTTAAACCCTGGCGGCTGCGTTTTACCCGTGAGTCTTTGCTGCCGATGCTGGGATACGGCCTCTCGCTCGGGGCGATGAACTATCTGTTCTATCTGGCGCTGTCCACCATTCCGCTCGGGATTGCAGTCGCCCTGGAGTTTACCGGGCCGCTGGCGGTTGCTATGTTCGGGGCACGGAAAATAACGGATTATCTCTGGATTATTCTGGTGATCGCCGGTCTCGCCTTTCTGCTGCCGCTCGGTGAGCAGATCGGACAGATTAATCAGCTGGATCCGGTGGGGATGCTGTATGCCCTGGGTGCCGGGGCGGGCTGGGCACTCTATATTATCTTCGGCCAGCGGGCCGGACGGTTTTACGGCGCAGCCACGGTTTCCGTCGGCTCGCTTATCGCCGCACTGATTTTTTTTCCGGTAGGGGCTTATCACAGTGATCTCAGTGTGATGTTCAGCTGGGCGGTACTGCCGGTCGGGGTGGCGGTAGCTATCTTATCAACAGCCTTCCCGTACTCGCTGGAGATGGTGGCACTGACCCGCCTGCCGACACGGACATTCGGCATACTGATGAGCCTTGAGCCGGTAATTGGCGCAATGGTGGGTATTATCTTCCTGAGCGAGCATCTGTTATTCACACAATGGCTGGCGCTGAGCTGCATTGTCATCGCCTCCATGGGCGCGGCACTGACCATCAAACCAAAGTCAAAAATCAAAGCTGTTGAGTAATCACCCGCCATACTGAAACCGGCCTCGTGCCGGTTTGCCTATCGATTCTATAGATTTAATCGAATTTAACTATCATCTGCGCTGCTCTATAGTAACCCCATCGAAACAAAGATGTTTAACGGAATAAATAAGGGGAACAATAATGAGCACCGCGAAATTAGTGAAAACCACAGCTTCTCACTTAGTGTACACCCGTAACGATGTCACTGATGATATTAAGCAGGAAACCATTGATGAACTGAATCATCAGGTTCTGCAGTTTATCGACCTGTCGCTGATGACCAAACAGGCGCACTGGAATCTGCGCGGCCGCAATTTCATTGCTGTACATGAAATGCTGGACGGCTTCCGTGACAGCCTCAACAGCCACCTGGATACCTTTGCCGAACGCGCTGTTCAGCTCGGCGGTGTGGCACTCGGTACCTCACAGGCTGTCAGTAAAGCCTCTGCTTTACCGGCTTATCCGACCGATATCCACACCGTGCAGGATCACCTGAAAGCACTGGCCGACCGTTATGCCATCGTCGCCAACGATATCCGCCGTGCCGTCAGCCGCGTTGAGGATGAAAATACCGCAGATATGTTTACTGCCGCCTCCCGCGACCTCGACCAGTACCTGTGGTTCATCGAAGCCAATATCGAATAATAGTCAGAAATACGGCACCGCAGCCGGCGGGTTACGGTGCTGAAATAAACATCTCATGTGTGAGTATGTGTCGCAGACAATAAAAACAGTAAGACCTAGTGAGTCAATCCTACCCTTTATACCGCCTCCGGGCGGTTTTTTTTTGCTTATTATTTTTCGGTATTAACGGTATTCCGTAATAAACAAAACCAAGAAAACATACGTATTTCAAAAACAAAAAAAACGCATAAAATTAAATGAAATAAAGGGAATACGTTAATACGTAATCATGGCAGGTAATTTTCTCAGTAATAATACCTGTCTGTGTATTTCTTCGTGCACAGCGGGGAAATAAAATGAAATCATATCTGTTATTTATCGGGTATTTTATCAGTGCCTTTTCTTTCGCTGACGGTATCAGTGCGAATAGCACACGGTATATTTATCCGAAAGGTGCTCACGATATTACGGCACGGATAAATAATGAATCCGCCACTGCGGCATTTGTTCAGTACTGGCTTGACCCGGGCGATTCCGAGGCTCTGCCCGCGAAATTGCCGGTCACGCCGTTTGAGCTGACCCCGCCTGTTTCATGCATCAATCCCGGAGCAGAACAGATTTTACGTATACGGCTGACAGATAAAAACAGTATGCCGTCAGACAGAAAAAGCCTGTGGCGGCTGAATATTCTTGATATTCCGCCGGTCAGTGAAACATCATCGCTGAAGGAAAAAAACTCAGGACAACTGGCCGTCCGTTCACGGTTTAAAGTCTTTTACCGCCCTGCCGGATTAAGTGACAGAAACACTGCCTCACAGCGGGTGTCATTTCAGTCCGGCAGTCATTCAATACGGGTCAATAATACATCGCCGTACCACATTACCATTACGGAAATCACCCTGGCGGATAAAAAACAAATACTGCATAAATCCTTTATGCTGCAACCGAAAAGCAGTTCGGAAATAGTGGTAAAAAGAACGGTTAAACGCGGTGACCATCTGACTGTCAGTAATATCAATGATCAGGGCGGTAACGTAACCTTTACCGCCACAGCAGAATAACGCTCACCCGTTTAATTATTTTTCAGGTTCAATATCCGGCCGCACAATCGGAAAGACCGGTAATGCATTAAGCAGCCTGCTGCCGTACCGTTTGGTCAGCAGGCGCTGGTCGTAAATTACCACATCCCCGTGACACTGATGACTGCGGATCAGCCGCCCGACCTGCTGAATCAGCGTAAATGACGCTCCCGGCAGGCTCTGGATTTCAAACGGGTAGCGGTTCAGGGATTTCAGCCAGTCGTTTTCCGTGATAATCACCGGGTTGGTGACCGGCGGAAACGCGATTTTGTGAATATGCACCTGAGTCAGGTAATCCCCTTTCAGATCAAGACCTTCGGCAAAAGAATGCAGGCCGATAAGCACACTGTTCTGCCCGTCCCGGATCCGCTGACAATGGGTTTCCACCAGCCGGTAACGGGGCTGATCCCCCTGCACCAGCAGTTGCAGACGTAAATCCGTCACATGGGTGAGAAACAGATCCATTGCCCGCTGGCTGTTAAACAGCACCAGCATGCCGCGGTGTTCACCGGACGCCAGCTGGGAGCGGAAATAACGCGCCATCTCCCCGATATGTGCGGCTTCATCGGCCGGTGTCGGTTCATAATGCATTTTCGGGATCACCAGCCGCCCCTGATGGCAGTGATCAAACGGAGAATCGAGTGCTACAAAACGGTCATCGGCCTTTTCACTCAGCCCGGTCATTTCCTGTAACCGGCTGAAACTGTTGAGTGAACGCAGGGTTGCCGAGGTCACCACAATATTCGGTACATTGCGCCATAACAGGTGGCCGAGCTGTTCGCTGACACGGATCCCCGCGCAGTGGAACCAGAGGTGAGACTGATTTTTTTCATAGCGGCGGCTGAGCCATTTTGAGACCGGTGCGTGAGAGATTTCCGACAGTGCCGCCAGACGCCACAGTTTAGCGCTGTTTTCCAGTGCACCGAGGAACTTTCCGGCGGTGAGGATGGCGCGGTGCAGACGGACAATATCCTGTTTTGCCGTCTGTTCGTTCAGATCACTGAGTATCCCCTCCACCATGCTGTGCAGAGCATCCGTCTGTTTTGACAACTGCTGAGCCGCCGCCGTCAATGGCTCCGGCAGTTCCCCGAGCGGAAACAGATAGTGCGGATCCGCCGCCTGCTCCGGCAGCAGCGCCTGTGTGTACATCGCCACATCGCGGTACACATCTGACATCGCGTCCAGGTGTTTCTGCAGACGGGCGCTGTCCGCCAGTTTCGGCGGTTTTACCGGGCGGAACTGTTGCAGATACTGGGTGACAAAGCGGGAAAGGTTATCCAGCTGCGCCTGAAGGGATACCAGGGTGATATCCCCTTCCACTTCCAGGGAATCACGGGCCACATCAGCGATATGGTGCCCTTCATCCAGCACCAGCAGCAATTTTTTGCTTTCCGGCAGAACCGATTCATTTTCCATTGCCGCCATCACCAGCGCGTGGTTGGCGACCACCACATCCACACTTTCAATTTCACGCCGCGCCAGGAAAAACGGGCAGCGCGAGTAATACTGACAGTTACGGCCGAGACAGCTGAGTTTGTCAGTGCTGATTTTGCGCCACAGGCTGTCCGGAATAGAGGTTTTATGGTGATCGCGCAGGCCGTCCCAGCCGAAAGAGGTAAAATCATTCTGCAGCTTGCGCACCGTGTCGCGTTCAGAGGCCGTTGCCACATCCGCTTTATCTTCGAGCAGCAGCATCAGGTCGATCTGTTCCCCTTCCGCCGCACCAATCACCGCCATATTGCGCGGACACACATAACGCCCGCGCCCGAATGCACCGGTAAAACGCAGATCAGGGATAATTTTTGCCAGCAGCGGCAGATCCTTGCTGTAGATCTGATCCTGCAACGCGACATTGGCGGTGCTGATCACCAGCAGCTTTTGCTGTTCCCGCGCGACCGCAATGCCCGGGATCAGATAAGAGAGGGTTTTTCCCACCCCGGTCGGGGCTTCAATCACCAGATGCCGCCCTTCATCGCCCGCCATCGTCCGGGCAACTTCCGCAATCATTTCCCGCTGCGGAGCGCGCGGGACAAAGCCGTCAATCTGCTCCGGCAGGGCTTTGTACCAGGCGCTGATTTGTTGTTTGACGGTGGCGGAAAGGGGCATCTGAAAAACCTATGGATAAATAAACAGGGCGCTATTGTTTCACACTACAGAAAAAAAATCAGCATGTCCGGGCCGTTACCGCTCATTTTCTGCATACGGTTGCTTCAATAGTTTGTTACAATTAATCAACATAGCCCCCGGATTTGTCCGGAAGACAGGCTCCATCAGATAAGACCAGAATACATATATGAAGAAATTATTGATTATTTTCATTTTTATTTTTGCCTTCGGCTCCCTCGGCGGCGTTTTTCTTGCCGGAATGAATATGTATAATCGTTCGGTTGCCCCTGAGACTCCATCCACGGCGCAGGAAACGACCACCGGAGAAGCCCGGTAGCACTCTGCGTCCTGCTAACGAGGTTAATTGCGATGTACCGAGACTATTTTGTGACAGCAGACTGGCTGCACACGCACCTGAATGACGACAATCTTGTTGTGCTCGATGTCAGCAAAGCGCCACCCGGTCAGCCAGCAAATTGCCATCAGTTATGGCTTGAGCGCCATATTCCGGGCGCACACTATTTTGATCTGGATAAAGTCGCTGATCTCTCCTCGCCGCTGCCGCATATGCTGCCGTCACCGGAGGTGTTCGCACAGGCTGCCGGTGAATTCGGGATCGATAATGACACCATGGTGATTATTTATGATCAGGGTAACCTGTTCTCCGCCCCGCGCGCCTGGTGGACACTGAAAACCTTCGGTATGAAAAATCTGCGTATTTTACAGGGCGGACTGAATGCCTGGGCCGGTGCCGGTTATACCACCGAAAGCGGCGATATCCCGCTGCCACAGGCGAAAACCTTTGTGCCGGAATTTCAGCGTCATAATGCGGTGAATAAAGATGATGTGCTGCTGGCGATTACGGACCCGGAAATTCAGATTGTCGATGCCCGTTCTGCCGATCGTTTTCAGGCGCTGGCACCGGATCCGCGTCCCGGCGTGCGTTCAGGCCATATTCCCGGCAGTTGCAATGTGCCGTGGAATACCCTGGTGGAAAACGGGATCTTCAAATCCCCGACGCAGATTCAGCAGATATTCCGTGATGCGGGTGTGGATTTAAGCAAATACCTGGTGGTGTCCTGCGGTTCCGGTATGACAGCCGCCATACTGCTGCTGGCGCTGACACTCACCGGCCATCAGAATGTCCGTCTGTATGACGGTTCCTGGGCGGAATGGGGCGGCTCAGACACCCTGCCGATTGAACCATAAAAAAATGCCGGAGCGCGTCAGCTGCTCCGGCATTTTTTAAATCTGTTATGCGGCTGTCAGCCCGCAAACTTCCCGGCGAGAAACAGCACCACCATCGCACCGATCACCGCTACCACAAAGCTGCCGAAATTAAACCCGTCGACACGCCCCTTGCCGAAGAAAACACTGATATATCCCCCGACAACAGCACCAACAACACCCAGTACAATCGTCATAATAATGCCGATACTATAGGTTCCGGGCATAATCCATTTCGCCAGCACACCGGCGATCAGGCCAAAAATAATCCAGGACAGAAAATTCATCAGTACCTCCTGCTGTATTAACGGGTTAAGAAAAAATCCGGCTCACCTGTCAATTAAAGTGCGATATGGCAAAAAAAGCAAATTTTATGCGCCCTGAGCCCGGGCAATCGCCTGTGCAATCGAGGCAGAATCTTTCAGCGGGCGGATCACGGCAAAAAGTTCATCCGCTTCCTGCGGATAGGCTTTATGCAGATAGCTGAACCACTGTTTGATACGCGCCACATGGTACAGCCCGGTATCACCCTGCTTTTCCAGCTGCGTGTAGCGGTACAGTAATGCCACCACTTCCGGCCACGGCATAAAGGGCGCGTTATATTTAACCACACAGCTCAGGTTCGGCACATTGAGCGCTCCGCGCCCGAGCATCACCGCATCACAGCCGGTCACGGCCAGGCATTGCTGCGCACTCTGCCAGTCACGGACTTCGCCGTTGGCAATCACCGGAATGGAGAGCCGCTGACGGATAGCTGCGATCGCCGGCCAGTCAATCAAATCCGCGCGATAACCTGCTTCTTTGGTGCGCCCGTGCACCGTGATCTCGGTTGCCCCGCCCTGTGCCACCGCATCGGCGATTTCAAACTGGTGCGCATTGCTGCTCCAGCCGAGCCGCACTTTCACCGACACCGGCAGATGTGCCGGTACCGCTTCACGGATAGCTTTGGTGCCCTGATAAATCAGCTCCGGGTCTTTAAGAAGCATCGCCCCGCCGCCGCTGCCGTTCACTGTTTTGGACGGGCAGCCGCAGTTGAGATCCACCCCGTGCGAGCCGAGTTCCGCCGCACGTGCGGCATTTTCCGCCAGCCATTGCGGGAACTGCCCCAGCAGCTGGATCCGCACCGGCGTACCGGATTCGGTCAGACCGCCGTTTTCCAGCTCCGGACAGAGACGGAAAAACAGTTTCTCCGGCAGCAGCATATCCACCACACGGACAAACTCGGTGATACAGAGATCATAGTCATTCACCGCCGTCAGCAGATGACGGACGAGGGGGTCTAAGACCCCCTGCATTGGTGCTAAAAGAACACGCATGAGCCGGTTCCGTTATTTGCCCCGGTTACCCCACGGGCTGCCGGAGTCGCTGTTGCCGGAACGCGGTTTGTGCTGACGCGGACGCGGCGGACGTTTGTCACCGCCACCGCTGTTACCGCGGCCTTCGGCGCTGCGACCCTGTCCGCCCTGACGTCCTCCGCCGGAACGTCCGTTGCCGCCGCGACCCTGCTTCGCTTTCTGGATAGGTTCGGCTTTGATGGACGGATCCGGATCGTAACCCGGTTCAGCCATCCGCTCGATTTGCTTTTTCAGCAGTTTTTCAATGTCACGTAATAAGTCATGCTCATCGACACATACCAGTGATAATGCCAGGCCGGTAGCCTCCGCACGCCCGGTACGGCCGATACGGTGGACATAATCTTCCGCCACATTCGGCAGTTCATAGTTCACCACATACGGCAGCTGCTCGATATCCAGACCGCGTGCCGCGATATCAGTCGCGACCAGAGCGCGGATAGCGCCGCTTTTGAAATCCGCCAGTGCACGGGTACGTGCGCCCTGGGATTTATTACCGTGGATAGCCGCCGCTTTGATGCCGCTGTCGTTAAGGAATTCCGCCAGACGATTGGCACCGTGTTTGGTGCGGGTGAAAATCAGCACCTGCTCCCAGTTATCACGGCCAATCAGGTGCGCCAGCAGTTCTGCTTTGCGTTTTTTATCCACCAGATGAACAAACTGTGTGACCTGCTGTGAGGCACTGTTGCGCGGGGAAACTTCCACCGTCACCGGATTATTCAGAATGGTATTCGCCAGAGATTTGATACCATTGGAGAATGTCGCGGAAAACAGTAAATTCTGACGTTTCACCGGTAATTTTTTGATAACACGGCGGATATCATGGATAAAGCCCATATCCAGCATGCGGTCAGCTTCATCCAGCACCAGAATTTCGACTTTGGATAAATCCACGGCATTCTGATGTTCCAGATCCAGCAGACGGCCCGGAGTGGCAATCAGGATATCCACGCCGCCGCGCAGTTTCATCATCTGCGGGTTGATGCTCACCCCGCCGAAGACCACCAGCGAACGGGTGCGCAGATGGCGGCTGTACTCGCGGACGTTTTCGCCGATCTGAGCGGCCAGTTCACGGGTCGGGGACAAAATCAGCGCGCGGACCGGACGCCCGCCGCCTTTGCGCGGATTATCCTGTAAATATTGCAGGATAGGTAAGGTAAAACCGGCGGTTTTTCCGGTACCGGTTTGTGCGCTGGCTAATAAGTCATGTCCGGCAAGAACCTGCGGAATGGCCTGCATCTGAATCGGGGTCGGCTGTTCGTAGCCCATCTCTGCGACGGCCTTCTGAATTTCCGGGCATAATGGTAATGATGAAAAACTCATGAATTGTTAAGACTCCGCCCCGGTCTGTTGTCTGCGGGGCCTGCTGATAATTGAATGTCGAAAATTAATCCGTCACTCCGGAAGAAATATCGATAAAATACGTCTGTGATCAATCCGTTGCTTACTGCTCATTTACAACAGATACTGATGAGCATACAGTTAATCATATGATTGATCTCTCGTTTATGCCGACACACCCATAAGGATATACGCCATGTCAGTCAATACGACTAATACGCCGCGAGGCGAACAAGCCAAACTCGCTTTACTGGAAGCCGCTATTGAGATTTTCGGACTGAACGGCCCAAATAGTGCCACTACTCGCCAGATTGCACAACGTGCGGATCAAAATATCGCAGCTATTGCTTATTATTTCGGCTCAAAAGACGGGTTGTATCTGGCCGTTGCACAGCATATTGCCGACATTATCCGTGATGAATTCCGTCCTGTCATTGAAGAAATTGATCTGTTTCTGGAAAACGGCGCTGACGAACGGGATGAAAGCCGCTGTCTGCAACTGATTGAACTGAGTTTTCTTGCCTACAATGAGCTGGTACTGAAGAAAAGTAATATTAATATCAGCCGGATTATGTCACGCGAGCAGTTAATTCCGACCAAAGCTTACACGCTTATCCACGAGCAGGCGCTGTCTGCGATTTTTACCCGCCAGGCAAGGCTTGTCGCCCGTTATACCGGGCTGCCGGACGGGCATATCAATACGCTGATCCATACACACGCTCTGATGGGTGAGATTTTATCTTTCCGTCTGGCACGGGAAAACCTGCTGCGCCAGACCGGCTGGGATAATATCGGCCCGAAAGAGTATGACATGATCAATGATGTGCTGCGGGAACATATCCGGTTGCTGCTCAGCGGATTAAAGCAGCATTACCGCAACTGATACACCGCTGTCTCTGATAACTCACCAGGAATCAATTCATGAAGCCAATGAAAAAAACCGGGATATTTATCATTATTCTGATCCTGCTGGCCGGTGCCGGCGGATGGTACTGGTGGGAGTCGCGCCCGTCGGGGCCTGCTCTGCTGTACGGTAATGTGGATATCCGGACGGTGAATCTTGGTTTTCGTGTCGGCGGCAAACTGCAATCCCTGAATGCGGATGAAGGGGCGGCGGTTCAGCCCGGTGAGCTGCTCGGTATGCTGGATGATACACCGTACCGTCACGCCCTGCTGAAAGCGGAAGGGGTACGGGACAGCGCGCAGGCGGCATTACTGCTGATGGAAGCCGGCTACCGGCCGGAAGAAATCGCGCAGGCAAAAGCCGATGTTGCCCGTAATACGGCAGCGGCGGAGTTTGCCCGTCAGTTTTATCAGCGCCAGGCCGGACTGATGAAAAGCCGTGCTATCTCCGCCAATGACCTGGAAAATGCCCGTAATCAGCGCAATCAGGCCGATGCGGCACTGAAAGCCTCACAGGACAAACTGAACCAACTGGAAAACGGTTACCGCAAAGAAGAGATTGCCGAAGCGCGCGGACAGCTGAAACAGGCTGAAGCCGCCGTGGAGCAGGCACAGCTTGACCTGGCAGACACCCGTCTGACCGCACCGGCAGCAGGTACTATTCTGACCCGCGCCATCGAGCCCGGCACGATTTTACCGGCAGGCAGCACCGTGTTCACCCTGACACTGACCAATCCGGTGTGGGTACGGGCGTATGTCAGCGAAAGCGAGCTGGGACAGGCACAGCCCGGCCGTAAAGTATTACTGGAAACCGACAGCCGCCCGGGCAAACCGTATCACGGGCATGTCGGATTTGTCTCCCCGACTGCCGAGTTTACCCCGAAATCCGTTGAAACCCCGGCACTGCGGACAGATCTGGTCTACCGTCTGCGCATTGTGGTGACGGATGCCGACCCGCTGCTGCGTCAGGGGATGCCGGTCACTATCCGCTTTGATAATGAAGAGCAGCAGCCGTAAGGAGAGACGATGCCAGACATCACTATCTCCCTCAGTGCCGTCGAAAAATGCTTTCCCGGCCTTGATAATCCGGCAGTTGACCGGCTGACCACCACCATCCGGGGCGGCGGTGTGACCGGGCTTGCCGGGCCGGACGGTGCCGGGAAAACTACCCTCATCCGCATGCTGGCCGGATTACTGAAACCAGACGGCGGGGAGATCCGCGTGGCCGGGTTTGATCCGATTGAAGACAGTGTGGCTTTGCGCGCACAGCTCGGTTATATGCCGCAGAAATTCGGGCTGTATGAAGATCTGTCCGTGATGGAAAACCTCCGTTTATATGCCGAACTGCGCGGTCTGCCGCACCATGAACAGCAGGCTGTTTTTGACCGCCTGCTGACCTTTACTGACCTGACCCGTTTTACCGGCCGCATGGCGGGCAAACTCTCCGGCGGCATGAAACAGAAGCTCGGACTGGCCTGCACACTGCTCGGGCAGCCGCAGGTGCTGCTGCTCGATGAGCCGGGTGTGGGAGTCGATCCTATCGCCCGCCGCGAACTGTGGCGGATGGTGCACACTCTCGCCGATGACGGCATGCTGATCCTCTGGAGTACCTCTTATCTGGATGAGGCAGAACAGTGCCGCGATGTGCTGCTGCTCAATCAGGGAAAAGTCATTTATGAGGGCAAACCGGCACAACTGACAGAAACGATGGAAGGCCGCTCTTTCCTGCTCTCCGCAGCCCCCGGTGAACGCCGCCGCATCTTACAGGAGGCATTGATTCAGCCACAGGTGTCTGATGGTGTTATTCAGGGACGTTATGTCCGGCTGATTGTAAAACCACAGGCCGATACCCACACCCTGCTCAGCGCGCTGAAATGCCCGGATGCAGAGCTGCTGCCTGCTAAGCCCCGTTTTGAGGACGCATTTATTGATCTGCTCGGCGGCGGCCCTTCTCACCGCTCACAGCTGGCGCAGATTATGCCGCAGATCCCGGCGGCACCGGATGAAACCGTGATTGAAGCCGTCAGTCTGACGAAAAAATTCGGCGATTTTGCCGCGACCGATCATGTGGATTTTCAGGTCAAACGCGGGGAGATTTTCGGCCTGCTCGGCCCGAACGGTGCGGGCAAATCCACCACCTTTAAGATGATGTGCGGCCTGATGATCCCGAGCAGCGGCCGTGCCCTGGTGCTGGGGCTGGATCTGAAAACCAGCTCAGCCAAAGCCCGCAGCCGCCTGGGTTATATGGCGCAGAAATTTTCTCTCTACGGCAATCTGACGGTCGCCCAGAACCTGAAATTTTTCTCCGGCGCTTACGGTCTGCGCGGCAAAGCGCAGCAGCAGAAAATCGATGATATGGTAAATGCTTTTAATTTCACCCCGATCCTGCGCCAGACCACCGAAGATTTGCCGCTCGGTTTCAAACAGCGGCTGGCGCTGGCCTGCGCCCTGATGCATGAGCCGGATATTCTCTTTCTCGATGAACCCACCTCCGGGGTTGACC
Organism: Morganella sp. EGD-HP17; assembly: GCF_000512315.2. NCBI lineage: Bacteria > Pseudomonadati > Pseudomonadota > Gammaproteobacteria > Enterobacterales > Morganellaceae > Morganella > Morganella sp. EGD-HP17. Next base: position 240,066 of record NZ_AZRH01000002.1, read on the forward strand.
CGCTCACCCGCCGTGAATTCTGGCTGCATATTAACGGCATGGTGGATAAAGGCGTCACCGTGATGGTGACCACTCACTTTATGGATGAGGCGGAATATTGTGACCGCATAGGGCTGGTCTATCACGGCAAAATCATTGCCGCCGGTACCCCTGATGAGCTGAAAGCCTCGGTGGCAGACGACACCCGTCCTGATCCGTCAATGGAAGATGCCTTTATCGGGCTGGTCGAGGAGTATGACAAAGAAAGCGCACAGGAGGCTGCATCATGAGCACACCTTCCGGTTTTTCATGGCGCCGTCTGCGGGCGCTGTGCATCAAAGAGAGCAAACAGATTGTCCGCGATCCGTCGAGTGCCCTGATCGCAATTGTGATCCCGCTGATTCTGTTATTTATTTTCGGTTACGGCATCAATCTGGATTCATCAAAACTGCGCCTCGGGATTCTGGTGAATCAGCAGAGCGAACCGGCGCGGGAGCTGATCAACGCCTTTACCGGCTCTCCGTTTATTGATGCCACCCTCAGTGATAACCGCCGTGAATTAATTGATAAACTCCAGGCGGGGCATATCCGCGGTATTGTGGTGATCCCGGCGGATTTGGACAAACGTCTGGCTCGTCAGGGTGATATCGCACAGATTCAGGTGATTACGGACGGCAGCGAGCCCAATACCGCCAACTTTGTACAGGGCTATGCCAGCGGTATCTGGCAGGTCTGGCAGCAGCAGCGGGCACAGGATCGGGGGATCAGCAGTGAGCCGACTGTTGATGTCCGGCTGCGCTACTGGTTTAACCCGGCTGCTATCAGCCAGCATTTTATTATACCGGGCGCTATCAGCATCATTATTACCGTGGTCGGCGCTATCCTGACCTCACTGGTGGTGGCACGGGAATGGGAGCGCGGCACCATGGAAGCCCTGCTCTCAACACAGGTGACCAAAACGGAACTGCTGCTCTCCAAACTGCTGCCGTATCAGGTGCTCGGCAGTTTTGTCATGGTGCTGTGTATGGTGGTGACGGTGTATGTACTGGATGTGCCGTATCACGGCTCGCTGTGGCTTCTGGCCCTGGTGACCTCCCTCTATCTCGCCACCGCGCTTGGTATGGGATTGCTGATATCCACCGTGACCCGCAATCAGTTTAACGCGGCTATGATTTCGCTGAACGCCGCATTTCTGCCTGCGATTATGCTGTCCGGCTTTGTGTTTGAAATTGACAGTATGCCGGTGGCGATACAGGTGGTAACTTATGTGATCCCGGCGCGCTACTTTGTGGAAAGCCTGCAGACACTGTTCCTGGCGGGTAATATTATGCCGGTGATTATCAGTAATCTGGTGTTGCTGATCCTGTCAGCGCTTGTGTTTATCGGCCTGACCGCCCTGAAAACCCGCCGCCGGCTTGATTAAGGAGACTGCCATGTTTCATCGGATACTCACCTTAATTATCAAAGAGCTGCAATTACTTCTCCGAGAGCGGCAGACCCGGACGATCCTGATCGTACCGGTAATTTTTCAGATGATTTTGTTCCCGCTGGCGGCAACGCTGGAAGTCACCAACGCCACTATCGCCATTTATGATGAGGACAAAGGCCCCGCATCCATTGAACTGACCCAGCAGTTTGCCAAAGCCAGTGCGTTTTCTGATGTGCTGCTGATCCAGAACCGGCATGATGTGCAGGATGTGATTGATAACCGCAAAGCCCTGCTGCTGGTGCATTTCCCGCAGAATTTCAGTGCACAGCTCGCCGCACAGAAACCGGCACAGCTGCAAATCCTGCTCGACGGACGAAACTCCAACAGTGCGCAGATTGCCGCCAATTACGTTCAGCAAATCACCGCGCATTACCAGCAGGAGCGGATGCCGCAGGCGGTCACCAGTGAGCTGGTGGTGCTCAACTGGTATAACCCGAATCTGGATTATAAATGGTTTATCGTGCCGTCCCTGGTAGCGCTGATCACCACTATCGGCGTGATGATTGTCACCTCACTGTCGGTTGCCCGTGAACGGGAACAGGGCACGCTGGATCAGTTACTGGTTTCCCCGCTGACCACCGGTGAAATCTTTGTCGGCAAGGCCGTTCCGGCACTGATTGTGGCCACGGTCCAGGCCAGCATTGTGCTGGTGATCGGCATTTTTGCTTACCGTATCCCCTTCTCCGGCTCACTGATCCTGTTTTATTTCACCATGATGATATACGGGCTGTCGCTGGTCGGGTTCGGTCTGTTAATCTCCGCCCTTTCCGCGACTCAGCAGCAGGCCTTTATCGGTGTGTTTGTCTTTATGATGCCTGCCGTGCTGCTGTCCGGTTATATTGCCCCGGTGGAGAATATGCCGGTCTGGCTGCAACATATCACTTGGGTCAATCCTATCCGCCATTTCAATGAAATCACCAAACAGATTTACCTCAAAGATGCGGATTTCAGTGTTATCCGCCAAAGCCTCTGGCCGTTGCTGGTGATCGCCGTGACCACCGGAACCGCCGCCTATGCGTTGTTCCGGCGCAAGATTGCGTGAATCAGAACGTAAAAAGGCCGGTTTTCACCGGCCTTTTATTGTTACATCCTGTTCTGTCTGTGATTAGCGGCGGTCGCCCATCAGGCGCAGCAGCATCAGGAACAGGTTGATGAAGTCCAGGTACAGCGACAGCGCACCCACGATCGCATAGCGGCGCATGGTGTCTTTGTTGTTGCTGTCAATCTGCTCACCCAGCTCACGCAGTTTTTGGGTGTCATACGCGGTCAGACCGGCAAACACAATCACACCGATATAGGTGATGATCAGTGTCATACCTTCACTTTTCAGCCAGATATTAACCAGTGACGCGATGATAATACCAATCAGCCCCATAAACAGGAAGTTACCCATCTCGGACAGGCTGCGCTTGGTGGTGTAGCCGTAGATACTCAGCGCACCGAACATCCCTGCCGTGATAAAGAAGGTGCTGACAATAGATGCATCTGTATACACGATAAAGATACTGGAGAGCGTCAGCCCTGTCAGTGCGGAATAGAGCATAAACAGCCCGGTCGCCATGGACGCGCTCAGGCGCTCAACCATGCCGGAGATAACCCAGACCAGTGCCAGCTGAGCAATAATCAGGCCGAAGAAGGTGATTTTGCTGGAGAAAACAAAGCTCATAATCGCCATCGAGTTAGACGAATACCAGGCGACGAAGGCAGTCAGCAGCAGGCCGCACGCCATCCAGCCGTAAACCTGGGCCATATAAGCCTGAATACCGGAGCCCGCCTGTGAAACTATCGAGCCGTTAGAACGAGGAAATCGGTCCATGATGGATAACCCTTTCATCTGTATCAAATTGTTTATCGGATGATAAACGACCAAGGACTATAGATTATCACATAAAAAGGGTGTTGCCAGCAGGCAAACTGTCAGGAATTCTCCCCTTTTCTTTACAAACAGAGAATATTTTTAACCTGATGTACAGCCGCCGGAAAAAATCCGGCGATCAGGAGGTTATCAGCGGTAAATTACCAGCGATCTGCGGCTTTCTGGTCGCTTTCTCTGGCATCCACCCAGCGGGTACCGCCTTCCGGCAATGTCTCTTTTTTCCAGAACGGCGCGCGGGTTTTTAAGTAATCCATCAGAAATTCAGCCGCTTCAAATGCCATGCCGCGATGGCCGGCGCTGACACCGACAAACACAATCTCATCATTCGGGTATAAACTGCCGACCCTGTGGATCAGCGTCACCCGCTGTAATTCCCAGCGCTCACGCGCCTGTGTGACAATATCCGCCAGCGCTTTTTCGGTCATGCCCGGGTAGTGCTCCAGCGACAGAGCCGCCACATTATCACCCAGGTTATGATTGCGGACTTTACCGGTGAATGTGACCACTGCGCCGTCATCCGCGCAACCGGCCAGCCACTGATATTCCTCACCGACACTGAAATTGTCCGTCTGAACAGCAATCCGGGTATTATTCATGGCTCAGCCTCCGGTGACCGGCGGGAAGAACGCGACTTCGTCACCGTCTGTCAGCGGGTGCGACAACGGCACAAAAGACTTATTCACCGCACACAGCAGTTTGCCGGATTCCAGCGCCAGCGCCCAGCGCTCACCGCGCTCACATAACGCGGCCCGTAAATCTTCCGCTGTGGCGTAATCACACGGCAGAGAAAGCTCATCGGTATTCACCAGCTCGCGCACCTGCGCGAAAAACAGTACCTTAATCATGCGTCCGCCTTAAAATGTCCTGATTTCCCGCCGCTTTTTTCCAGTAAACGCACCGGGCCGATAACCATATCCTTCTGCACCGCTTTGCACATATCATAAATCGTCAGTGCCGCCACAGAAGCCGCAGTCAGGGCTTCCATCTCCACCCCGGTTTTACCGGTCAGGCGGCAGCAGGATTCAATACGCACACGGGATGTGTCCGGCTCCGCGCTCAGCTGAACCTCCACTTTGCTCAGCATCAGCGGGTGACACAGCGGGATCAGATCCCAGGTTCGTTTAGCGGCCTGGATACCGGCGATACGGGCTGTCGCAAAGACATCCCCCTTGTGATGGTTGCCGTCAATAATCATCTGTAAGGTTTTGGCATCCATGGTGATAAAGGCTTCGGCGCGCGCTTCGCGGACAGTTTCCTGCTTTCCGGACACATCCACCATGTTGGCTTCGCCCGCCGCATTAATATGGGTGAGTTGAGACATGTAAACTCCTGATATGACCGGCGGATCAGCCGCCGATAACGGATAAATTCGGGGTAATACCGCTGTCCCCCTGATGGAGGAAATGGGTTTCGCGTTTGTGCTGCAATGCGCGCTGAAGCCGTGCTTTCAGCTCCGCATCGTGTCCGTCTTCCGCCAGCAGATCACGCAGTGTGATCCCCTGCTCGCCGAACAGGCACAGATGCAGATTACCGACCGCGGACACCCGCAGACGATTACAGCTCTGGCAGAAGTCTTTTTCATACGGCATGATCAGGCCGATTTCGCCCTGATAATCCGGATGACTGAACACCTGTGCCGGGCCGTCACTGCGGGCTCGCGCCACCTGCTGCCAGCCTGCCTGTAACAGACGGGCGCGGATAACATTACCGGAGATATGGAAACGGCGGAATACATCGCTGCCGTCACCGGTTTCCATCAGTTCGATAAAACGCAGCTGGATCGGGCGGTCTTTGATCCAGTTCAGAAATGCAGGCAGATGGATGTCATTGACATTCTTCATCAGCACCACATTCACTTTTACCTTCTCAAAACCGGCCTCAAACGCGGCATCGATACCACTCATCACCTGCATGAATTTATCCTGCCCGGTGATAGCGTGAAACTGGCGCGGGTCGAGACTGTCAACGCTGACATTCACGGCGCTCAGCCCGGCGGCACGCCAGTCGCGGATATCCCGTGCCATGCGGTAACCATTGGTGGTCACGGCAATGGTGCGGATATTCTCATTTTCGCGGATAGCGGCAACGATATCGGTAAAATCGCGGCGCATGGTCGGCTCACCGCCGGTCAGACGGATTTTTTCCGTGCCCAGCTGAGCAAACGCGCGGGTCACCCGGCGGATTTCGCCGAGAGAAAGAAAGGATTTGTGTCCGTTTGGTTTATAACCATCAGGCAGACAATAGTTGCAACGAAAATTGCAAACGTCTGTCACGGAGAGGCGCAGATAGTAAAATTTGCGCGCAAAGGGATCTGTCAGTTGTTCAGTCATAACACCTTTCCAAATACGGGAGATGCGGACATTTCTATCCTGCACCCTGGTGGCACTCGTGAGTGTCACGGCCAGCTCACCCTATTTCCGGTTCCGACCTGAAACGTAGGTGTGAAGGCTAGGAGTTAATCGTTGTCATTAATGCTGTTAATAACCACGCTAAGTGAGTTGATTCTAGCGTTGCCCTGCGGGAATTACCATGATAAATACGCTATATATCTTATTATACAACGAGTTACCGGGCCTCCGGGAAAAGGAACGGATACGCCGGATAACGAAAATTTCACACAGTTTTTCAATTAATTAGCAAATACATTATAGATTACTGAATAAATAATAAACAGCAAACCGCCGGAAATACGGCGGTTTGACAGGAAAATTATTTACCGGTTTCTTGATCTGACACAGGTATAGCAGGCCCGGTCAGTCCAGTGTAACGTGATAGAAAATAACGGATTTATGATTCATTCTCAGTGTCTCCTGCGGGCGGAATCCGTTACGCTCTGCCAGCCGGATGGAGGGTTTATTCTCTGGAGCAATAATACACACGCATTCATTAATACCGCGCACCTCTTTCAGCCAGTTCAGTATGGCTCCCAATGCTTCACCGGCATAGCCCTTACCGTGTGCCCGCTTTGTAAACACCCAACCCGCTTCCGGATAGTGGCTGATGTCTTTTTCCATTTCACGGTAAAAATCCGCAAAGCCGATATCGCCGATATACTCTCCGGTGCTTTTCTCCCTGACCGCCCAGTAACCATAGCCCAGCAGCGGCCACAATCCGAGATAGGCCAGCATCCGCATCCAGCTGTCGCGCGGTGTGGAGATTTGTCCTGCCATAACATGATGCGTTACCACCGTATCTGACCACATATCAGCAACCGCCGCATGATCTTCTCTGCGGTGGGCACTCAGGATCAGACGGTCAGTTTCCAGCACCGGAATGGTGCACGTCAGGTCATTCATGATGTTCTTCCTGTCATTTATTGATTTTTGTTATTGATGTTTATTTGTGATGCTTTCAGTCACCGCATTCACTCATACCATGACTTCCCTGCCGCTGCCACTTCTGAATCACACGTAAAAGTACGCAGCAAAAAGATAATTTATCTTTATGATTGACCGGAGTTTGATAAATCTCAGTATCGTGACGCGAAAAATTGGTTTTTATGATAGATTACCGCGCAAATAAATATGAAAACTCAGGGAATGCATAAACACTATGGGAAACCGCACACTCACGTCGCTGGAACATGTTGTTGCTTTAGGCGGAGGCCACGGGCTGGGACGGGTGATGTCCTGCCTGAACGGTCTGGGATCGCGGCTGACCGGCGTGGTCACCACCACGGATAACGGCGGCTCCACCGGCCGGATCCGCCGGGCGGAGGGCGGCATTGCCTGGGGCGATATGCGCAACTGTCTCAATCAGATGATCACGGAGCCGTCGATTGCTTCCACCATGTTTGAATACCGTTTCAGCGGTAACGGTGAACTGGCGGGACACAACCTCGGTAATCTGATGCTCAAAGCGCTGGATCATATGAGTGTGCGTCCGCTGGATGCGATCAATCTGATCCGCAATATGCTGAAAGTCAAAGCTAAATTGATACCGATGTCAGAAACGCCGGTCGATCTGATGGCTATCGACAGCGAAGGCCATGAAGTGTACGGCGAAGTGAATGTCGATCAGCTGACCTGCCCGCCGCAGGAGTTACAGCTTTCCCCGCCGGTGAAAACCACCAAAGAGGCGCTGGATGCCATCTGCCGCGCAGAACTGATTATTATCGGGCCGGGCAGTTTCTTTACCAGCCTGATGCCGCTGATGCTGCTGCCCGATTTCACCAAAGCCATTAATTTTAATCAGGCGCCGATGATCTATATTGAGAATCTCGGCAAAGAACTGAGCCCAGCTGCGGCATCCCTCAGCCTGAGTGAAAAAATCGCCGTGATTGAGAGCCGCATCGGCCGCAAACGGATAGATGCAGTGGTGTGCGCACCGCATATCAATACCGGCGACCTCGGCGACCGCCTGATTGTCAGAGAGGTCCTGGAGGCACAGGATGTACCGTACCGCCATGACCGCCGCCTGCTGCTGAGTGCGCTGGATAAAACCATCGCCCTGCTGCCCTGATCCCGTCAGGAGTTGGCAATAAACTGCTCACGCAGCCCCTGTAATTCATCCCGTACCGCTGCCGCCTGTTCAAATTCCAGATCCTGAGCGTGGCGGTACATCTGTGCTTCCAGCTCCTGAATTTTAACTTCCAGCTCTTTCGGCGACATACGCTGATAATCGCTGCTTTTCGCGGCTGCTTTCCCTTTGCCTTTATTCTTCGCCCCGGCTGACGGCTGGCCGATTTTAAGGATATCGCCAATCTTTTTATTCAGCCCTTTCGGCACAATACCGTTTGCTTCGTTAAACGCCATCTGCTTCTCTCTGCGGCGTTCGGTTTCCTCAATAGCCCTCGCCATTGAGTCAGTGATTTTATCGCCGTAGAGAATCGCTTTGCCGTGCAGGTTACGGGCGGCACGACCAATGGTCTGGATCAGTGAACGTTCGGAACGCAGGAAGCCTTCTTTGTCCGCATCCAGAATCGCCACCAGCGACACTTCCGGCATATCCAGCCCCTCACGCAGCAGGTTGATACCCACCAGCACATCAAACTCCCCGAGACGCAGATCGCGGATAATTTCCACACGTTCCACCGTATCAATATCCGAGTGCAGATAACGCACCCGCTCGCCGTGCTCTTCCAGATATTCAGTAAGATCTTCCGCCATCCGTTTGGTCAGCGTGGTGACCAGCACGCGCTCATTTTTCTGTGCGCGGATGCGGATTTCAGACAGCAGATCATCCACCTGAGTGGTCACCGGACGCACTTCCACTTCCGGATCGAGCAGCCCGGTCGGCCGGACCACCTGTTCAACCACATCAGACCCGGATTTCTCCGTTTCATATTTGCCCGGCGTGGCGGACACATAAATGCTCTGCGGCGCGAGGGATTCAAACTCCTCAAAGCGCAGCGGACGGTTATCCAGCGCGGACGGCAGACGGAAACCGTACTCCACCAGCGTTTCTTTGCGCGAACGGTCTCCTTTGTACATCCCGCCGATTTGCGGAATGGTGACGTGGGATTCATCAATCACCAGCAGGCCGTCCGCCGGCAGGTAATCAAACAGGGTCGGCGGTGACTCGCCGGATTTGCGTCCGGAGAGATAGCGCGAGTAGTTTTCAATACCCGAGCAGTAACCCAGTTCATTCATCATTTCCAGATCAAACTGAGTGCGCTGGGCGAGGCGCTGCTCTTCCACCAGTTTGTTGTTGTCGATCAGGAATTTGCGCCGCTCCGCCAGCTCCGTTTTAATCCCTTCCATCGCCTCAATGATGCGCTCACGCGGCGTTACATAGTGGGTTTTCGGGTAAACGGTAAAGCGCGGCACCTGATAATGGATATGGCCGGTCAGCGGATCAAACAGCGACAGGCGCTCGACCTCATCATCAAACAGTTCCACGCGCAGTGCGTAATCATCAGATTCCGCAGGGAAAACATCCACCACTTCACCGCGCACACGGAATGTACCGCGCTGAAAGGCCTGGTCATTACGGGTGTACTGGAGATCGGAAAGCCGGTGCAGGATCGAGCGCTGATCAATGATCATCCCCTCGGTGAGGTGCAGCATCATCTTCAGGTAGCTGTCCGGATCACCCAGCCCATAGATAGCGGAAACGGACGCCACCACCACCACATCCCGCCGCTCCAGCAGGGCTTTGGTGGCAGAAAGCCGCATCTGCTCAATATGTTCGTTTACTGAGGCATCTTTTTCGATAAAGGTGTCAGAGCTCGGGACATAGGCTTCCGGCTGATAATAGTCGTAGTAAGAGACAAAATATTCCACCGCGTTTTCCGGGAAGAAATCTTTAATCTCACTGTAAAGCTGCGCGGCAAGGGTTTTGTTGGGCGCCATGATCATGGTCGGGCGGTTCAGCGTGGCGATAACATTGGCAATGGTGAAGGTTTTCCCCGAGCCCGTTACCCCAAGCAGCGTCTGATGCGCCAGCCCGTCTTCCAGGCCCTCAACCAGTTTTGCAATGGCCTGCGGCTGATCACCGGCCGGTTTAAAGTCAGAATGCAGTTTAAATAGTTTGCTCATTGGCCCCCCTGCGCGAATAGGGTCACTATGATACTGGATAAAAAACCAGCTTCAACCCCCGGCAGAAAAAATCCGTTATTTTGTGATTTTTTGCTTGCAAAACCGGGGAAAATTTTATTGGCTTTCCACAGTTATCCCCAAAAAAAAGCACTTGCAATTTTAAATTATGCTGAAATCTGATGCCCCTCTGACCAATTGCTATTTTTCACGCCGGAGGACCCTTGATTTTATTTATCTAATTGTTATTTATGAATAAATCATAAAAGCCCGATTTTACAACAATGTCAGTGAAAGCCCCGTTCCTGCAAGGATAGCGTGAGTTTTCTAAAGTTAATACACAGGGTTATCCACAGGAATAGTGGATAACTTAATAAAGTCGTTTGCCGGTGCATGGTTGCGTGACATTGTGCAGTCATAAAATTGTCACTTTCAGCACAAAGAGAAAAAATAATTCAGGATTTTTTCCTGATAAAAAACACCCGGCCGGAAGATTTGCCGTGATCCCGGCACGATCCGTCCGGATGCAGGATCAGTGCGCGGAAACCGGCAGTGAAAGATAGCCGGATAAGTCCTGATTCATCGGGTCCGGCAGATGCGGTAACACACCCAGGCACGGTGCCGGGATCAGGTTATTCAGTGTCGCCAGATACTCCGGCTGACGCAGGCCCGGCGGTGTGACTTCATTCGCCACCCAGCCCGCCAGGGTCAGTCCGGCCTGCTGTATCGCCAGTACAGTCAGTAACGCGTGATTAATGCAGCCGAGCTTCACCCCGACGACGAGGATCACCGGCATCCGCATTTGTGCCGCCCAGTCCGCATAACTTTGTGTGGCCGACAGCGGCGTAAACCATCCGCCCGCCCCTTCGGTCAGTACCCAGTCAGCCTGCTGATTTAAGGCATGCAGCCCGTCAGTCATCACCGAAAATTCCAGCGGGGTTTGAGTCAGTTCGCTGACAATGTGTGGTGATGTCGGCTCGGCAAAGGTATAGGGGTTAATCTGCGCGTAACTGACCGCCGGTACCGTATGCCGCCACAATGCCAGTGCATCACTGTTGCGCAGCCCCTCCTCCGTCATCTCACTGCCCGAGGCTACCGGCTTATACCCCGCGCAGCAGAAACCGGCGTTGCGGGCCGTTTGCAGCAGGGCGCAGCTGACCACGGTTTTACCGGCATCCGTATCGGTGCCGGTTAAAAACCAGTTATTTTTCAACATGTATGACTCCGTACTGAATAAGATAGCTGAGCGGAAATACGCCGTCTTCGGCGGGATAATGATTCGCCAGCTGAATGAGTTTATTGCGTGTCATCAGCCCGGCAGCACGTCCCTGATGAACATGGGTAGCTCCAATCCCCTTGAGGGAGTGCAGCAGCGCGGGCAGAGAATCAAAGGAGAGCCGGTAACACACTTCTGACAAAGTATGCCGGTAAGGCTGACAGGCGGCGGAAACCGCCTCACGGCTGAGAAAACCGTTGGCGTGACGGTTGCTGTCCACCCGGGAAAACGCCTGATTCAGCTCGTCCAGCGACCCGCTGAGCAGGGTGGAAAACGCCACCACACCACCGGGCCGGGTTACCCGCACCAGTCCGGCCAGCGCCGCCGCCAGTGAATCACACCACTGCACCGCCAGATTGCTGAAACAAAAATCAAACTGATTATCCGCAAAAGGCAGCTGTTCGATATCCCCCTGCACATAACGGGTCGCCCGCTGCTGCTGCCGGGCGTGTGCCAGCATGTCAGGGGAGAGATCAAACGCCGTCACACAGCGGCAATCCGCTTTCCACTGTTCACTGAAAAACCCGGTACCGCAGCCTGCATCCAGCCCGTGCAGTTCCGGTAATAACAGCCCGGAAAGCGCCTGTGTGGTCAGGCGGTGCAGATGGTATCCGGTTTTCTGCTGAAGGTGCGCCACGGTGTCATAGTGTCCGGCGGCGCGTCCGAAAGCCGCGGCAACAGCGGCTTTATTCACAGGGGCGGTAGTGACGGCAGAATGCATCCAGCGCCTCCGTAAGCTGTGTGATATCGTCGCGGTGATGGGCGCTGGTCAGCGTGATGCGCAGACGGGCGGTATTCGGTGGCACAGTCGGCGGACGGATAGCTTTCACCCACAGGCCGCGCTCCTGTAAATAGTGCGACAGTGCCAGGGCTGCGCGGTTATCCCCTACGATCAGCGGCTGGATCGCCGAGGCGGACGGCAGTAACTGCAGCGGCAGATGCGCCACCCGTTCACGGAAGAAGCGGATGTTTTCCGCCAGTGTGTCCCGTAACCCGTCACCGTGACGGATTTCCTGCACCGCTGCCTGAATGGCACACGCCTGTGCCGCCGGGAAGGTGGTGCTGTAGATAAGATGACGGGCATATTGCGTAAGATAATCCGCCGTCTGTGCATCGCACAGCACCGCCGCGCCGCTGACCCCGACCGCTTTACCGAAGGTGACAATCTGAATATCCGGGCGTATCCCCGCCGCATCACAACTGCCCCGCCCTTCACGGCCGCAGACACCGATACCGTGCGCATCATCCGTCATCAGCCGCGCGTTATGCTGCCGGGTGAGCGACAGGATCGCCGCCAGCGGCGCGGCATCCCCGTCCATACTGAAGATCCCTTCAGTGACCACCAGGGTTTTGCCGGTACTGTTTTCAGTCCGACTCAGCCGGGTACTGAGATGGGCGGTATCATTATGATGAAAACGGCTGAATTCAGCGGGTGAATGCATCGCCGCTTCCATAATGGAGGCGTGAGCGAGTTTGTCGCAGATAAGGTGGTCGCCGCGCTGCATCAGTGCGGTGATCACCGCCTGATTAGCGCTGAAACCGGAGACAAATAAGATCGCCCGATCAAACCCGAGCCACTCCGCCAGCATCTGCTCCAGGTCCCGGTGTGCCGTGGTGTAACCGGTGACATGACCGGATCCGCCGCTGCCCACACCGTATTGCCGGGTACCGTCACACCAGGCGCGGATCACCGCCGGGTGGCGGCTGAGGCCGAGATAATCATTACCGGAGAAATTCACGGCACGTCTGCCGTTAATCAGGAGGGTGCGCCCGTCCGCGCCGTCATTGGCCTCGCGGCGGCGTACCGCATCCTGTTCCTGCGCCTGCTGCAGGCGCTCAGAGAGAAAAGTCTGCCACATGGTACGGCTCACAGGGCTGCGTTATAGAATTTTTCGTCATCGCTGTGGCTGATGGCATCCAATAAAGAATCCGTCTCTTCATTGTCACCCCGGGTAACATGGATGGCTTCGCGTTTGATCCCCAGCTTTTTAAACAGGGCAATATCGGTATTTTCTTCCGGGTTGGTGGTGGTGAGCAGTTTGCAGCCGTAGAAAATGGAGTTCGCACCCGCCATAAAGCAAAGCGCCTGGGTCTGTTCATTCATCATTTCACGACCGGCGGAGAGGCGCACATGAGACGTTGGCATCATAATGCGGGCAACAGCGATGGTGCGGACGAAATCAAACGGATCGACTTCCTCATTATCCTCAAACGGCGTGCCTTTGATTTTCGCCAGCATGTTGATCGGTACACTTTCCGGTGCTTTCGGCAGATTCGCCAGCTGTACCAGCATCGCCGCGCGGTCGCGCACCGCCTCACCCAAACCTAAGATCCCGCCGGAGCATACTTTGATCCCCGCATCCCGCACATTGTCGAGGGTGTCGAGTCTGTCCTGATAGGTCCGGGTGGTGACAATCGAGCCGTAAAATTCCGGCGAGGTATCGAGGTTGTGGTTATAGTAATCCAGACCTGCTTTGGCAAGGCGCTCCGCCTGTGAGCTGTTCAGCATACCGAGTGTCATGCAGGTTTCCATACCCAGCGCCCGCACTTCTTTCACCATGGTTTCCAGGTACGGCATATCGCGCTCATGAGGATTCTTCCACGCCGCGCCCATACAGAACCGGGTCGAACCGGCTGCCCGCGCCTTACGCGCCGTCTCCACCACCTGCTGTACTTCCATCAGACGCTCTTTTTCCAGCCCGGTCTTGTATCGCGCACTCTGCGCACAGTATTTACAATCTTCCGGACACGCCCCGGTTTTGATGGAAAGCAGTGTGCTGATCTGCACCTGCTGCGGGTCAAAATGCCGGCGATGTATGGTCTGAGCTTCATACAACAGTTCAAAAAAAGGTTTTTCAAACAATGCATTGGCTTCTTTTAATGTCCACTGACGACCTTGGCTCATAACTGTAACTCCCGATAAAAAAGTGTTGCCAGTTTAAATATCAGCATTATCATGTCAACTTTATTTGCATTGAAATGGTTTACATAATGGCTTTTTCAGGGAATATTTCAGGTCACGCCTTTTCGGATGATGATGCGGATTTTGACCGCCGCCACATCTGGCACCCTTATACATCAATGACTCAGCCGCTGCCGGTCTATCCGGTGGTGTCGGCACACGGTGCGGTGCTGACACTCGCAGACGGCCGCGAACTGGTTGACGGTATGTCCTCCTGGTGGGCGGCTATCCACGGCTATAATCACCCGGTACTGAATGCGGCGGTGACTGAACAGCTGTCACAGATGTCACATGTGATGTTCGGCGGGATCACTCATCCGGCTGCCGTTGCACTGTGCCGCCGTCTGGTGGCAATCACGCCGGAGCCGCTGGAATGCGTGTTTCCTGCCGACTCCGGTTCGGTCGCGGTGGAAGTGGCCCTGAAAATGGCGCTGCAGTACTGGCAGGCACGCGGCGAAAAACGCCACCGGATAATCACCCCGCGTCACGGCTACCACGGCGATACATTCGGCGCGATGTCAGTGTGTGATCCGCAAAACTCCATGCACTCACTCTGGCAGGGCTATCTGCCGGATCACCTGTTTGCTGATGCACCGCAGTGCGGATTTGATGAGGAATGGCGGCCGGAGGATCTTCACTCTGTGGAAAACCTGCTGGCACAGCATCATCATGAGGTCGCTGCCGTGATCCTGGAGCCGGTTGTCCAGGGGGCGGGCGGAATGCGCTTTTACCATCCGGAATATCTGAAAGGCGTAAGATCACTGTGTGATCACTACAATGTCCTGCTGATTTGTGACGAAATCGCCACCGGATTCGGGCGCACCGGTAAACTGTTTGCCTGTGAACACGCAGGTATATCACCGGACATTATGTGTCTCGGAAAAGCGATTACCGGTGGTTATATGACACTCTCAGCCACCCTCACCACCCGCCATATTGCAGACACCATCAGTCAGGGTGACGCAGGCTGCTTTATGCACGGTCCGACCTTTATGGGTAATCCGCTGGCCTGTGCCACGGCAGTGGCGAGTATTGATCTGCTGTCGTCCGGAGACTGGGCTGCGTGTGTGAAGGCTATCGAAACACAACTAAAAAGCGCTCTGCTGCCGCTGAAATCCCGCAGCGGAATCCGCGATGCGCGGGTACTCGGTACCATTGGTGTGATTGAAACGGAAGAGCCGGTGAATATGGCAGAATTGCAGCGCCGTTTTGTTGACGCCGGAGTGTGGATCCGTCCGTTCGGACGGCTGATTTATATTATGCCGCCATACATTATTACAGCGGCACAACTGGAAAAACTGACGCAGGCGATAGATAAGGTAACGGCATAAATCCCGGCATATTTGATCACTCCGCCGTTCAGGTTAACAGCGGGTAACGGGCGAAGGAAACGAAAAGCATGCGCGTCATGGATGACGCGCCTGAGCGCACACGGATGTGTTTACAGCGACTTTTCGTTTTTGCCCGTTACCCGCCGGGCTCCGGAGTAACAGAAAACTACCTGAGCACTGTTACTTCAGCGTCAGCACTGTCACCCACATCGGCCCTTTTCCTGCCGGATAGCGGTTGATAAAGTGCAGTTCGCCGGTAATCGCATCAATCCGGGAAACCGCCACATGGTGAGAGAGCTGTCCGGTTGAGATCAGGAAACGCCCGCTGTTATCCACCGCAAAACCGCGCGGCTGAGTTTCAGTCGGATAACACCCCGCCAGTTGCAGATGACCGCCGTCATCCGACACCCGGTAGTGATTAATCACACTTGATGCCCGCTCACAGGCATAGAGATGATGCCCGTCCGGCGTGATATGAATATCGGCTGCCCAGCGTCGTCCTGAATAATCATCCGCCATCATATCGACAGACTGAATTTCACGGACTTTCACCCATTCGCGGTAAACATTAATGGTCGCATTTAATTCATTCAGGCAATACGCCACATGCTTTGCCGGATGAAACGCCATATGGCGCGGCCCGGCACCGGCAGCAACCGTCAGCATATCGGCGTGACGTTCAGTTAAGCGTCCGTCTTCCTCAATCGTGTAAGCGCGGATGTGATCTTCCCCGAGGCACGGCACAAACAGTGTGTGTCCATCCTGCGCAATATTGGCGGAATGCGGATTTTTTAATCCCTCAATCACCTGCACTGCACGGACGGGAATACCGTTATCGCGGATCGGCAGTACCGCCAGATTTCCCTGATGATAAGAAGCGGCGTACAGTGTGCGCCCCGCTTTATCAAGGGTGATATAGGCGGCAGTGCCCGGGAGCGGCGTCAGGCCGGTTTGTGTGAGTTTGCCGTCTTCCGCGATTTTATAAGTCGCCACCGCATTGCCCGGTTTGACCGCAGCATAAAGATGACGGCCATCCGGCGCGGTGATCAGCGGCTGCACCTGATCAGGCGTTGATACTGTCTGTAACAGTGACATCTCACCGTGTTCATTCATCTGCCAGACATGAATCTGATGACTTTCCGTACTGGCAACATAAACCACCTGCTTCATTCGCGCTCCTTAATATCATCACTTACCCGTTTGATTTTTAACAGGTAATGTAAGCATTTCTGTATAATAATACCGCACTTAGCGTTTATCGCGAAACAATTAACATGCTATATTATCAGTTATCTCCGCCCGGAATCATTCAGGATGCCGTCAGGATACAATAATATTCCCTGATGCCCGCCGTTATTCCGGTTCTGACACTCATACAAGGGGCTCCCTGTTATGTCTTACCGCGTCCTCGCATTTGATCTCGATGGTACACTTCTCGATCCGGATAAACATATATTGCAGGAGTCGCTGGATGCCATCCGCGAAGCCCGTCGTGCCGGGGTGCAGGTGCTGATTGTCACCGGCCGTCATCACGTTGCTATTCATCCGTTTTATCAGACATTGCAGCTGGATACACCGGCTATCTGCTGTAACGGTACCTATCTGTACGATTATCCGGGGAAAAAAGTGCTTTCCGCCGATCCGATGAGTGTCAGTGAATCCCGTCAGCTGCTCGAACGCCTGGCACAGACGGATATCGAGCATCTGATGTATATCTCGGATGCCATGCTTTATCACACTGACAGCAGCACTATTGAGCGGACACTGAACTGGTCAGCTTCTCTGCCGGAGCACCAGCGTCCGGTGATGCGCAAAGTGAATAATTTTCTTGATGAGGTTGATCGCGCTGACACTATCTGGAAATTCGCCACCTGCTCAGATGATCTGAACAAACTGCGTGAATTTACCGACGCTGTGGAAGCGGATATGGGACTGTCCTGCGAGTGGTCGTGGATAAACCAGGTGGATATTGCCCGCAAAGGTAACAGCAAAGGCCGCCGTTTACAGGAATGGGTGGAATCTCAGGGAATGACGATGAAAGATGTGATGGCATTTGGTGATAACCATAATGACATCAGCATGCTTTCAGCCGCCGGTCTCGGAGTGGCAATGGGTAATGCGGCAGACGAAGTCAAAGCACACGCTGACCTGATTATCCCGGATAATACACAGCCGGGTATTGCACAGGCAATCCGCCGTCATATTCTCAGCTGATCAATACCGTATTCTGAACTATAAAAAACGCCTTTTAATAAAGGCGTTTTTTATTATTTATTTCCCGCTGTTCAGAGAACAAAATTAGTTATTTATACTTATCAAAATTCCAGTTATTTTTCATTTTTTCTGCCGGATTCTGATTCGGGAATTTTGCATTTTCGACGATCAGCAATAATTTCGATCCGTCATAAGTATAGCCGCCCTCAGAATACTGATACGGGAAGCTTTCTGTTGCCACCACTTTATATCCCATACTGAGCAGCTCCGGGATACGCATTCCGCCCTGAGAACCGTCAGTGGTGCCGATACACCAGACTTTTAAGTTTTCGATTTCAACATCTTTGACTTTTTTCAGATAGGTGTAACACATCACCTGATTTGCCGCCAGCGCCTGGCCGCCGGAGAAAATACCCAGTAATAAAAAGAAAAGTGCTTTTTTCATTTTATCCCTCTGACTCAGTGGTTTTTTATGCAATAACGCACGTCTTACACTTGTTTCCGTGTGCGGAGAATATTCTGTGATAATCTGGCAGGGTCAGTGATGCACCGGCGTTAATATATATCGCCGGTGATTCGGAAGGGCAATCGGAACAATATGAATGCCCCTTTTATTAATGAAAAGTACGTATATTCAGATAAATTATAATTCGCGGCTCAGTGACACGCTTTTTACCTGGGCATACACCCATTGTCCGGGTTTCAGCTGCAAATCATCCCGCGCCCAGCCGGTAATACGTGCCCAGAGGAAATGATTGCCGACCGCCAGACGCACATCAGTCTGCCCGTTGTCGTCATCATACATTTCCGTGATTTTTGCCCGTAATATATTGCGGATACTGCTGCTTTTCGGTTTTTCCGGTGCAATGGACACATCATCCGCACTGACACGCACACGTACCGGCGTGTCCCGTTCACCGGCGATACGCGGCACCCACAGCACCTGGTCACCGATAGCAGCGGCCGTCATGGCGTAGCGGTCGTGGTGCTCAAGCACAGTGACACTCAGTACACTTGAGAGACTTTCCTGTGTCAGCCACGGGCGTAATGCCGCCCCGGCCCATACCTCTTCCAGCGGTCCCTGTGCCAGAATGCGGCCTTTTTCCAGAATCACCACATCTTCCGCCAGCCGCAGGATCTCATCCAGGCTGTGGCTGACATACAGGATCGGAATACTGATATCCTGTGCCATCTTTTCCAGATACGGCAGCAGTTCGCGTTTGCGCGGCAGATCCAGAGACGCCAGCGGTTCATCCATCAGCAGGATATCCGGTGCGGTCAGCAGCGCGCGGCCAATCGCCACCCGCTGTTTCTCCCCGCCGGAGAGGGTCATCGGCAGGCGGTTCAGCAGATGCCCGATACCCAGCAGTTCCACAATACTGTCAAACTGATCTTCCATCCCCCGTGCCATGCCGTAGCGCAGGTTGCCTCTTATCCGGTAATGGGGAAACAGGCGTGCATCCTGGAAGACATAGCCGATTTTGCGTTTTTCCGGCGGCAGACAGATACGTTTTTCAATATTGACGAGTGTGTGACCGTTAAGCTCAATCCGCCCTTTCTGCGGTTTTGTCAGCCCGCCGATCACATTGATAAAGGAGGTTTTCCCTGCCCCGGAGAGCCCGAAGACAGCGGTAATACGGTCACTGGCCAGTTCGGTATTGATCACCATCGATAAATCACCGAGCTGTTGTTCAAAATCAAGCACTAACATGTGGCAACCCCCAGGCGTTTGCGTCCCCAGCGGGTCAGCCATTCCGAGGCCAGCAGTGAAGCCAGTGCCAGAACAATGGCGATAATACAGAGCCGCGCTGCGTCCATTTCCGCCCCCGGCGTTTCAAGCAGGGAGTACATGGCCAGCGGGATAGTCCGGGTTTCCCCCGGGATATTGGAAACAAAGGTGATTGTCGCGCCGAATTCCCCCAGCGAACGGGCAAATGCCAGCACAGTACCGACAATAATACCCGGCAGCGACAGCGGCAGTGTGATGGTGAAAAAGACCCGCAGCGGGGAAGCCCCGAGTGTCCGTGCCGCCTGCTCCAGGCGCATATCCACCGCTTCCAGTGCCAGACGGATAGCCCGCACCATCAGCGGAAAAGCCACCACAGCCGCAGCCAGCGCGGCACCGCGCCAGCTGAAGGTAAAACTGAAGCCGAACCAGTTATAGAGCCACTCACCGATAATGCCTTTGCGCCCCATGCTGATCAGCAGCAGATAACCCACTACCACCGGCGGTAACACCAGCGGTAAGTGGATAAGACTGTCCAGCAGCGACTTGCCCGGAAAACGGCAGCGCACCAGTACCCATGCCATCAGTATGCCGAACGGCAGACTGGCTGCCACGGCGACCGTTGATACTTTCAGGCTGAGGATGACCGCCTGCCATTCATACTCATTCAACATCGCTGTCTGTTAGTCCTTACTTATTACAGAGGGCTGAAACCGTAACGTTTGAAGATCTCTTTTGCTTCCGGTGTCTGCAGGTAATCATAGAAACCTTTAACATCGGCATTATTGCGATCTTTCAGGATAGCAATCGGATATTCAACCGGTTTATGGCTATCTGCCGGGAAAATACCGACCACTTTCACTTTATCACTGGCAACCGCATCAGAGCCGTACACGATACCCAGCGGCGCTTCACCGCGTTCCACCAGCGCCATGCCGCTGCGCACATTATTAGTGCGGGCCAGCATCGGATCAACGGCTTTCCAGGCACCCAGGTTTTCCAGGGCTTCCTGTGCATAGATACCAACCGGCACATGATCAGGATCGCCGACAGCCAGACGGCCGCCATCCAGTAATTTAACCCAGTCAGTCTGCTTATTAATATCAACTTTATCAATTTTGCTGTCTTTCGCGGCAATCAGCACCAGCTCATTACCCAGCAGGGTTTTACGGGTGTCATTGATGATCAGGTTTTTCTCCTGGGCATAATCCATCCATTTCTGGTCAGCAGAAATAAAGATATCTGCCGGAGCACCATTTTCAATCTGACGGGCCAGGGTGGAAGAAGACGCATAAGACGCGACCACTTCACCTTTTTTCTCCTGCTTATATTTTGCCGAGATTTCATCAACCGCATTTGTCAGTGATGCCGCAGCAAATACGGTCACTTTTTCAGCGGCCCATGCCTGACTCATGACAGCAGCAGAGATAACAACACCGGCCAATAACTTACTGAACTGTTTTTTCATTTTTTCCACCAGGATAGATTAGGATTAACCCGTTGTATATAACAAGATACAACGAAAAATGAAAGGAGGTTTATCCCACTATCGGCAGTTAAGCGGAAAACAATATAAAATGAGGGGAATTACGCAGATAATGAGCGGGAAAACAGAAACAAAGACGGATTACCCGCGAACGCAGGTAATCCTGAATACGGTATAATCAGAGCTGCTTTTCGCGGCGCTCGCCTTTTGAAATCAGGTTGAAAATTTCACCTAATCCCCAGATCAGAGCCGCCAGGCCTGTCATAACAACAGGAACCATTAACAGTGCGAAACCTAAACTTTTAACTAACTCAAACATAGCACTTAATCTCTTTATATCAGGCGAAAAGGATATTCAGCATGACTATAATAGCGTCATAATGGCCGCTATTCTATATAAATCACACCCCGGAAAGCATGGCGATTCGTGCTGTCAGGTCTGCATAAAGTAAACAACCGCCACAATAGCCGCCGCCAGAATCAGAAAACCTATCACTTTTCCGGCACTGCCGGGTTTTTCCACAATACTGCTGCGTGGTGAGACAGGGGCAGCCGGGGATTGTACCGGTGTTTCACCTTCATCGTCTTCGCGGTAAAGCTCCTGAATATAGAGAAACATCATTTTCATAAACTGGCTGTTCAGTGGCAGGGTTTGCCCATCCTCACCGATGATGCACAGTGTGAAATCAATTTTCCTGCTCAGTCCCAGTAAAAACGCGCCCGGCAGCCAGGTATATTCCCGCTCACCGGATGCCATTTCTTCCGCGACTTTTGCAGGTGCTTCATGACCGCCATCATCACGCATATAAACGAGCAGCAGAGGTTCTTCATCATCTTCCCCCTGAGTGAATGCCAGACCAATTTGTCCGCCACTTTCATGATCCTGTGATTCAGCCCAGAATGGCTGTTCTGCCAGCATACGGGCAAATTCTTCTGTTTCAGCCCCTTCCGGTTCCGGGGAATCCTTGACTGCCTGATGAAGACGAAATAATACATTCTGCATGAAATAATCTCTGGCTGATAATCAATTCCTATACCATACCTGTTTTTATCCGGTTCATGAATTTTTAAGTAAACTTAAACCGCCATATTGGCAGATGAAAAAAAAACGCAGTTTGCTACACTAACCGGAAAGTAAAGCCGCACCGGGCGGAGAGACTGCGCCGGTGATTCTGTCTGATTAATATACGGGGTATTTTCCGTTGGATATTTTATTAACACTGAAATCAGAAGGTCATTTATTTGCCGATCCGCGGCGGATTTCCTTACTCAAACAGGTCAGAGCCACCGGCTCCATCAGTCAGGGGGCAAAACTGGCCGGAATCAGTTACAAAAGCGCCTGGGATGCCATCAATGAGATGAACCAGCTTGCCGAGGAAACCATTGTTGACCGGGCCACCGGCGGCAAAGGCGGCGGCGGCGCGACACTGACACGCTATGGTGAGCGCTTACTTCAGCTTTATGATCTGCTGGCACAGATCCAGCAGAAAGCCTTTGATGTTCTTAAGGATGATTCGCTGCCCCTCGACAGCCTGCTGGCGGCCATCTCCCGCTTCTCATTGCAGACCAGTGCCCGTAACCAGTTCTTCGGCACAATTATGTCGCGCAACCATTCTCATGTGCAGCAGCATGTGAATGTCCTGCTGGCGGATAAAAAGACCGAACTTGCCGTTGCCCTGACGGAACAGAGTGCCAACCGGCTGGGCTTATCAGTCGGTAAAGAAGTACTTACTCTGATTAAAGCGCCGTGGGTGAAAATCAGCAAATCCGCAGAAAACAGCACGGATTATGACAACCGTCTGAGCGGACGTATCTGTTCCGTTGCCAGAGGTGCGGAAAACAGCGAGGTGATGGTGACACTGACCGGCGGCGCACAATTATGCTCCACCCTGGATAATCAGGATGCCGACAGGCAGCAACTGAAAGAAGGTGATGACGTCACCGCGCTGTTTAATGCGGACCAGGTGATTATTGCCACATTATGCTGATAAAAATGATGATAAAAGCCGCCGCTGACGGCGGCTTTCGTGAGTAACTGCTTACTTCGCTGTTAAATCAACCTGATAAACCGCAAAACCCACATCATCCGTCCCGACCCGGGTCATCGGGTAATGGGCATTTTCTTTAATAAACTGTGTGGCTTTATCGCCCGGTGAAGTTTCAAAGCGGATATCTAATTTCTTATCCGTTTTCACCGGCACAAATGTCCAGTTTTGCTCAGCCTGCGCTGATACCGCACCTTTCGCTTTGGTTTCTGCCGCGATATAACCGGCCAGCACACTGCGGTTTTCATCCGGTGAGGCAAACGCAATATGTTTGTCACCGGTACCGGCAAATTTTCCGCCGTAAGCACGGTAGTTATTGGTGGCAACCAGGAAAACCGCTTTCGGATCAATCGGCTTACCCTGATAAGTCACATTTTTGATACGGTTGGCCTGCGGATTGACTGTCTGGCACTCCACATCATATTTTGCCGGTTGTGTCAGGTCTATCTGATAGTTGATCCCGGAAATGGTATCGAAATTATAGGTTCTGAAACCATCCCAGTTGACCAGGCTCTGCGGTGCCTCTGACTGCGGGTTAATCTGATTGAACATCCCGGCGGAGCACTCCAGCCATTCGGTCACTTCCGCACCGGTCGCTTTCACCACCACCAGCGTATTCGGGTAGAGATAGAGATCCGCCGCGTTGCGGAACGTCATATCCCCTTTTTCCACCTCGACGAAATCCGCCGGGGCATTTTTGCGTCCGCCCACTTTAAACGGTGCAGCCGCTGACAGCACCGGTAAATCTGCCAGATCCGGATCGCCCTGAATAAAGCGGCGGGTATAATCAGTCTGTGCATTATTCACAATCTGCACCGTCGGGTCGCTCTGCAGCAAGGCAAGGTAGCTGTACATATTATCCGGTGATTTACCAATCAGTTTGCCGACAAAGGTCCGGGTCGCATTGTGCTGCTCATCAATCACAGAAGCCAGCTTGTCATCCCGTACCACCAGCGGCTTTTTATTGACTTTGTCATAAATCGGACGCGCCTGTGCTTTGGCATCCGCCACCTTCCACGCACCGTCATCATTATTCAGCACCAGATCCACCACGCCGAGGTGATCCCCCCACTGGCCGGGCATCACTGCCGGAATACCGTTAACGGTTCCCTGCTCAATATTAACGCCTTTGATATCCGCAAAGTCTTTGCCCGGAAATACACCGTGCGAGTGACCGAACATAATGGCATTAATACCCGGTACTTCACTGAGATAATAAACCGAGTTCTCAGCCATGGCTTTATACGGCTCCTGAGAAAAACCGGAGTGCGGAATAGCGACAATTAAATCCGCACCTTCTGCCTTCATTTGCGGCACAAATTTTTTCGCGGTTTCCGTAATATCATTGACGCGGACTTTTCCTTCCAGATTCGCTTTATCCCAGATAAGGATCTGCGGCGGTACAAAACCGATATAGCCGATTTTAATCACATGCTCTTTGCCGTCGCGATCTTTAACCGGGGTATCAACGATAATATAAGGGGTAAACAGATTCTTACCGGTTTTCTCATCAATAATATTGGCATTCACATACGGAAAATCCGCACCGGCAATGGCTTTTTTCAGATAATCCAGGCCAAAGTTAAATTCATGGTTACCGAAGTTTCCGACGGTATAACCCATGGTATTCATCAGCTTATGTGCCGGATGGGCTTCACCGTCATTTAACCCTTTACTGACCATATAATCCGCCAGCGGGCTGCCCTGAATTAAGTCCCCGTTATCCACTAATACTGCGTTGGTGGCTTCACCTTTTGCCGCTTTAATTAAACCGGCGGTGCGGACCAGACCAAACTGCTCTGTCGGTTTGTCTTTGAAATAATCAAAGTCAATTAAGTTACTGTGAATATCCGAGGTTTCCATCACCCGCAGATCCACTGTCGCGGCATTGACCGTTCCGCTGACCAGTAATGCCAGCACCGAATATTTTAATCCTGTTCTCACCCTGCCCTCTCTTCCGGTTAATTTCCGTGATGCCCTGATTTCTGTACCAAAAAGTATAACAAAAACAGCAGACTGAATGATGACGTTTCTGTGAAGCAGATCTTCTTTTCATGATACGGGATGTAACACCGGTACCATATCTTGACATCCCTGCCGGTTCCGCTTATTTCTGGTGAATAATTAAACTAATAATAAGGCTGTTCACTATGGCATATCTGCACATCACACAAGGGGTCTTCCGGTTAAGCGCGGATAAACAGCTTTCTGTTCCGTCATTACAGCTGGAAAGCGGTCAGCACCACGCCTTTATCGGCACTAACGGCAGTGGAAAATCTGCCCTTGCCCGCGCGCTGATTCAGGAACTTCCGCTGCTTTCCGGGGAGATGAGCAACACTTTCCGCCGTCCGGTTCTGGTCGCGTTTGAGAAATTACAGGCGCTGATTGATGAAGAGTGGAACCGCAATAATACCGACCTGATGGATGGCGATGACACCGATAACGGCCGTACCACCGCTGAGATTATTCAGGCGGAGCATCGTGATAATGAGCGCTGCCTGCAGCTGGCGGCGCAGTTCGGGATTTCTGATCGCCTGTCACGCCGCTTTAAATACCTTTCCACCGGTGAAACCCGCAAAACCCTGCTGTGTCAGGCACTGATGACAGAGCCGGATTTACTGGTGCTGGATGAGCCTTATGACGGGCTGGATACCGATTCCCGCCGTATGCTCAGTGAGATGCTGGCAGAGCTTGCAGAGGGCGGGCTGACGGTTGTTCTGATCCTCAACCGTTTCAGTGATATTCCGGACTTTATCACCCGCGCCGGGCTGCTGACAGACTGTGTGCTGGCACCAGCGGATACCTTATCCGCACTATTACAGGCACAGCTGGCCCGTAGTGAGCAGACAGAGCATCTGACGCTGCCGGAGCGGGATGACCCGTCCGCAGAACGCCTTGCGCCGGATATTCCGCGGGTGATCCTCAATCACGGCTGTGTCAGCTATAACGATAAGCCCATCCTCAATGATCTGACCTGGCAGGTGCTGCCCGGTGAGCACTGGCAAATCACCGGCGAGAACGGCGCGGGTAAATCCACACTGCTCAGTCTGATCACCGGTGATCATCCGCAGGGCTACAGCAATGACCTGACGCTGTTCGGCCGCCGCCGGGGCAGCGGAGAAACGGTGTGGGATATCAAACGCCATATCGGGTATGTCAGTAACAGCATCCACCTCAGTTACCGCGTCAATATCAGTGTGCGTAACACGCTGATTTCCGGTTATTTCGATTCTGTCGGGCTCTATCAGAAACCGTCAGACCGGCAGGTAAAACTGGCGGATGAGTGGCTGGCGCTGCTCGGTCTGAAAGCGTACCGCGATGCTCCGTTCCACAGCCTGTCGTGGGGGCAGCAGCGGCTGATACTGATTGCCAGGGCCCTGGTAAAACACCCTGCAATGCTGATCCTTGATGAGCCGTTACAGGGGCTGGATACACTCAACCGCCTGCTGGTGCTGCGTTTTATCGATATTATGATAAGCCGTGGTGATACCCAGCTGCTGTTTGTCAGCCATCACAGCGAGGATACCCCGGCCTGTATCAACCGGCGGCTGGCATTTATTCCTGATAACGGTAGTTATCGTTACGAAATCAATACGTTGTAATCTTTTTATCAAACGGCTGTTTTACTTTTTTACTGCACCGGAAACAGCCGTTATTTTCTGAATGTATTCAGTCCGTTATTAAGAATAATCTGATTAAAAATCATTATCAGTCTGCTTTTTTGCTGGCGCATCACTGGCTTCTCTTTTACCCTGCACACTCCTTTTCTGATTCTCTGACACAATTCCATGACCTGGCTTTTACTTGCATTATCTCTGCTGTTATTACAATTTCACCGGACACTGTCACTGGCAACACTTCTGGCTGCCACCATCAGCGCCCTGTTTACCGGTGTGATGGACTGGCATGCCCTGCTCACCCTGTGGTTTGCTATCCTTCTGGCTGTCGCACGGCCTTATACCGCACCACGCTCATGGCAGCGTGTACTGCTGACACTACTGGTGATCACCGTCGTGCCGGGTCTGGCTTTTCATCTGCTGCCGGGATTCCACAACCTGCGCTGGATGCCGCCGGAGGCTGCCGGGCCGCACAGTCCGCCCTATTCATTCTGGTTTAATGCCGATAAAGCACTGCTTCCGTTTGTGCTGATCATCATCATTCCGCAGCTTTTTGTCACCGCGCCGCTGCGCCGGGCCACCCGCCTGCACTGGCTGTTACTGGCTTTCTCCGTACCTGCACTATTGTTACTGGCAACCACGCTTGGCGGATTGGGGTTTGAACCGCATCTGCCGCGCTGGCTGCCGGCGTTTATGCTGGCGAATCTGTTTTTTGTCTCCCTCGCAGAGGAAGCGCTGTTCCGGGGGGCTATTCAGCAGGTGCTTTCCCGGTATCTGCCGCCCTATGCCGCGCTGTTTATTGCAGCCGCTGTCTTCGGCCTGGCACATATTGCCGGAGGAGCGCTGCTGGTTGTCTTTGCCGGTCTGGCAGGGGTTATCTACGGGCTGGCCTGGATGTGGAGCGGACGGCTGTGGGTGGCGACAGGGTTTCACTTCGCGCTGAACCTCTGCCATCTGCTGTTTTTTACCTGGCCGTTTAAGGTGGCGTAAAAAACCGTTTTTTCCTGTGTATCACACTTTGCGTAAACATTTATAGCGGAATCGATTCAGTTTTGGTATACACTATCCGGTAAACAGGACGGAATTGATCTCTTCAGCACAGGCCCCGGCGGAAATACCTGTGCGGAAAGTTTGCCGAAAGGCGCCGGTGACCAATATAATGGGCAATGTGCCGGGTCTGTTTCAATTCTGAAACCCCCTATCTGAAACACAACAGGAGTTTACGCTATGGCAGTAACTAAACTGGTGCTTGTACGTCACGGTGAAAGTGAGTGGAACAAAGAGAACCGCTTTACCGGCTGGACTGATGTTGAGTTATCTGAAAAAGGCCGTGCTGAAGCACAAGAGGCTGGTCAGTTACTCAAAAAAGAAGGCTTCTCTTTTGATTTCGCCTATACCTCTGTACTGAAACGCGCTATTCACACACTGTGGAATATCCTGGATCAGGTAAACCAGCAGTGGCTGCCGGTTGAGAAAAGCTGGAAACTGAACGAACGCCATTACGGCGCACTCCAGGGTCTGGATAAAGCGGAAACCGCTGCAAAATACGGTGACGAGCAGGTCAAACTGTGGCGTCGCGGTTTTGCCATTACCCCGCCGGCACTGGAAAAAAGTGATGAGCGCTTCCCGGGCCACGATCCGCGTTATGCGAAACTGGCAGAAAGCGAACTGCCTGCCACTGAGAGCCTGGCGATCACTATCGACCGCGTTGTGCCTTACTGGACTGATGTTATCAAACCACGCATTGCTTCCGGTGAGAAAGTGATCATCGCTGCACACGGTAACTCCCTGCGTGCGCTGGTGAAATATCTGGATAACATGAGCGAAGATGAAATCCTCGAGCTGAACATCCCGACCGCAGTGCCGCTGGTGTATGAGTTTGATGAAAACATGAAGCCGCTGCGCCGCTATTACCTGGGCGACCAGGATGCGATTGCTGCCAAAGCCGCTGCTGTTGCTAACCAGGGTAAAGCGAAGTAATCCGCTTTCTTTGGTGAAAAAAACCCTGACAGTGTCAGGGTTTTTTATTTTCCGGGATTAATGCTTCCGGCGAAATCAGCTGCGGCGGGCTTTTACCGCATCTGCCAGCTGACGCAGCAGGGTTTCGGTATCTTCCCAGCCGATGCAGGCATCTGTCACGCTCTTGCCGTACACGAGCGGCGCATCACCTTCCAGGTTCTGGTTCCCTTCCTCAAGGTGGCTTTCCACCATCACACCCATAATGGCTTTCTCACCACCGGCAACCTGCTGTGCCACATCGGTGCTCACATCCATCTGACGCTTGTACTGTTTGCTGCTGTTAGCGTGGCTGAAATCGATCATGATACGCGGTGCCAGACCGGCCTGTGCCAGCCCTTCTTTTACCGCACTGACATCTTCCGCGCTGTAGTTAGGTTTTTTACCGCCACGCAGAATGATATGGCAGTCACCGTTACCGGTGGTGTTCACGATGGCCGAATGTCCCCACTTGGTCACGGACAGAAAACAGTGCGGCGACCCGGCGGCGTTAATGGCATCAATGGCGACTTTGATGGTACCGTCTGTACCGTTTTTAAACCCGACCGGGCAGGACAACCCGGAGGCCAGCTCACGGTGTACCTGAGATTCCGTGGTACGGGCACCGATAGCACCCCAGCTCATCAGATCCGCCAGATACTGCGGGGTGATCATATCCAGAAACTCACCGGCTGCCGGTAAGCCTTTATCATTGATATCCAGCAGCAGTTTGCGGGCAATACGCAGACCATCATTGATGGCAAAAGAGTGGTCGAGGTGCGGATCGTTGATCAGCCCTTTCCAGCCGACCGTGGTGCGCGGTTTTTCAAAATAGACGCGCATGACGATTTCCAGCTCACCTTTCAGTTCTTTGCGTAATGTCAGCAGGCGATCCGCATATTCAACCGCCGCTTTCGGGTCGTGAATTGAGCATGGCCCGATAACGACCAGCAGGCGATCATCCCGGCCTTCCAGGATTTCGTGGATTGCATGACGGGTGCGGCGAACGGTGTCTGCGGCAGTCTCAGTCGCGGGAAATGACTCTAATAACGCCACTGGCGGTAATAATTCCCGAATTTCTTTTATTTTTACATCATCGTTCTGATAATTCATAACCCGTCTCTTCCGGTGTCCCGTTTCATTATTGTCGTTATTTTAATCTAACTGCTTGTCAACAAGCTGTAAACAATTAGCTGCCGCCGGAATTGAAATTAATTTTTCACCCCGAAAATATTCAGATCAACAGGACAAATTATTATGAATCAGAAGGAAAACAGCGGCTTCATCAGCCGCTGCCCGTGAGAAGGGTATTTATGCCGCTAATCCCGTTTTAATACGCTTAACAGCGGTAATCAGCGCAACAATCACCAGACCGGCGACGAGACCAAACAATAAATTGGCAACCGGTGGGGTCATAAAGTGCAATATGCTGCCGAGTGCCGGGAGTTGTGCACTCTGCTGAGCAAGACTTTCAATCAGGTTATGAATAAACGGAATGCCGTGTGTCAGAATACCGCCGCCGACCATAAACATGGCCGCTGTCCCGACGACTGATAAGGTTTTCATTAAATACGGCGTGGCGTGGATCAGTCCGTCACCCAGTTTTTTCAGCAGCGCGGCTGATTTCTTCTGCAGGTAAAATCCCAGATCATCGAGTTTGACAATCCCGGCCACCAGGCCGTATACCCCGATAGTCATAATGATCGCAATCACCGACAACACCACGAGCTGATTAATAAAGGGAGAGGTGGCAACAATACCGAGGGTGATAGCAATAATCTCCGCCGATAACACAAAATCGGTGCGGATGGCGCCTTTGACTTTGCGTTTCTCGAATGCGGCCAACTCTTCCGGTATCTGAAAATCTTCCGCCGGCGCCGTTTCACCCGGCTCATCACCGGCTTTATGCAGAAACTTATGCGCCAGTTTTTCCGCCCCCTCAAAACACAGAAACGCCCCGCCGACCATCAGAAGCGGCGTAACAGCCCAGGGAGCAAAGGCGTTGATCAGCAGTGCGAGCGGCACCAGAATCAGTTTATTGAGAAAGGAGCCTTTCGCCACCGCCCAGACCACCGGGATCTCCCGCTCAGCGCGGACACCGGCCACCTGCTGAGCATTCAGCGCCAGGTCATCCCCCAGTACCCCGGATGTCTTTTTGGCGGCCATTTTGGTCATCACAGAGACATCATCCAGTACAGTTGCGATATCATCGAGTAGTGCGAGTAAGCTGCCACCGGCCACAGGCGTTTCCTTTTATTGCTGATTAATGAGAATCCGATTATTACCGGACTCTCATTATAATCCCCCGGTTATTGCACTGAAAATAGTTTTACGGCTGCTTCGCTGCTTTTATCCACATCCGCGAACCGTTGAGCGCCACACCCAGCAGGATAATATATTCCAGCGACAGCGCGTACACACCCTGAAGGGCATAAATCACAATACTGATCATATTGATAACCACCCACAGCAGCCAGTTTTCCACCAGTTTGCGGGTCATCAGGATCATCGCCACCACAGACAATACCGTCATGGCTGCATCCCAGAACGGGAAAGCATCGGGCAGCAATACCGGCATTGCCAGATCAGCCCCTGCGGCATTCAGTATACTGACCATGCTCTGTGCCAGCCACGTAAAGACCGGGTCGATAAAACGCGCCAGCAGTAAAATCGCCGCCAGAGAAACCGCCGCAATCACGGCAGTCTGCCGCAGTGGCATCCAGCGGATTTTCAGCTCCGCTTCTGCTTTCTCATTTTGTCTGCTCCAGGCATACCAGCCGTAAATATTGGCGGCGAAGAAGAAAATCTGTAACAGCAGATTGGCATAGAGCTGGATCTGAAAGAAAATCACCGCAAACAGCGTGACGTTAATCAGGCCAAACAGATAATTGATTGTTTTTTCCAGGCTTGCCAGCCAGATACATAACAACCCGGCGGTTGCTCCCACCGCTTCAATCCAGGACAGAGCATAAGACCCTTCTTTCCAGTAAGGGATCACCACGAGAATATTATTAATATCAAAAAATTCCATTCCGTCACCTGTGTTAAGTATATTTCCTGTCACCGGCGGCCAGCCACTGATAACAGGTTTAGTTAACTGTATCCTTCCCTGCTGTTTTCAGTAAAATCATCCCATCGTAACAGCATTTGTTTAATATGCTAAACATGATAACGTTTTTTTAACCTGAACTCTCCCGCTATTTTTGTTTATGACGTACTATCAGCCCAGCTATCAATTATATGAATGAGATGTAAGATGGAATCAATTGAGCAAATTATAAACAATATAATTTCTTTTGCCCTATTAGATCCCCGTATCGATGCGGTCATTATCACCGGCTCTGTGGCACGCCAGAACCAGGCAGACCGTTTTTCGGATATTAATGCCGAACTGATCGGCAGCAGTCATGATGAGTTGTTTCAGGACAGCCGCTGGCTGAGCCGGTTTGGTGTGCCGCTGATTATCCGCAAAGCGGCTTCACGCGAAGACGACAGCCTCTGCTGGCCGTCTTGTCAGGTTCTGTATGAGAAAGGCCGTAAAGTTGATTTTGTGCTGGCCGGGCGCAAACGTATCACACAGATGGCCGAACACGGGCTGGACAGCATCTATCAGCGCGGTTATGCCGTTCTGCTGGATAAAACCGGTCTCACTGCCGGGTTGCCTGAGTATGCCGATCCGGCTGCCGTGCTCACTCCGCCGGATCAGCAGACATTCCTGGAAAACTGGCAGAACTTCTGGCTGGAAGCCTCACAGGTGCCGGTTTATTATCTGCGCAATGAACTCTGGACTGCCCGTCTGCGGGATGTGGCGATGAAACAGTGGCTGATCACCCTGCTGGAGTGGCATGTGCTGCTTCGTAGTGACGGTACACAGGATGTCTGGTATGCGGGGCGTCATCTGGGCACCTGGCTGCCTCCGGGCCTGTACGGGCGTTTTATGGCGACACTGGATAACCGTGATCGTGTCCGTGCCGCACGGGCGCATATGGCGATGCTGACACTCTACCGCGATGTGGCACTCCGCGTGATTGAAACACAGAAATTTGATATCGATATAACGCTGGCAGATAAAATTATTGCACTGGTCACTGACCGGCTGAATGCCGATGATTTACTTGCGCCGGAGAATGAATAATAACAAACGGATGATCGCCGGTGTGATGCCGGGGGAGAACAAAAATCAGAGGGAAAATGGTTACGATGGTGGGTCGTACAGGATTCGAACCTGTGACCAATTGATTAAAAGTCAACTGCTCTACCAACTGAGCTAACGACCCATCGTAATACTGCTGAGGGACTCTGAAATGGTGGGTCGTACAGGATTCGAACCTGTGACCAATTGATTAAAAGTCAACTGCTCTACCAACTGAGCTAACGACCCGTTTCAGATTTCGGGCAAAAGAGAATGGTGGGTCGTACAGGATTCGAACCTGTGACCAATTGATTAAAAGTCAACTGCTCTACCAACTGAGCTAACGACCCGTACTCTCTTGCCAACGGCACGATATAATACTGATTTATCCGGCCGGTGCAACGATTTTTTCAAATTAACTTATTCAAACGCTTATAATTCACTCACTTAGCCCCGGTTGAGCAAAAAACTCTCCGGTCGGGGCTATACTCTGAGCAAAAAAATAAACCGGCGGTTATAAACCAGCCAGTTTTTTCTCAGCCAGTTTCGCACCGGAAGAGCCCGGATATTTTGCGACAACCTGCTGATAAATCGCTTTCGCTTTCGCTTTATCCCCTTTCTCCTGCATGATCAGCCCGACTTTATAGAAGGACTCCCCTGCTTTCTGGGATTTCGGCCAGTTCTTTACCACAGAAGCAAAATACGCCGCGGCGTCATCTTTTTTGCCTTTGTTGTAGTTCATCTGACCTAACCAGTAATTGGCATTAGGAAGATAACCGGATTTCGGATAGCTTTGGATAAAACTCTGAAATGCGCTGATTGCACCATCATAATCTTTGGTGTTCATCGCCATGTTTACCGCGGCGTTATAGTCATCTTTCTCATTGCCCTTACTTGCAGCAGCAGGAGCTGAGGTTGCGGCAGTACCCGCAGAGTCCGTATTACCGGATGCCGCGGATGTATTATCTGTTGATGCACTGCCGCCACCGGTGAGGGAATCCACCTGTGAGAAAAGTTCGCGTTGGCGTTCTGTCAACTGATTCAGCTGGTACTGACTTTCCTGGATTTGCCCGCGCAGCATGTCGATATCGCGCTGGTTGTCCATGACTTGTTGCTGAAGTTGGGTTAATAGCTGACCATGAGCGTTAGAAATACGCTCGAGCTGCGTGAGGCGGTCATCAGTGGAGCCTGAGCCGATATTGATGATGGGTGCCTGAGCAATAGCGGCCCAGGGGGCCGCTACACCTATCAATAACGACAGACTCACCATCAGGCGTCTGAAGTTACTTTTCATGTATATCTCTTAGTATACGATTACAGCACGACGGTTTTTAGCGTAGTCAGCTTCGGTGTGACCCAGAACTGCCGGCTTCTCTTTACCGTAAGAAACGATAGAGATTTGTTCGCCGTTAACGCCTTTACCCTGCAGGTACATTTTCGCTGCGTTAGCACGACGCTCGCCCAGTGCGATGTTGTACTCAGGAGTACCACGTTCGTCAGCATGACCTTCTACAGTTACTTTGTAAGAAGGGTTGTTGCGCAGGAATGCAGCGTGTGCATCCAGCATTTGCTGGAATTCAGGAGAGATATCGTATTTGTCGAAACCGAAGTATACGATATTGTTGTTCTGAAGTTCCTGCAGCTGCTGGCGTGCCAGTTCTTCCGCAGACATACCGGCGTTTGCGCCATTGTCGACAGTGCCCGCATCCGCCTGGTCGTTTTTGTTAGAACTACATGCAGCAACAGCCAGAACAGGTAAAGCTAACATCAGCCCTTTAAGCACTTTGTTAAGTTGCATCTCTTTGATCCTTTTATAATTTGCCATACATATTTTTAATGCATCACAGATACGGCGACCAGGCAGGGAATTTTACCTGTCCGTCAGTCGCCGGAAGACGCGCTTTGAAACGCCCGTCGGTCGAAACCAGCTGCAATATAGTTCCCATACCTTGTGAGGAGCTATAAATAACCATAGTGCCGTTAGGTGCGATACTTGGCGTTTCATCTAGGAACGTATCCGTTAAAATCTGGAAATTGTTCGCTACTAGATCTTGTTTGGCGATATGCTGTTTCCCGCCGCCTGAACTGACCATTACCAGGAAACTGCCGTCAGCACTGACGTCACCATTCTGGTTCTGAGTCCCATCCCACGTCAGGCGCTCAGGCGCACCGCCATTAATACCAACCTTATAGATCTGCGGACGACCAGCCTGGTCAGACGTGAACGCTAACGTCTGGCTGTCCGGGAACCATGAAGGTTCAGTGTTATTACTGCGACCATCTGTTACCTGACGCATCTGGCCTGAGCCGAGATCCATCACATACAGATTCAGACTACCGGTTTTTGATAACGCAAATGCCAGTTTGGTTCCGTCCGGTGAAAATGCCGGTGCACCGTTGTGACGCGGGAATGAAGCAACCTGACGCACCTGTCCGCTGGACAGATTCTGAATAACCAGGGCTGAACTTCCGCTCTCAAAGGTAACATACGCCAGTTTCTCGCCATCCGGTGACCATGCCGGTGACATCAGCGGCTCAGGTGAACGGTGAACGGTGAACTGGTTGTAGCCGTCATAATCAGACACGCGCAGCTCGTGACGATAGTCACCGCTGTTTTTAACCACCACATAAGCGATCCGGGTACGGAATGCACCACGAATACCGGTTAATTTCTCAAATACTTCATCACTGGCAGTGTGTGCCGCATAACGCAGCCACTGTTTGGTGACTTTAAACTGGTTCTGTGCAAGCACGCTGCCCGGGGAACCGGAGGTATCCACCAGCTGGTAGCTCACCAGATAGTTGCCGTCAGCACCCGGCTGAACCTGGCCGACAACAACAGCATCAATGCCTAACGCCGTCCAGGACTCAGGAACCACTTCAGACGCGGTACCCGGTAACTGCGGCATACGGTTAGGGTCGATCGGGTTAAATTTCCCGCTGTTACGCAGGTCAGCAGCAATGATCGCGCCGACTTCTTCCGGTACAGCGCCGCCGCCGGCGACCTGGAAAGGTACAATGCCGATAGGACGTGCTGAATCAACACCCTGAGTAATCTCGATACGAACTTCAGCCTGAGCAACTGCCGCCCACAGCATCAGAAAACCGAGCATGTATTTCACTGCCTGCTTCATTCTCTCTCCCTCGTTGCGCCAATGCCCGCATCAAACCCGTATTTTAACAAACGTTCATAACCAAAACCAGATACCACAGTAAAAACTAATACCCGGATATATCTGGTTCGTCACGCTGTATTACAGCTTATTCCGGCTTAAAGTCCAGTTTGGTATTCTTAAACTGCTGCCAGACCGATTTGCTCGGCGGCGCAGGAATACGAGCCTGTTTGGCCGCCGCGAGTGCGGCCTGACATAAACCGTCATCACCACCGACCGCATTCACACTGATAAGCGTACCTTTATCAGTGATATTAATTTCCAGCGTACAGGTTTTACCGCGGTACATATCCGCATTATAGAACTTCGCCTGAATCGCTAACCGGACCTGTGCGATATAACCGTTCATATCGCCATCCGAATTTGTTCCGCTCTTCTTGCCACCGCCCTGACCGGCTGCGGATGCACCGCCGCTTTCTGTGCCCGGAGCGTTGGACGCCAGTCCGCCGAGGAGGTCATCGACTTCACTGGCCTGTTTTTTCGCTGCGGCTTTGGCTGCCTTTTCTTTAGCTGCTTTGTCTTTGGCTGCTTTTTCAGCTTTGGCGGCTTCTGCTTTGGCTGCTTTTTCCTGAGCCGCTTTTTCGGCTTTGGCTTTTTCTTCTTCAGCGGCTTTCTGTGCGGCAGCTTTTTCGTCAGCCTGTTTCTTCGCCAGTGCCTGCTCTTTAATCACTTTTTCTTTTTCAGCCTGAGCTTTGGCAGCGGCTTCTTCCGCCAGCTTTTGCTCTTCTTTGGCTTTCTTCACGGCTTCCTGAGCTTGTTTTTGCTGCTCTTCAGCCTGTTTTTTCTGGTCTTCAACTTGTTGTTCGGTCTTCAGGCGCTCTTCTTCAATTGCTTTTAAGCGCTCCTGCTCACGCAGTTCTTTCTGACGTAATTCTTCTTCCTGCTGCTTCGCTTTTTTCTCGCGCTGCGCCTGAGCCTGTTTTGCGTTGGCCTGCTGCTGTTGCTGCTGGTTAAAATTTTCAACCATGGCGTTCGGATCAACCATAATGGCGTCGATCACCTGACCGCCCTCACCGCCGCCGGTCAGCCCTGATTTGGTTACAAAGGATCCCCAGATCACAAGCGCAATCAGCAAAAGATGCAACACCACAGAGGTGATGACAGAACGATTTAATTTATCTTTACGCTCTTTCAGCTTTCCCACGCTTAATTCCCTAACCTTCTGAGTGAAAACATCTGCATAACAAACCTTACATCGGCTTCGTCATCAGGCCCACAGATTTCACTCCGGCCTGTTTCAGAATATTCAGGCCATTAATAATCTCTTCGTAAGGCACATCTTTGGCACCGCCGACCAGGAAAATAGTCTTCGGATCTTCAGCCAGATACTGTTTTGCCGCAGCAATGATCTGCTCTTCCGGTAACAGTTCCAGACGATCCTGCTTCACGACCAGGGTGTAGCGGCCGACACCGGAGACTTCCAGAATCACCGGCGGATTATCATTGGTGGAAACGGATTGTGAATCGGAGGCATCCGGCAGATCCACTTCCACACTCTGACTGATGATCGGCGCTGTTGCCATGAAGATCAGCAGCAACACGAGTAACACGTCCAGTAAAGGAACAATGTTAATTTCGGATTTCAGCTCCCGCCGGCGTCCGCGATGACGTGCCATGATAATCTCCTGCCTTATTTCTTATCAGCAGTAGCAAAGGCCTGACGGTGTAAAATCGCCAGAAATTCTTCGCTGAAGTTGTCGTAATTCTGTTCTAATTTATTCACGCGCTGATTAAGACGGTTGTATGCCATAACCGCAGGAATTGCCGCAAACAGACCGATTGCTGTTGCAATCAGTGCTTCCGCAATACCCGGTGCCACCATCTGTAATGTTGCCTGTTTTACCGCACCCAGTGCGATAAAGGCGTGCATGATCCCCCATACTGTACCGAACAGACCGATATACGGGCTGATAGAACCGACAGTACCAAGGAACGGGATGTGGTTTTCCAGATTTTCCATCTCACGGTTCATGGAGATGCGCATTGCACGCGCCGCACCGGTTTCCACCGCCTGCGGAGAGTGCACATTCGCCTGATGCAGGCGGGCAAATTCTTTAAAGCCGGAGTAGAAGATCTGCTCAGTACCGCTCAGTTCATCACGGCGGGCCTGGCTTTCTTTATACAGACGGGACAGTTCGATTCCTGACCAGAATTTGTCTTCAAACGCTTCTGCTTCACGGGTGGCCGCATTCAGGACTTTGGTGCGCTGAATAATAATGGCCCACGAGGCAACAGAAAAGCCCAGCAATACCAGCATGATAAATTGCACGAGGTAACTTGCTTTCAGGAATAAATCCCAGATATTCATGTCAGTCACTGCTTAAACTCCGCGACAATAGACTCAGGAAGCGCTACCGGCTTCATTAAAGAAATATTCACGCAGGCGACCAGTACCTCTGCGCGACATAAAAGAGTTCCGTTTTTATGCATAAGTGTCTGCGTAAATGTCAGAGACGCACGACGGATGTCGGTGATCTCACTGCGTACCTCTAACAGATCGTCTAACCTTGCCGGATGGTGGTAATCGATAGTTAATTTGCGGACCACAAAGCCGAGCTGCTCTTCCAGCAGACGCTGCTGATGAAAGCCCCGTTCCCGTAACATTTCGGTTCTGGCGCGCTCGAAAAATGCAAGATACTGCCCGTGGTATACCACACCACCAGCATCGGTATCTTCGTAATAAACCCGTATTGGCCAACTGAACATTGAATATCCCGCAACTTACCTTTATCAGACAACATGCTTTGCAAACTATACGTGAAGAGCAAACGTATTGAAAATGCTTAGTTCGTAAAGATAAGAAAAGCCCGTTTGTCCGCGCGCTAATCATACTCGCCTTTATCCAACACGCAAGCCCCCGGAAGGGTTGAGATGAAAAAATATTTTATTACGTATTACAACACCTTAGGGGCGTTATTTTTTGCTCTGAAAGCTATCATTAAACACTTATTAAAAGACATTTTCCCCCACGAATACGCAAAAATCCGGAATTATCCGGATTTTTGTGCTACCGATTTATTTACCACGCAATCTAACTTATTGTAATTACATAAATTAAATCACCTTATTTTTATCTTATAAAAACAGGATTTCCGTCCGCATTTACCGGCTGAAAACACCGCCGGCGGCATTTCAGGCAGACAGCGGTGTTTCATGTAAATAATGCCACCGCCACTTCCCGTTATCCTCCCGGCGGAGAATAACCAGCGAGCGCCGTGCTGTGGTGCTTCCGGCAAAATGCTGTGTCTCCTGATAGCGCACGGATATGGTGTTTTCTGTCAGGCTGACACACTGATACTCCGCCGTTTCAATCGGTGCTCCCTGTCTCTGACCCTGTATACGGGTAAACATCGCCGTCACCGCCGCGAGATCAATCACTGCCCCGCTGATACCGGTCATGGAAAACTCAGGGGTAAAATGGGTCAGCAACTCAGACAGTGCGGCCTGCCCTTCTGCTCCGGGGACAGTAAATGTTTTAAAAATCAGGTCATGGACATGATGGATTTCGTCACACGCCTGCTGAAATATGGTATTACTCACGGATAATCTCCTCTGCGGATTTTAATGAAGTACGGAACTGCGGGCGGGCCAGGAAAATCAGCGGGATAAGCCCGGCCAGTGCGCCTCCCAGAAATGTCAGGGCAAATGCCTGTCCCGGAACAATGGCATTCAGGGTCTGATACAGCGTCATCATGACGGCAGCACCAATACTGAACACCACCTGGCGGTTAATATTCCAGATCACACTGGCTTTGTTCAGCTGTGTTCCGTGAAAATCATACAGTGCGGTGGTTTGTGCACAGTTTGCGGCGATGCCGCCGCCGGTGCCGGTCAGCAAATAAATCAGGCCGATGAAATATAACGGTGTGTGGCTGTCTGTCAGGGCAAACAGTGCGATACCGCCGCTGTGCAGCAGCAGACTGATAATAAACAGGCGCCCGGCACCGGTCCGGTTATAGACTGTGCCGCTGATCAGCATGGCCACCATGGCACCCGCCGCATACAGCAGCATAAACGCACCGGTGACGGCAGTACTCAGGCCGAGGACCGTGGTCAGATAAAAGATAGCGAGGATGTTCGCCCCGGTGAATACGCCCGGTACCGCGTAATACACTGCAACCGAGAGCCACAACCGGGTATTTTTCAGCAGCGATAAATCAATAATCGCCTGCGGAGTCTGCCGGTAATGGCGGTAATAAAGCCCTGCACTGAACAACATCAGTCCGCCGAGCGCCAGTGCGCCGGTGATATTGTGGTATTCCCCGTACAATGAGAGGGCAATCAGCAGGGATGCCAGCGTCAGGCTGACCAGAAGCAACCCTTTGAGATCAGCTGCTTCTCCGGCAGTCGTTTTCGGTTCACGGATCCAGCACCAGGCCAGCAGTGCCGTAAAGAGAGCCACCGGGGCATTGACATAAAAGACAGGCCGCCATCCTGCCAGGTCAACAATGATTCCCCCTGCCATCGGGGAAAGCGCAGGTGCAATCAGCGCGATCATCATAATAATGGTGGATATCTTGCTTCGCTCACGCCCCTGAAAATACTGAAAAGTCAGTGACTGCCCGGCCGGGATCAGTAATCCGCCTGCCACGCCCTGTAAAAAACGCCAGAAAATCAGCGAAGCAAAGGATTCTGCACTGCCTGCCAGCACTGCAGCTGCGGCAAACAGCAGCATTGAGGCTGTCATCAGTTCGCGGATCCCGAAACGGGCCGCCAGCCGGGGACTGAGCGGGATAATCAGTGTCAGTCCGAGAATATAGCTGTTTGCCACCCAGGTCACCGACAGGGATGACACCTGCATTGCCTCTGCAATAGCAGGCAGTGTGATGGCCGACATAAAGATATTGATACAATCAATAAAAAAGCCCAGTAAAAAAATCAGGGCGATACGGTAACGATAAGTCATGGTTTCCTCCGGCCAGCAGTGTAAAAGCAGTTGACCGCAGCCGTCTATGCATCAAAATAGACAATACTGTTTGAAAAAACGAAACAATCTTATGCTTACATCTGTTGAGAAGATCAATACCTTTATTTATGTTGTGGATACCGGTTCCTTTACCCGGGCCGCTGCACGCCTGAATCTGAGCAAATCGGTGGTCAGCCTGCATATCAAAGCCCTGGAATCCGAGCTCAGCACCACACTGCTGCACCGGACCACACGGCAGTTTACGCTGACAGAATCCGGCCAGGCACTGTATCAGCAATTCAAACCGCTGTTACAACAGTTCGACAGCGCGATGGATGCCGTCAGAACGGGGACCGCGCAACCACAGGGACCGCTGAGTTTCAGTGCCGCCGCAGAATTCGGCGGCCAATTTCTGCTGCCGCAACTGCCTGCTTTCACAGAGCGCTATCCGCTGATCAGAGCTGATTACCGCGTCGATCACAGTCTGAGTGATTTGATTGCCCTGAAACTGGATGTGGTGTTCCGGCTGGGAACGCTGAGTGACAGCGGCCTGCGGTTCCGCAAACTCGCTGATTTTCCGGTTTGTTATGTGGCAACGCCGGCGTTTATCCGGCAGCACCGGGTGACGGAGAGCAGTGATCCCGCCGCTTTGCCCTTTATCGCCAACAGCAACCTGACCGCCCGTATCAGCTGGCGTCAGCATCTGCCCGCGCCGGACAACCGGGTGTTTATCTCTAATTCGATTCAGGCGATCCGCACCATGACACTGGCACATCAGGGTTACAGTCTGCTGCCGGTCTGGTATATCCGCGAACAACTGACAGAGGAGAAACTGGTTCCGGTATTCACCCGTCAGCCGGTGCCGGATCAGAGCATCAATATGGTATTTCCGCCCGCTGCGCATCTGCCGCAGAAGGTCCGGGTGTTTATTGATTATTTTGCCCGCTTTTTTGCAGATAATGCCGCATTGCTGCACTATCCGTGAACCAGGGCAGAAACAGAAAAGAAAAAAAGCCGTTCATCAGAACGGCTTTTTAGTCATAAACGTTTATATCAGCTGAAAAAATGATAAAGGCCGTAACCCAGAATCACCACCGCCGGAAGCGGATGGAACAGAATCTTCCAGATTGCGCGCTTCGGCCGGAATGCCAGACCGAAAATTGCGCCGCTGCATACCGCCCAGATCATCAGCAGTCCCTGCCAGATCTGTAATGAACTGGTGTTTGCCGCAAAACGCGACGGATCCCAGATCACACTCAATGCCAGCCCCAACGCCATTATCAGGACAAGGGCCCGTAAAGGACCCTTATCCAGTAGTTGGTAAGACTTATCCAGCATCCGTCTTACTCGCCTGAAGCGGCTTTATCTTCGTGGTGCTCAATAGCCAGTGCTGCAATAACAGCAATACTACAGGCCAGGAGCGTTCCGAGGATCCATGCAAAATACCACATATTCGTCTGCTCCTTAGTACAATGTATGTTTGTTCTCTTCGATGAAGGACTTATCAATACGCCCTGCCATCTTCACGTAACACCAGATGGTGTACAGGAGAACAAGTGGTACAAAGATAATCGCAACAACCGTCATCACCTGGAGAGTAAACAGGCTGGAAGTTGCATCCCACATGGTCAGACTAACGTTCGGGTCGATGCTTGAAGGCATAATGAACGGGAACATTGCTGTACCACAGGTCAGGATCACACCGGCAATAGTCAGCGAGGTGAACAGGAATGCCCACGCGCCTTTATCCATTGCAGTGAACATCACGACCAGCAGAGGTGATGCCAGACCAATAGCAGGCAGGATCCACAGGATTGGATAGGCATTGAAGTTTGCCATCCATGCGCCTGCTTCCTGTACCACTTCTTTATTGACCGGGTTAGACGCACCGAAATGGTCGATGTCAGAGACAACACGGAAACCATCGATACCGCCCCACATCAGCCATGCACCGGCTGCCGCGAACAGAACAAATGTCAGCAGAGCAGTGATAGTGGTGGCTTTACGCACACGCACATGCAGATCACCGGTGGTACGCATCTGCAGGTAAGTTGCACCGTGCGCCACGATCATCATCAGGCTGATTAAACCGGCTAACAGACCGTACGGGTTCAGCAGACCGAAGAAGCTCCCTGCATAAGACACCTGCAGCTGGGAGTTAACTTCAACCGGTACACCCTGTAACAGGTTACCGAATGCCACACCGATCACTAATGACGGTACGAAACTGCCGATAAAGATACCCCAGTCCCACATACCGCGCCATTTTGGTGATTCCAGTTTTGAACGATAGTCAAAACCGACCGGACGGAAGAATAATGCCGCCAGGACCAGAATCATTGCGATATAGAAACCGGAGAATGCTGCAGCATAGACCATCGGCCATGCTGCGAACAGTGCACCACCCGCGGTGATAAGCCATACCTGGTTACCGTCCCAGTGCGGTGCAATCGCGTTAATCATGATACGGCGTTCAGTATCATTTCTGCCGATAACTCGCAGCAGAACACCCACGCCCATATCAAAGCCATCAGTTACAGTGAAGCCAATCAGCAGTACGCCAATCAGGATCCACCATACAAACCGTAATATTTCATAATCAAACATAAGTGGGCTCCTGTTTACTTAGCGTCTT
Organism: Morganella sp. EGD-HP17; assembly: GCF_000512315.2. Lineage (NCBI taxonomy): Bacteria > Pseudomonadati > Pseudomonadota > Gammaproteobacteria > Enterobacterales > Morganellaceae > Morganella > Morganella sp. EGD-HP17. Next base: position 283,384 of record NZ_AZRH01000002.1, read on the forward strand.
GTGCCGGGGACGTTTCGAAATGATAACGGCCGGTTTTTAAGCTGCTTGGACCAAGACGTGCAAATTTGAACATCAGGAACATTTCAGCAATCAGGAATAAGGTATACAGGCCGCAAATCAGCGCCATAGAGAACAGAATGTCTCCGGCTGCCAGATGTGACGTTGCATATGCTGTCGGTAACACTTCACCGACTGCCCATGGCTGACGGCCATATTCAGCAACGAACCAGCCTGCTTCAACACCAATCCACGGTAACGGCAGGCTGAGGAATGCAGCACGCAGCAGCCATTTGGACTTGCCGATACGATTGCGCAGTACACTCAGGAATGACAGACCCAGAACGATCAGCATCAGACCACCGGCAGCCACCATCAGGCGGAATGCCCAGAACAGCGGTGCGACACGCGGAATGGAGTCTTTGGTTGCTGCCTGAATCTGCTCTTCAGTTGCCTGACCGACGTTATCGGTATAGCGTTTCAGCAGTAAGCCGTAACCAAGGTCTTTTTTGCTCTGATTAAAGGCATCACGGACTGCCGGGTCGGTATTACCGCCACGCAGCTGCTGTAACAGATCATACGCCACCATACCGTTACGGATACGGGCTTCGTGCTGCACCATCAGGTCACGCAGGCCGAGAACCGGAGTATCAATTGAACGGGTGGTGATAAGGCCCATCAGGTACGGAATCTCAATCGCAAAACTGTTTTCCATTTTTTCCTGATTAGGGAACGCAATCACGTTAAATGATGCAGGCGCAGGCTGAGTATGCCATTCACCTTCAATCGCGGCGAGTTTGGTTTTCTGCACGTCACCCATTTCATAACCGGATTCATCACCCAGCACGATAACGGATAACACAGCGGCGATACCAAAGCTTGCTGCAATCGCAAAAGAGCGTTTTGCAAATGCAAGATCACGGCCCTTCATCAGATACCGCGCACTGATAGACAGTACGAAGATCGCACCGGTACAGTAGCCGGCAGCCACTGTGTGCACAAATTTAACCTGTGCAACCGGGTTGAGAACCAGTTCGGAGAAGCTCAGCATCTCCATACGCATGGTTTCAAAGTTGAAGTCAGCAGCAATCGGGTTCTGCATCCAGCCGTTTGCCACCAGGATCCACAGCGCAGAGAAGTTGGAACCGAGCGCAACGAACCAGGTCACCATCAGGTGCTGTTTCTTGCTGAGACGATCCCAGCCGAAGAAGAACAGACCCACGAAGGTGGATTCGAGGAAGAATGCCATCAGACCTTCGATTGCCAGAGGCGCACCGAAGATATCACCGACATAGTGAGAGTAGTATGACCAGTTTGTCCCGAACTGGAACTCCATGGTCAGACCGGTAGCAACACCCAGAGCGAAGTTAATACCAAATAACTTGCCCCAGAACTTCGTCATATCTTTATAGATTTGTTTACCGGACAGGACGTATACCGTTTCCATGATCGCTAACATGAAGGACATCCCTAATGTTAGCGGTACAAATAAGAAGTGGTACATCGCTGTTAAGGCAAACTGTAATCGCGACAGTTCGACAATATCAAACATCTTGACTCCTTGCTCCTAGCAGGAAGACACCGACATGCGGCAACCCAAGCTTTCCTGAAGAAAGAAAGCAACATAACTACCAGCAATAAATGCCTCTAAATGCAATAACAAATTAGTAACAAAAAAACACCTAAATAGACACCCTAATAATAGTACGCTTATATTTGCACACAATAAACCGCTTTTGCGTGATTCAGATTGGAATTCTGAGGATATATCAAATAATGCACAGCGTAGTCATTTTCGGCTATTTTGATCTGCCACAATTTAAACAAATCACCGAAATAATGCCAGTGCAATAGATTGATTTACGTCAATTTTTCCGCATCGTGTTAATTAAAATCGCATATATGGTAATTGAGTTACTTTATTGTTACGGCAATGTACACACAAATACAACCTGACAGAAAAATACCAATAATATATGCGCTTTTTATTAACCTTTTATTTTCATCAGCAATTCTGGTTAATTTCATGAGCCGGATAATTCAATTATAAATAAATTATCACTAAAACTGTTATTGTCTGTTTGTATTAACACACGACAATAATCATTTTCGGCACAAAAATTAAGTATAAATCAAGATGATAAAAAACGCCCTTTTATACCTGAGACTTTTTGCTGTGTAAACGATACAGCAGGCGTTTCAGAACAATTAAGAAAATTGCTTAAAACAACAGCAATAACAGGAAGCAGTGGGTAAAAGCGCGTAATCAGGCAGAAATGGCGGAATTGTGTTCAGATCAAAAAACAGCCGGAAGCGCCATGAAACCGGCTCCGGCTGTATAATAATGGCAGGAATTATTTATTCAGAATCGCTTTTACCGCATCACCGATATCAGCCAGGCTGCGGACCGTCTTCACACCGGCGGCTTCAAGGGCGGCAAATTTCTCATCTGCTGTCCCCTTCCCGCCTGCGATAATCGCCCCCGCATGACCCATACGTTTGCCTTTCGGCGCAGTCACACCCGCGATATACGCCACGACAGGTTTGGTGACATGGTCTTTGATAAAGGCAGCCGCTTCTTCTTCCGCACTGCCGCCGATTTCACCGATCATAACAATCGCTTCTGTCTGCGGGTCGTTCTGGAACATCCGCAGGATATCAATAAAGTTAGAACCCGGAATCGGGTCACCGCCGATCCCCACACAGGTGGATTGTCCCAGACCGGCATCAGTCGTCTGTTTCACCGCTTCATAAGTCAGCGTACCTGAACGGGAAACGATCCCCACTTTGCCCGGCAGATGGATATGTCCCGGCATAATCCCGATTTTGCACTCACCCGGAGTGATAACACCCGGACAGTTCGGGCCGATCATCCGCACACCAGCTTCATCCAGCTTCACCTTGACGGTCAGCATATCCAGAGTCGGGATACCTTCCGTGATGGTGATAATCAGCTTAATACCTGCATCAATCGCTTCCAGAATCGAGTCTTTGCAGAACGGTGCCGGAACATAAATAACAGAAGCGGTCGCACCGGTGGCTTCCACCGCGTCACGCACGGTGTTAAAGACCGGTAAACCTAAATGTGTTGTACCGCCTTTGCCCGGCGTCACACCGCCGACCATTTTAGTGCCGTACGCAATTGCCTGTTCAGAGTGGAAAGTCCCCTGGCTACCTGTGAATCCCTGACAGATAACTTTGGTGTTCTTATCGATTAAAATAGACATTATTTCGCTCCCACTGCTGCAACAACACGTTTCGCAGCATCCGTCAGGCTGGTTGCCGCAATAATATTCAGACCACTTTTCGCCAGTTTTTCCGCACCCAGTTCCGCGTTGTTCCCTTCCAGGCGCACAACCACCGGCACACTGACACCGACTTCCTCAACCGCGCCGATGATCCCGTCCGCAATCAGGTCACAACGGACAATTCCGCCGAAGATATTGACGAAGACTGCTTTGACGTTTTCGTCAGACAGAATGATTTTAAAGGCTTCTGTCACACGCTCTTTGGTTGCGCCGCCGCCGACATCCAGGAAGTTTGCCGGCTCACCGCCGTGCAGTTTGACGATATCCATGGTGCCCATTGCCAGACCGGCACCGTTCACCATACAGCCGATATTGCCGTCCAGTGCCACATAGTTCAGTTCCCACTGTGCAGCCTGTGCTTCGCGGGCATCTTCCTGTGACGGATCATGCATTTCACGCAGTTCCGGCTGGCGGTACAGTGCGTTACCGTCAATGCCTAATTTGCCGTCGAGGCAGATAAGCTCGTCCTGAGTGGTGATCACCAGCGGGTTGATTTCCGCCATGGCCAGATCACGCTCCAGGAACATGGTTGCCAGTCCCATAAAGATTTTGGTGAACTGGCTGACTAATTTACCGGTTAAGCCCAGTTTAAACGCCAGCTCGCGCCCCTGATACGGCATCGGGCCGGTCAGCGGGTCAATCACGGCTTTGTGGATCAGTTCCGGTGTTTCATGTGCCACTTTCTCAATTTCGACACCACCTTCAGTGGAGGCCATAAAGACCACACGGCGTGAACCGCGATCCACCACGGCCCCCAGATAAAGCTCTTTGGCGATATCTGTTGCGCCTTCCACCAGCACCTGATGCACAGGCTGACCCAGTGCATCTGTCTGATAGGTTACCAGACGCTTGCCTAACCACTGTTCGGCAAACGCGCGAATTTCGTCTTTGCTCTTAACCAGTTTCACACCGCCCGCTTTCCCGCGGCCCCCGGCATGAACCTGGCATTTTACGACCCACGGGCCGCTGCCGATTTTGGATGCAGCTTCTTCCGCTTCACGGGGTGTGGAGCAGGCATAGCCTGCCGGTGCAGGTAAACCATACCGGGTGAAGAGTTGTTTTGCCTGATACTCGTGTAAATTCATGATGTTCTATCCATAATTTGTCTGATGAGAGCGGACTCTCTTATTGTTGTTGCCTGGATAGCGCCGGTTTTCCGGCGCAGGGACACAGATTCACTGTCGCGAGTTCAGCCGGGCGGTTTTAGCGCGATGCCGCCCGGATGAGGGTTGATTACACGTCGAGCAGTAAACGTGCCGGATCTTCTAACATCTCTTTAATGGTCACGAGGAATCCGACAGATTCACGGCCATCAATCAGACGGTGGTCATAAGAGAGCGCCAGGTACATCATCGGCAGGATCACCACCTGACCATTTACCGCCATCGGACGATCTTTGATAGCATGCATCCCCAAAATCGCACTCTGCGGCGGGTTAATGATCGGTGTGGACATCAGCGAACCGAATACCCCGCCGTTGGTAATGGTAAAGTTACCGCCGGTCAGGTCTTCCACTGTCAGTTTGCCTTCCTGACCTTTGACAGCCAGCTCTTTAATGCGTTTTTCGATTTCAGCCATGCTCAGCGCATCCGCATCACGCAGGACCGGGGTCACCAGACCGCGCGGCGTGGAGACCGCAATACTGATATCGAAATAGTTGTGATACACCACATCAGTACCGTCGATAGAAGCATTCACTTCCGGATAACGTTTCAGTGCCTCAACCACCGCTTTCACATAGAAAGACATGAAACCGAGGCGCACACCGTGGCGTTTTTCAAAGGATTCGCCATACTGTTTACGCATATCCATCACCGGCTTCATGCTCACCTCGTTAAAGGTGGTCAGCATTGCGGTGTTGTTTTTCGCTTCCAGCAGACGTTCTGCCACACGCTTGCGCAGACGGGTCATCGGCACGCGTTTTTCACTGCGGTGCGGTAAACCGGCCTGAGAAACCGGCTCAGCGGCGGCTTTTGCAGGCGCTTTCGGCTGCTGAGACAGATATTTCTCAACATCTTCACGGGTCAGACGACCACCGACACCACTGCCGGTAATATCTGCCGCTTTCAGGCCATGCTCTGCGAGCAGGCGGCGCACAGCAGGGCTTACCGCGTCATTGGTTTCTTCATCCAGACCGGCGTTCTGACGCTGTGCCGGTGTGGACTGTACTTTTTCTTTTATTTCTGCAGGCAGACCGGTGCTGTCGCCCAGACGGATACGTCCGAGCAGTTGTTTAGAGAGGACGGTTGCCCCTTCTTCTTCCAGCACCGCTTCCAGAACACCGGAATCACTGGCAGGAACTTCCAGCACGACTTTGTCTGTTTCAATTTCCACCAGCACTTCATCACGTTCGACGCTGTCACCCGGTTTTTTGTGCCAGGTTGCCACGGTGGCATCAGCAACAGACTCGGGGAGATCAGGAACCAGAATTTCTATGCTACTCATTGCTTTTCCTTAATTTATTCAACGTTCAGTGCATCATTAACCAGCTCTTGTTGTTGCTGCTGGTGAACAGACGTATAACCCACGGCCGGAGAGGCGGATGCCGGACGGCCCGCATAACGCAGTGCCGCACCTGCCGGAACCGCATCACGGAAATTGTGCTGGCAGCAGTACCACGCGCCCTGGTTGAGCGGCTCTTCCTGGCACCAGACAAAATCTTTCACATGGCTGAATGGTGCGAGAATCGCATGTATATCTTCATGCGGGAACGGATAGAGCTGTTCAATACGGATAATCGCCACATCCGTCTGATTATTCTTGCGGCGCTGCTCCAGTAAATCGTAGTAAACCTTACCGGAACACAGCACAACGCGCTTCACATCTGCCGGATTCAGATCATCTGCTTCACCGATAACCGCTTCAAAGTGACCTTCGGCCAGTTCTTCCAGAGAAGAGACCGCCAGCGGGTGACGCAGCAGTGATTTCGGTGACATGACAATCAGCGGACGGCGCATACCGCGCAGTGCCTGACGGCGCAGCATATGGTAAACCTGTGCCGGGGTTGACGGGACACAGACCTGCATGTTCTGTTCCGCGCAAAGCTGAAGGTAGCGTTCCAGACGGGCGCTGGAGTGCTCCGGCCCCTGGCCTTCGTAGCCGTGCGGCAGTAACATCACCAGTCCGCACATCCGGCCCCACTTCTGTTCGCCGGAGCTGATGAACTGGTCAATCACCACCTGTGCCACGTTGGCGAAGTCACCAAACTGGGCTTCCCAGATAGTCAGGCCGCGCGGGTCAGTGGTTGCATAGCCGTATTCAAAGGCCAGTACCGCTTCCTCAGACAGGACGGAGTCCCATACATTGAAGCGTCCCTGGGCGTTATGGACATTCATCAGCGGCACATAGCAGGAGCCGTTGCTCTGGTTATGAATAACCGCGTGACGATGGAAGAACGTACCGCGTCCCGCATCCTCACCGGACAGACGCACCGGAACACCTTCATCCACCAGTGTTGCGTAAGCCAGATTCTCCGCCGCACCCCAGTCGAGCAGTTTATTACCTTCCGCCATTTCCGCACGGTCGGTATAGATTTTTTCGACACGCGGGTGCATATGCACTTCTTCCGGCACGGTACTGATACGGCGCGCCAGATCACCGAGGCGTTTCAGTTCCACTTTATTGGCGTAGCTGTCGTTCCAGTTGTGATTCAGGTACGGTTCCCAGGTAAGCGCTGCTTTACCGATTTCACGCCACTCTTCCACCACACAGTCACCGCGATCCATCGCATCACGGTACATATTGACCATTTCAGTCACATCACCGGCAGCGACCACACCTTCGGCAATCAGTTTATCGCCGTAGATTTTACGCGGTGTCGGGTGCTGTTTGATTTTCTGGTACATCATCGGCTGGGTTGCACTCGGCTCATCCGCCTCGTTATGGCCGTGACGGCGGTAGCAGACCAGGTCGATCATCACATCGCGGTTAAAGGTATTACGGAAATCCAGTGCCAGGCGGGTCACGAATGCCACAGCTTCCGGATCATCAGCATTCACGTGGAAAATCGGTGCCTGTACCATCTTCATGATGTCAGTACAGTATTCCGTTGACCGGGTATCTTTCGGGTTGGAGGTGGTGAAACCAATCTGGTTATTGATAACAATGCGGACAGTCCCGCCCACTTCATAGCCCCGGGCCTGTGACATATTCAGGGTTTCCTGAACAATCCCCTGGCCGGTTACCGCTGAGTCACCGTGAATGGTGATCGGCAGAACCATTTTGCTCAGACTTTCCGGCAGACGGTCGCGGCGGGCGCGGACAGAGCCGATGACCACCGGGCTGACAATCTCAAGGTGAGACGGGTTAAAGGCGAGTGCCAGATGCACCTGAGCCCCTTCTGTCACGAAGTCAGACGAGAAACCCTGATGGTATTTCACATCACCGGTACCCAGATGATCTTTGTGTTTACCGGCAAACTCATCAAACAGATCCGCCGGTTTTTTACCGAACAGGTTAACCAGAACGTTCAGACGACCGCGGTGTGCCATACCCAGCACCACTTCGCGGGTGTCCTGCTTACCGGCATGACGGATCAGGTCTTTCAGCATCGGAATGAGGGAATCGCCCCCTTCCAGTGAGAAACGTTTTGCGCCCGGGAATTTCGCCCCGAGATAGCGCTCCAGCCCTTCGGCTGCGGTCAGATCCGCCAGGAAACGCCGTTTTTCATCAGCACTGAACAGCTTACTGACGTCAACGGATTCCAGACGTTGCTGGAGCCAGCGTTTCTCTTCGGTATTGGTGATATGCATATACTCAGCGCCGATGGAGCCGCAGTAAATGCGTTTTAATGCATCAAACAACTCGCTCAGCCGCATGGTTTCGCTGCCGATGGCAAAAGAACCGACGTTAAAGGTTTCATCAAAATCGGCTTTGGTCAGATTGTGGAACGCCGGGTCCAGATCCGGAACCGGTTCCTGTTTCCACAGGCCGAGCGGGTCAAGGTTGGCATTCTGATGACCGCGGAAGCGGAATGCGTTGATAAGCTGCAGGACTTTGACCTGCTTGGAATCCATCGCCGGATCGCTGACGGAGGTGTGGTAGCGGGTCGAATCTTTGGCCAGACGACGGAAGTAGTCGCGCGTCTGTGAATGAGGTTGTTCTGTGATGTCCGCTTTCGGCAGTGAGTCGAAAATCTCCCGCCAACTTCCATCGACGGAGGACGGATCGTTCAGATAGTCTTCATAGATATCTTCTATGTAGGCCTGGTTTTCTCCAGCCAGAAAGCTGGAATCCAGCCAGTCCTTCAGTGCGCCGTTCTGCATTATGATCCCTTAAGCTTAGAGCTTCATCCCCGTTGTCTTCCCGGCTGCGGTGTACCGGCTGCGTGTCCGTCCGGAAAACAGAGTGGTTCTGTTCTGCGGATTCCCCGTCTGCCGCTGCCCTGCAACCTGAATGAGGCCGGGTTTAGTTTTCGCCGTGATAACTAATACCGCGATACATTGCGGTGCGTAAAGGATTCCCGGGTGGTGCTTGTGCATCTTATGTTCTGTGTATCCCTGAGGAACCTTTAGCAACGGAATAACCGTTGCTGAAGATCCCTGTACTGTCTATAACCATACTTACATTTGAACCAAAAAACTCACATCTTAATCACAATTAACTACATTTATTGTCGCTTCTAACACTTACTGCGATAGATTATGCCTATTGTTACGGGTTGGTAAAAGATGCCTGCCGGGCAGGCATCTTATTATTATCAATCGCTTAAGCAGAATAAAGTCAATTATGCACTGCGTTTCAGTAACATTGATTTAATATGACCAATTGCTTTTGTCGGATTCAGCCCTTTCGGACATACACTGACGCAGTTCATGATGCCGTGACAGCGGAATACGCTGAAAGCATCACTGATGTCGTCAAGACGGGATTCTGTCTCGGTATCGCGGCTGTCCGTCAGGAAACGGTACGCGGCTAACAGACCGGCCGGACCGATAAATTTGTCCGGGTTCCACCAGAAGGACGGGCAGGATGTCGAGCAGCAGGCACACAGGATACATTCGTACAGACCATCGAGCTTTTCACGCTGCGCCGGTGACTGTAAATGCTCACGAGCCGGCGGGTTTTTGTTGTCGTTGATCAGATACGGGCGGATCTTTTCATACTGCGCGTAGAACTGCCCCATATCCACCACCAGATCCCGCACCACCGGTAAGCCCGGCAGCGGACGGATCACCACTTTTTTACCGCCTTTCATCAGCGCCGACAACGGAGTGATACAGGCCAGACCGTTTTTGCCGTTCATATTGATACCGTCAGAACCACACACCCCTTCACGACAGGAGCGGCGGAATGACAGGCTCGGATCCTGCTCTTTCAGCAGAATCAGTGCATCCAGCACCATCATGTCCCGGCCTTCTTCCACATCCATCTGATAGTTCTGCATGTGTGGTGCGTTATCCACATCCGGGTTATAGCGATAAACTGAAAATTCAACTTTCATAGTATTCTCTCCGCAAATGCCTCATCACCACACATCAGTAAGTACGAATCTTCGGCGGGAATGGGTCACGCAGCTTAGGCTGCATGTTCACCGCACGGCGTGTCATGGTTTCAGATTGCGGCAGGTACAGGGAATGACACAGCCAGTTCGCATCATCGCGCTCCGGATAGTCAAAACGGCTGTGCGCACCACGGCTTTCAGTACGGAAGTTGGCGGCCATTGCAGTGGAATACGCCGTTTCCATCAGGTTATCCAGCTCCAGACACTCGATGCGCTGGGTGTTGAATTCTGATGAGGTATCATCCAGACGCGCATACTGCAGACGCTCTTTAATAGCTTTCAGTTCTTCCAGTCCTTTGGCCATCGCATCCCCTTCGCGGAATACCGAGAAGTTGTGCTGCATACAGGATTGCAGGGCCTTGCGGATAGCAACCGGATCCTCACCGCTACGGGTGTTATTCCAGCGGTTCAGACGCGCCAGTGCCGCATCGATATCCGATTCACCGGCATCACGCATTGCGCCCTGCTCCAGAATGGATTCTTTCAGATGCAGACCGGCTGAACGGCCGAAGACCACCAGGTCAAGCAGTGAGTTACCGCCGAGGCGGTTTGCACCGTGAACAGAAACACAAGCAATTTCACCGACTGCAAACAGACCCGGAACCAGCACATCCTCACCCTGCTCATTCATGGTCACAACCTGACCGGTGACTTTCGTCGGGATGCCGCCCATCATATAGTGGCAGGTCGGGATAACCGGAATCGGCTCTTTGACAGGGTCAACGTGGGCGAATGTCCGGGACAGTTCCAGAATACCCGGCAGACGGGATTCCAGCACTTCTTTGCCCAGATGGTCGAGTTTCAGTTTGGCATGTGGTCCCCACGGGCCGTCACAACCACGGCCTTCGCGGATTTCGATCATAATGGAACGGGCAACCACGTCACGCCCGGCAAGATCTTTAGCGTTCGGTGCGTAGCGCTCCATAAAGCGTTCGCCGTCTTTATTGAGCAGATAACCGCCCTCACCACGGCAGCCTTCAGTAACCAGTACCCCGGCACCGGCAATCCCGGTCGGGTGGAACTGCCACATTTCCATATCCTGCAGTGGAATACCGGCACGCACCGCCATACCGACACCATCACCGGTGTTGATATGGGCGTTAGTGGTGGACTGATAGATACGCCCCGCACCGCCGGTCGCCAGAATCGTGGCTTTGGCTTTGAAATAGACCACTTCACCGGTTTCGATACAGATAGCGGTGGTGCCCATAATGGCGCCGTCCTGGTTTTTCACCAGATCCAGGGCATACCATTCGGAAAAAATCGTGGTGTGATTTTTCAGGTTCTGCTGATACAGCGTATGCAGCAGTGCGTGACCGGTACGGTCAGCCGCAGCGGCAGTACGTGCAGCCTGCTCGCCCCCGAAATCTTTGGATTGTCCGCCGAACGGACGCTGATAAATACTGCCGTCGTCCAGACGGGAGAACGGTAACCCCATGTGCTCCAGTTCCAGCACCGCTTCCGGGCCGGTTTTACACATGTATTCGATAGCATCCTGGTCACCGATGTAATCCGACCCTTTTACGGTGTCGTACATGTGCCATTCCCAGTTATCCGGATGGGTATTCCCCAGCGCCACAGTGATACCGCCCTGGGCGGATACTGTATGAGAGCGGGTCGGGAACACTTTGGATAACAGGGCACAGGACAGGCCGGACTGAGAAATCTGAAGTGCCGCGCGCATACCTGCGCCGCCTGCACCGATAACAACTGCGTCAAACTCTCTGACAGGTAAGCTCATTTAGACACCCCACACAATGATTGAACCGTAAATGACATAGGCTGCCAGCACAATAATGATAATAAATTGCAGCAGCAGGCGCAGGCTCAGGCACTTGACGTAATCCGTCAGTACCTGCCATAACCCGACCCAGGCATGGGCGAGAATGGCGATCAGTGTCAGGGTGGTGAACACCTGAGTGAATGAAGCGGTAAAGAAGCTGGACCAGACGTCATAAGTGATGTCAGAGGTAAAAGCCACAAAACCGACGAGGTAGAGTACATAAAGTGTAATCACAATGGCGCTGGCACGCAGAATTAACCAATCCTGAATACCGTTACGGCCGAGCGTGGTCGCACTGATTTTTGAATTTTTCACCATACCAGAACCCCCGCCAACACGGCTAAAATCACAGTCAGAACCATGGAAATCTTCGCGGATGAAATACCGGCAGCCAGCGTTTCATCAACAAATCCGAAATCCATTAACATGTGACGAATGCCACCACAGATGTGGTAAGCCAATGCAGTGAGGATGCCCCAGAGGATAAACTTCGCGAAGAAACCGCTCATGATATCAGCAGCCTGCGCAAACCCTTCCGGCGAGGACAGCGACAACCCTAATAACCACAGCAGAATCGCTACAGCAATGAAGGTAATGACGCCTGAGACACGGTGTAAAATTGAAGCGATTGCAGGGATCGGAAAGTGGATCGTCTGCAAGTCTAAATTGACAGGTCGTTGTTTTTTCACAATTTTGCCCACACAGCTCTTTATTATTTTTCCTTCCTCCGGACCCAGGCGGAAATCAGACAGCGCTGGGGAAATAAGAACAATCCTTAAGTAAAATCAACATCCGTATTGTTTTACAAAAGTAATGATTCAGTTACGCTGGGTGCTCCTGCTTCAGGGAATTCCGGAGACCTTGAGGCAGTATATGGACTTCACAATATGATTACAATTCCCATACAAAATGTTTGGTCAGATTTAGCCAGAACAGTGAATAAGATCACGGTTCACACAATAAAAACGCCCATTATTATGACTTGTGACATTCTGACAACATTTGAATTACATTATGTGGTTAAATACAAAAATTAAAACGGCAATTACCGGTAAGAAAGACTTCCCGTAAGTGCAAACTTATGCAAAAGTGTAACTTGCAAAAAATGCACAATATCTTGCTGTACAACATAACTTTTATCGCAACACAAAGTTTCATTAACAATCTGATAACCCGTCATGCGCCGTACCGGATAACGTAACACCAGGTACGGTATCCATTCAGGTAACGCATCAGGGGTTATCACAATAAGATTGAAAAACAAATAATAAATGCGCTAAGGAGACCTACATGTCTAATACAAAGGCGGAGCTGACACTAAACGGCGTCAGGGTTACTGATCTGGATATCCTGAGCCCGACTCTCGGCCAGCCCGTAGTTGATGTCCGGACGCTCGGCGGAAAAGGCTACTACACCTTTGATCCCGGCTTCACCTCCACTGCGTCCTGTGAATCAAAAATCACGTATATCGACGGTGATGAAGGTATCCTGTTACATCGCGGCTTCCCGATTGAAGAGCTGGCGATGAAATCTGATTATCTGGAAGTGTGCTACATCCTGCTGTATGGCGAAGCGCCTGATCAGAAAGAGTACGACGAATTTAAAGAAACCGTAAAACGCCACACCATGATCCACGAGCAGATCACCCGCTTGTTCAATGGGTTCCGCCGTGACTCTCACCCGATGGCCGTGCTCTGCGGCGTGACCGGCGCACTGGCGGCGTTCTACCATGACTCGCTGGATGTGAACAATCCGCGCCACCGCGAAATTGCGGCCTACCGTCTGCTCTCCAAAATGCCGACCGTCGCGGCAATGTGTTACAAATATTCTGTCGGGCAGCCGTTTGTCTATCCGAAGAACAATCTTTCCTACGCCGGTAACTTCCTGCGTATGATGTTTGCCACCCCGTGTGAAGAGTATGTGGTTAATCCGGTGCTGGAACGTGCCATGGACAGAATCCTGATCCTGCACGCAGACCACGAACAAAACGCCTCCACTTCCACTGTCCGGACCGCCGGTTCTTCCGGTGCCAACCCGTTCGCCTGTATCGCAGCCGGTATTGCCTCCCTGTGGGGACCTGCTCACGGCGGTGCGAACGAAGCCTGCCTGCGTATGCTGGAAGAGATCCAGACCGTCGATCACATCCCGGCCTTTATTGAGCGCGCGAAAGATAAAAATGACTCTTTCCGTCTGATGGGCTTCGGCCACCGCGTGTACAAAAACCATGACCCGCGTGCCAAAGTGATGCGTGAAACCTGTCACGAAGTACTGAACGAACTGGGCCTGAATGACAGCCTGCTCGAAGTGGCGATGGAGCTGGAACGTATCGCACTGAACGACCCGTACTTTATCGAGAAGAAACTCTATCCGAACGTGGATTTCTACTCCGGTATCATCCTGAAAGCGCTGGGTATTCCGTCAAATATGTTCACGGTAATCTTTGCTATCGGCCGCACCATCGGCTGGATCGCCCACTGGAGCGAAATGCACGACGACGGCCTGAAAATTGCCCGTCCGCGCCAGCTTTATACCGGTTACACTGAGCGTCCGTTTGAAACCAAAGTCACCAAACGCTGTTCATCGTGACAATACCGTATTAATCCTTATAAAACCCTCTCCGGAGGGTTTTTTTATGCATTTTTAACTCCCAGCTATTCATTTACCCATATATTCACCGGGTGTTTTTCCGGTCATCTTACGGAAGAAAGAGACAAACGCGCTGTCACTGGCAAATCCGAGAGCCTGTGCAATATCACTGCTGCGGTATTTTTTCGCCAAAAGTTCAACAGATTTTATTAATCGCCACTGCTGCCGCCATTGCTGATAGCTCATACCGGTTTCCCGCCGGAAAATCCGCGTTATCGTCTTTTCCCCGGCACCGCAGCAGGATGCCAGTTCATTAAGCGGCGACGGCAGTATCCGGGTGTCCAGGGTTTTCAGCCGCCGGTCTGAAGGCAGCGGTAATTGCATATCTTCCCGCCCGGCCAGCGCCAGCTCATCCAGAAACACCGGCAGCAGATGCTGTAAGCGGGGTTGTGTCCAGTCACTGTCAAACGGCAGTCCGGCAAAGAGAAACAGGATCTCACGCAGCAGCGGCGATACGCCGAAGATTTCACAGGTTGACGGCAGACAGGCACTGAGTTGTGCATCCGGATACAGTGAGCGGTAACCGACAGCCTCAAACATCTGCGCGCGATGCAGCATCTGCGGCGGGATCCACGCCACCCGCGTCGGTGGCAGAACGGAGAGAGTGTCCGTCAGGGTGATCTGAATCGCCCCTCGTTCGGTAAACAGCAATTGTCCGCGCTGATGGCAGTGAAAACCGGAATCATGCTGCGCCGCCATCTCTGCGGCAATGCCAATCAGTGGTGCGGAATAGCTGTCCGCATCAAATGCATCACTTTGCTTCAGCCACGCCATGTTGTCCCTTTTGATAAACAGAATGTCCTTATTATTATAATAAGACATCCCACCTTTTGCTAATCTGCTCCCCGTTCATTTCAGTTACAAAAAAGGGGGACAAAATGACAATACAAAAACCCGCATTAACACTTGCCGTTGCCCTGATGATGTTCCCGCAGATAGCGGAAACCATCTACAGTCCGGCGCTGACAGATATCGCACAGGGATTCGGCGTCAGTGCGGCACAGGCAGGACAGACTCTGTCCCTGTACTTTTTCGCCTTCGCACTCGGCGTGGTCACCTGGGGACGTTTATGTGATATCGCCGGGCGCAGACGCACCATGCTGAGCGGTCTGATACTTTACGCTGCCGCCTCCTGCGGCGCGGTTATCACACAGGATTTCAGCGTGTTACTGATCCTGCGGATGCTGTCTGCCTTCGGGGCGGCGGTCGGCTCAGTAGGCACACAAACCATCATGCGTGACTGTTACCGCGGGGATGAGCTGGCAAAAGTATTCTCTGTCATGGGGATAGCACTGGCTGTCAGCCCGGCACTGGGCATGTTCAGCGGCGCGTTGCTGACCGGTTTTGCCGGATATCAAGGCGTCTTTACCGGGCTTGCGGTACTGGCGGTTGTTCTGCTGGTATGGACAGCACTCCGGTTACCGGAAACACGTCCGGCACATATCACGTCAGTTTCGCTGCCGGAAACAGCCGGCCGTATGCTGTGTGACCGCTTTATTCTGCGCAATGTGCTGCTGATTGCCTTTCTGAATATCAGCCTGTTCAGCTACTACCAGTTAGCACCATTTTATCTCAGCGGGCTGGGCTTTACACAACAGGAATTCGGTTACAGCGGATTACTGCTCGCGCTTGGCGTGGCCGCAGGCTCTGTGATCAACCGTGTCCTGCTTAAACGCGGATGGCACAGCCATTCACTGATCCGCCTTGCTGCCGTAACCGGTATGGTCAGCGCTGCTGCGGTCTGGCTGTTGTCAGGATCGATTTTGTTTGTGCTGCCGGTAACAGGTATCGTGATTTGTTACGGGCTCGCCATTCCGAATATTCTGGCCGGTGTGTTACAGGATTACCGTGACCGCCCCGGTACTGCCGGTGCGCTGCTCGGTCTGATGTATTACCTGCTGATTGGCGGCGGACTGGCACTGGCCGGGCTGAGTCAGCATCTTGGCCTGACACTGTGTGTCTGTGCTGCGGGAACACTGCTCTGTGCACCGCGCAAGACAGTACAAAGCACACAAACAACATAAGAAAAAGCCGGTCTTCTGACCGGCTTTTCCTGTTACCCGTTATGCCGGGTTCGGGATATCCACAAAAATCACATCCAGCCCGTGCGTTTTCTGCAGCCATTCACCCAGAGCACGGATCCCGCCGCGCTCGGTGGCATGGTGACCGGCGGCAAAGAAGTGCATCCCGCATTCACGGGCGATATGGATTGTCTGCTCTGATACCTCGCCGGTCACAAAGCCGTCAAGCCCCGCATCTGCGGCTGCCTGAATAAAACTCTGACCGCCGCCGGTACACCAGCCCAGTTTTTTAATCTGAGCAGGCGCGTTATCCCCGCAATGCAGAATCTCCCTATCCAGCCCCTGCTGTAAACGCTGCACCAGTTCCTCGCCGCTGACCGGTTGCGCGAACTCACCGCACGGAAGCAGCGGATCAACCTGTCCGGTGACCGTGACCCCCATCAGTTGCGCCAGTTTCGCGTTATTTCCCAGTTCCGGATGGGCATCCAGCGGCAGATGATAACCGTATAAATTCATATCGTTACACAGCAGTGTTTTGATCCGGCGCTGCTTCATGCCCCGGATACTGACCGGCTCGTTTTTCCAGAAATAGCCGTGATGCACCAGCACCGCGTCCGCATTCAGTCTCACCGCTTCATCCAGTAATGCCTGACAGGCGGTCACGCCGGTCACCACGCGCTGAACCTGTTCACGTCCTTCAACCTGCAGACCGTTCGGGGCATAATCCTGAAAATCCTGTACTGCCAGCTTTTCATTAATAATCTGTTCTAATTCAATATGATTCATACATTTTTCCTGTCCGTGCGGATAGATTTACCATACCTTCCCTGCCCGCCAATAGCAATTTGCAGACATAAAAAAACGCCCCGCGATAACATCGCCGGGCGTCTCTTTTGCTTTCCGGATGCCGGTATCAGTGCTGCTGGGTACTGCTTACCGCATTTTCTGAACGTGCCAGCCAGACCGGTTTATCGCTTGTCTTGGACCACACACGGTACAGATAGCTCCAGAAGCGGGCGCGATCCCGGTAGAACAGCATAAACGGGAACGCCAGGATACCTAAAGATACTGCACCGGTACGGCGCAAGAGAACCTTATGCAACGGATATACCTGAAATGTTGACATTGAGACCCTCCTTAATAACGGATTATCGCAGAACAGCAATAATCACCGAATGTATTTCTCTTTCATATTAACCCGGCTGGTGAAAATTTACCACTCATCTGACCACTTGACGCCGGTATGATACGCACAAAATGCCCCTTTTAAGTAATTAAATTACATAATTGTTATTTTTTATCATTTCATTAACAGTTTTATTATTTAAAATTAAGCTACCACGCTGATGAAAATACCTTATGATATTCACATCACTAATTGATAATGGGAATTATTTATTATGAGCGCCTGGCTGATCTATGCCCTGCTGTCTGCTATCAGCGCCGCAATGGTTGCTGTTTTCGGGAAAATGGGGTTGCAGCATCTGGATGCCAATACCGCAACCGCGATCCGTGCCGTGATTATGGCGCTGTTTCTGGTCGGCGTGGTGGTGGTTCAGGGAAAATTTAATCTTATCAGTGAGATAATCGAAAACCGTAAAGCCCTGTTCTTTATCGCTCTGAGCGGAATTGCCGGAGCACTTTCCTGGCTGTTCTATTTTATGGCAATAAAAAACGGTCAGGTTTCACAGGTTGCCCCGATTGATAAACTGAGTGTGGTCTTTGCCGTTATTTTTGCCGTGATCCTGTTCGGTGAGAAAATTTCCCTGATTGCAGCCGGTGGCGTTGCGCTGATCACCGTTGGTGCGCTGATGGTCGCGCTGGGCTGAGACAGGCAAAAAAAAAACGCGGAGGGAAGATCCGCTCCGCGCTGCTTTTCCGGGGAATGCGTCAGTCCGCAATCACCTGGTTGACTATTTCAATCGCTTCTTTTTCTATCTGTACCAGATGTTCCGGACCCCGGAAACTTTCACAGTAGATTTTATAGGCATCTTCCGTACCGGAAGGACGCGCGGCAAACCACCCCTGCTCACTCATGATTTTCAGGCCGCCGATCGACGCACCGTTACCCGGCGCGGCTGTCAGGCGGGCGGTGATCGGATCACCGGCCAGGGTATCTGCAGTAACCATTTCCGGAGACAGTTTTGACAGCCGGGATTTCTCCGCGTGACTGGCCGCTGCCTGGATCCGGCTGTAGCACGGTGAACCGAATTTTTCCGCCAGCTCATCATAATGCTGCTGCGGGTTTTTGCCGGTCACGGCGGTCAGCTCCGCTGCCAGCAGGCAGAGGATAATACCGTCTTTATCGGTTGACCACGGTGTACCGTCAAAGCGCAGGAACGAAGCCCCCGCACTCTCTTCGCCGCCAAAGCCCAGTGTGCCGTTATACAGCCCGTCCACAAACCACTTGAACCCGACCGGGACTTCCACAAGATCACGCTGCAAATCAGCGACCACGCGATCAATCATCGCACTGGATACCAGGGTTTTGCCGACACCGACAGAGGCCGGCCAGTCCGGACGGTGCTGAAATAAATAGTTAATCGCCACCGCCAGATAATGATTCGGATTCATCAGCCCTTTCGGCGTCACAATCCCGTGGCGGTCGTAATCCGGGTCATTGGCGAAGGCCAGCGAGAAGCGGTCACGCATGCTGAGCAGACCCGCCATCGCCCATTTTGAGGAGCAATCCATACGGATAACCCCGTCGTGATCCAGCGGCATAAAGCGGAATGTCTGATCCACCTGCTCATTGACCAGCTCAATATCCAGATCATAAAAATCACGGATGCGTTTCCAGTACTCAATCCCGGCACCACCCAGCGGATCCACGCCGATTTTGAGTTTCGCGTTACGGATAGCATCCATGTTGATCACGTCACTGAGCGAACTGACGTAAGGCTCAATCAGGTTCACCGCAGTAACCAGCGGGCTGCGCAGGGCATCACACACCGGCATCTGTTTCACCTGCGCCATATTACCGGCCAGCAGCACATTGGCACGCTTTTCGATAACAGAGGTAAGGTCAGTGTCTGCCGGGCCGCCGGTCGGCGGGTTATATTTGATGCCACCATCTTCCGGCGGGTTGTGCGACGGGGTGATCACAATGCCGTCGGCTTTATCAGCATGGTCGCGGTTGTAAGTCAGGATGGCATGAGACACCGCCGGTGTCGGGGTGAAACCATTATTTTCCTGAATAATAACGCGGACACCATTTGCTGCCAGTACGGATAACACCGTCTGAAATGCCGCTTCAGAGAGGGCGTGAGTATCTTTACCCACATAGCACGGCCCGGTAATGCCCTGCTGCTGACGGATTTCGGCGATTGCCTGAGTGACCGCCAGAATATGTGCTTCATTGAAACTGCCGCGCGCCGCACTGCCGCGGTGGCCGGAAGTCCCGAATTTGACCTGCTGTGCCGGATCCGCCGCATCAGGTGCAAGGGTATAATACTGAGAGGTTAGCTGCGCCACATTGATTAAATCGGATTGTTGCGCAGGCTGACCAGCCCGCGGGTGCGTATGAGCCACTGTGTCATTCTCCCCTGATTACGCCGTCACCGGCAGATAAATACCCCTTACAGGGTATTGCAGACTTTCTCGACAGTATTTGCCGGGAAGCCCATTCCCTGCATAATCTGTTCTACCATGCTCTGTTTGCGCTGAGTATTGGTGTTGGTGATAACCCAGAACGGCGTGCCCGGAATGTGGCGCGGCTTGCTGGTTTTACCGCTGGCCAGCAGCGTGTGCTCATCACCGGCGAAATAGACACGGGTGCGGCCGTGGAGTTCATCGGTGCTTTTGCTGAACCCTTGCGGATCAATATTATACAGTGCGGATAACACCAGCATAAAACGATCGATCGTTTTCTTTTTCTCTGCATAGCTGTCGGACAGCAGCAGTTCGCGCATGACGCGGACCGGATCCTGAGACGTGGTTTTTACCGGACGCGGGGTAACCGGCGGCGTTTTGTTATCCGCGCTGTCAGTTGCAACAGGTGCGCAGGTGGTACCCGGAGCCTGCGGCCCTAAATTGAGCATACGGCGCAAAATTTCCGATGCGCTTTCACCAATGTGCTGTGTGTGGCTGGCAATATAACTGTAAAGTTCTTCATCTACATCGATTGTTTTCATTTCTACCCGGTTCTTTTATTCGTTAACGCGGAACACGTTATTATAAGATAGAAAAATGCAAAACAAAACAAGTAAAATTTCAATAACTTAAACTAAAAACCCCCGCAGTTTGCCCCGTACGGCATTTAAAAAATAAATCAGTAAGTTATCGTTTCCGGGCACACAATCAATCACAGAAACATTTACTTAACATGTTGGTTTCCGGGGGCTGCCGTGTCATCATATCCGCCTGTTTTGCTCTGCGGATCGGTTGTTAATATGAAATTACCTGCATTACTTCATCATGAAATATTCACGCCTGAAATATCACATCACACCACACCCATTGTTCTGATCCACGGTTTGTTCGGGGATCTGCATAACCTCGGGGTGCTTGGCCGTGAACTGCGGAAAACGCACACTGTGGTACAGATTGATGTCCGTAACCACGGCGATTCACCGCGCGCACAAACCATGACTTACCGGGAGATGGCGCAGGATGTGCTTGATCTTATCCGCTCCCTGAACGTTGAAAAAGTGATTGTGATTGGCCATTCCATGGGCGGAAAAATCGCCATGGCGCTGGCTGCACTGGCTCCGGATGTTACTGAAAAACTGATTGTTATTGATATGGCTCCCGTCGCTTACGGCGTACGCCGTCATGATGAGATTATTGCGGCACTGGAAGATGTTACCGCCGCCGGTGTCACCACACGTACTGAGGCCACCGCAATTATGGCGCAGCGCATCCGTGAGGATGGCGTTATTCCGTTCCTGCTGAAATCCTTTAAGCAGGGAGAATGGAAATTCAATCTGCCGGTTATCAAAGCACAGTATGAATCCATCATCGGCTGGGAAACTCTGCCGCCGCAACAGGTTCCGCTGCTGCTTATCCCGGGCGGTAATTCATCGTATGTGAAACCGGAATACCGCGACGCCATTATGGCGCAGTTCCCGCAGGCAACCGCCCATGTGATTGCCGGATGCGGCCACTGGGTACACGCTGAAAAACCGGACGCGGTTCTGCGCGCCATCAGCCGTTTCCTGGATAAAGCCTGACAGCAGTGCCGCTGTCACGGCGGCATCATTCACTGACGGAAGCTCAGTATCAGACTGTCAGTATCACTCTCCTGCCACCAGGCCACAACAGAACGCACCTGATACCTGACATCCTGCCCCGGCAGATCAAAACAGATATCCAGCAGACAGCAGCCGGATAAAATCAGACACAAATACTGAAGCGGGCGGATAAACACCGTCAGCATCTGCTTTACTTTGCAGCCGTACTGATACTTTTTGTGCGATATCCGCGATAACTCCGCAGATTCTGAGATACGATCCATGTGCGCGTCCTCTGTTATTCCCTTGCTGAAAATACATACTACGTAATGCCTGCCCGCAAAAACACTCCGTTATCCTGAGCTGAATACTCTTTTTTTTCTAATATATTCATAACGATAATTGCAATATTGAATTCATTGACGAAACCCATCACCCGTCCTGCAGGGCTGCCGCACAGACGGGCAGACGGTGCGATGTTAATCAATCTGCACGAAATCCGCGGTAACAGGCCGCGAAGCGGTGGCGGTAAGCGGGATGGCGGTGTATCATTGCGCGTTTATCATTGTAATCCGCCTTTTCGTAGTAAAATTATGGCCAAAGAACAAACGGATCGTACCACGCTGGATTTGTTCGCTGACGAACGCCGGCCCGGACGACCGAAAACAAACCCGCTCTCCCGTGATGAGCAGTTGCGGATTAACAAACGCAATCAGCTGCGGCGTGACAAAGTTAACGGATTACGCCGCGTTGAGCTCAAACTGAATGCGGATATTGTCGATGCCCTGAACCAGCTGGCATACGAAGAAAACGTGAACCGGGGCGAGCTTATCGAGCAAATTCTGCTTGATTACCTTCAGCGTTCAGATTTATGCACCAAATTGTGAGACGACACACCACACAAATTTGACAGACTTCAAATACTGTTTTCGTCAGAATGGTATTTATGAAGATGAAATAGTTATAATTTCTGCTTGTTGTCGCTGCGGCGTCCTTTTGCAGGCACAGAGATTTTCGGTTGAGAGGCTTATTTATGGCAATCGCAGGTATATTTTTTGGTAGTGACACCGGTAACACAGAAAATATCGCTAAAATGATTCAGAAATTACTCGGCGATGACGTTGCTGAAGTCCGGGATGTTGCCAAGTGCAGCAAAGAGGACATCGAAGGGTTTGATTTCTTACTGCTGGGTATCCCGACCTGGTATTACGGCGAAGCACAGTGTGACTGGGATGATTTTTTCCCGACACTGGAAGAAATTGATTTTAACGGTAAAATTGTGGCTATCTTCGGTTGTGGTGACCAGGAGGATTACGCAGAGTATTTCTGTGACGCCATGGGCACCATCCGTGACATCATTGAACCGCGCGGCGCGACCATTGTGGGCCACTGGCCGACAGAAGGCTACCACTTTGAAGAGTCAAAAGGCCTGGCGGACGACAGTCACTTTATCGGCCTGGCTATTGATGAAGATCGCCAGCCGGAGCTGACTAACGAACGCGTGGCAAAATGGGTTGAGCAGATCCGCGAAGAAATGAGTCTTGACGAGATTCTGGCAATTTAAGGTTTTCCCTTAAATTGCGAATGATAATTCTGCTTATTTATGTAATGATATTATTTATCCGGTCCGGCATCGGTCAGGCGAATCGCACCTGACACCTTTTGATAGCCGGACATTGTGTTCAGCCGTTGAGCGTTTTCCCGAATGTGCGCTCACCAGCGACAATATAGGACTAAATCCGCATGACCGATAACAATAAAGCATTGAAAAATGCAGGACTGAAAGTCACACTTCCCCGCCTGAAGATTCTGGAAGTGTTGCAGGATCCGGAGTGCCATCACGTCAGTGCGGAAGATCTCTACAAAAAACTGATCGATATCGGTGAAGAGATTGGACTCGCAACTGTCTACCGCGTTCTGAACCAGTTTGATGACGCCGGTATTGTCACCCGTCATAACTTTGAGGGCGGCAAATCCGTTTTCGAACTGACCCAGCAACACCACCACGATCACCTGATCTGCCTGGATTGCGGTAAAGTGATTGAGTTCAGTGATGAATCCATTGAATCACGTCAGAAAAATATCGCGGAACGCCACGGTATTAAACTCACCAACCACAGCCTGTACCTGTACGGCCACTGTGCGGATGGTGACTGCCGTTCTGATGAAGGTATCCACGACGAGAAAAAATAATTCTCGCCGTTAACCATTTTGTATGAAAGGCGCGTATCGCGCCTTTTTTGTTGCCGTTTTTCAGAACACATGCACACAAAAAAGCCGTTCCTGCGAACGGCTTTTTTATATTAATAACACTGTGTTATCTGTTATTTACTCTCAATTTTCGCCCAGGTATCACGCAGGCCGACAGTCCGGTTAAAGACTAATTTATCCGCTGAGGATAATTTGGCATCAGCACAGAAATACCCTTCACGCTCAAACTGATACGGCTTGCTGCTGTCAGCGGCAACCAGTGACGGCTCCACAAAGCCCTGACGGATCACCAGAGAATCCGGGTTAAGCGTCGACAGGAAATCATCCTCTGCGCCCGGGTTCGGTACACTGAACAGGCGGTCATACAGACGGATTTCCGCCGGTACCGCGTGTTTCACGCTGACCCAGTGGATAACGCCCTTCACTTTACGTCCGTCAGCCGGATCTTTATTCAGGGTTTCCGGATCATAGGTACAGTAGATAGTGGTGATATTGCCTTCGCTGTCTTTTTCCGCGCGCTCTGCTTTAATCACAAACGCATTACGCAGACGCACTTCTTTATTCAGCACCAGACGCTTGTACTGCTTGTTCGCTTCTTCACGGAAGTCCGCGCGATCAATCCAGATTTCACGGCTGAACGGCACTTCGCGGCTGCCCATCTCCGGTTTGTTCGGATGATTCGGCATGGTGACCATCACATCGCCTTCCGGCATGTTTTCAATCACGACTTTCACCGGGTCGATAACCGCCATGGCGCGTGGTGCGCTTTCGTTCAGGTCATCACGGATACAGGATTCCAGAGCCGCCATTTCGACGTTGTTATCCTGTTTGGTGACGCCGATACGGCGGCAGAACTCGCGGATAGAGGCAGCGGTATAACCACGGCGGCGCAGACCGGAAATGGTCAGCATGCGCGGGTCATCCCAGCCTTCAACAAATTTCTCTGTTACCAGCTGATTCAGTTTCCGCTTGGACATCACGGTGTATTCAAGATTCAGGCGGGAGAACTCATACTGACGCGGATGGCAGTCAATAGTGATGTTATCCAGCACCCAGTCATACAGACGGCGGTTGTCCTGGAATTCCAGCGTACAGAGTGAATGGGTGATCCCTTCCAGCGCATCAGAAATACAGTGGGTGAAATCATACATCGGGTAGATGCACCATTTGTCACCGGACTGATGGTGGGTCGCAAACTTAATGCGGTAAATCACCGGATCACGCATCACCATAAAGGAGGATGCCATATCGATTTTGGCACGCAGACACGCTTTACCTTCCTCAAAGCCACCGTCACGCATTTTTTCAAACAGCGCGAGGTTCTCTTCCGGGGTGCGGTCGCGGTACGGGCTGTTTCTGCCCGGCTCTTTTAAGGTGCCGCGGTATTCACGGATCTCTTCCGGACTTAATTCGCAGACATACGCCAGACCTTTGTTGATCAGTTCAACGGCGTAGTTGTACAGCGTGTCGAAATAGTCGGAGGAGTAACATACTTTGCCGCTCCACTGAAAACCGAGCCATTTGACATCGTTTTCAATGGAATTAACGTATTCCACGTCTTCTTTAACCGGGTTGGTGTCATCAAAACGCAGATTGCATTGCCCCTGATAGTCTTGTGCAATGCCGAAATTCAGGCAGATTGATTTCGCATGACCAATATGCAGGTAACCGTTCGGCTCAGGCGGGAAGCGCGTGTGAACCGTGGTATGTTTTCCGGAAGCCAGGTCTTCGTCAATAATCTGACGAATAAAGTTTGTCGGGCGGGCATCAGCCTCGTTCATTGTCATAATTCCTCAATGCAATATGCGCGTTAATAACCTCTTATCATCCGATATGATGCGCTCATATACAACCACCTGAGCACAGAAATATCAGCCGGGCAGATGCCTTCGCGCAAAAAACAGATAAAAAAACGGGGAGCAGCTGCCTCCCGTTATTATCATAACCGCAATCACTTATTTAATGACATGATACAGCTCAGATTCGTTTGCCTTAACCAGACCTTTGGCAACAATCTCCACGCGATCATAATCATCGATATTACTGATGATTACCGGGCTTATCATGGATTTGGCATGTTCGTTCAGATACGCCAGATCCAGTTTCAGCACCGCATCACCGGCAGCAACCTGTGCGCCTTCTTCAATCAGGCGGGTAAAACCGTTACCGTTCAGATTCACGGTATCAATACCCATGTGGACAATAATTTCCGCACCATTATCGGTTTCCAGGCAGAATGCATGGTTGGTATCGAAAATTTTCACCACAGTACCTGCCGCCGGGGCATATACGGTGTCACTTTTCGGTTTGATGGCAATACCGTCGCCGACAACACGGCCGGCAAATGCTTCATCCGGTACAGCGGATAAATCAACCACTTCACCGTCGAATGGTGCCACCAGCGTCAGTACCACGTTACCATTGCCCTGTGCTTTGGCTTTCACAGCTTCCGGAGCCGCCGCCGCAGCCTGAGCTGCCGCAACCGGGCCTTCTTTCAGCACGTCACGCATTGCGTTGGCGATCAGCTCGGCACGGGTGCCGACAATCACCTGCACACTCTCTTTATTCAGACGGATAACGCCGGAAGCACCGATTTGTTTCGCATAAGCATCATTGACCTGCGCGGAGTCTTTTACAGTCAGACGCAGACGGGTGATACAGGCATCAATACCGGTCAGGTTATCTGACCCGCCGATAGCCGCGATATACTGACGTGCTTCGCTGCTGATGGATTTTTTCTCATCTTTTTTGTTATCAGTGCTGACATTCTCACTGTAACCATCAACGGTATCGTTGGTTGCCATCGCCGCTTCACGGCCCGGGGTTAACAGGTTGAATTTGGTGATAACAAAGCGGAATACCACATAGTACAGCGCGAAGAAGACCAGGCCCTGCAGGATCAGCATATACCAGTTGGTTGCCAGCGGGTTGCGTGAAGACAACGCCATATCCACCAGCCCCGCACTGAAGCCGAAACCGGAAATCCACTGCATGGTTGCAGCGATAAACAGGGAGATACCGGTCAGGAAGGCGTGGATGACATACAGCACCGGTGCCACAAACATAAAGGAGAATTCAATCGGCTCGGTGATACCGGTGAAGAACGCGGCAAATGCACCGGCGATCATAATACCGGCAACTTTTGCTTTGTTTTCCGGTTTGGCGCAGTGATAAATCGCCAGCGCGGCACCCGGGATACCAAACATCATGATCGGGAAGAAACCGGCCTGATAGCGCCCTGTGATACCCGGAATCGCCGTACCGGCATCAATGGATTGCTGACCGGCCAGGAAGTTAGGAATATCGTTGATATCCGCCACGTTGAACCAGAACACGGAGTTCAGTGCATGGTGCAGACCGACCGGGATCAGCAGACGGTTAAAGAAGCCGTAAATCCCCGCGCCCCACGCGCCCAGGTCTTTGATGCTCTTACCGAAGGAAACCAGTGCATCATAAATGACCGGCCAGACATACATCAGCACCGCAGCCACCAGGATCATCACGAATGATGCCAGGATAGGCACCAGACGGCGGCCGCTGAAGAATGACAATGCCATCGGCAGCTCAACACCGCTGTAACGGTTATACAGTTCGGCGGAAATAACACCGACCAGGATACCGATAAACTGGTTGTTGATCTTACCGAACGCCGCCGGAACCGCTTCCGGAGGGATCCCCTGAATCATACCGACTGTCGCGGTGGAACACAGGGTGGTCACCACCATAAAGCTGACAAAACCGGTCAGTGCTGCCGCACCGTCTTTGTCTTTTGACATCCCGTAAGCGATACCGATAGCAAACAGCATTGACATGTTATCAATGATAGCTGCACCGGATTTAATCAGGAACGCGGCAACCACGTTGTCCGCACCCCAGCCCGTCGGGTCGATCCAGTAGCCGACCCCCATCAGAATTGCCGCAGCCGGCAATGTGGCGACAGGCACCATCAGTGCCCGGCCAATCCGCTGCAGATAGTTCAGTATACCCACTCACTCCCCCTTGCCGCCCTGACGAACGGCCTTTTTTGTTTTACAGCATTATTATCACAGCCATGACCGGCTGCCTTATTGTGTACAACTGAATTTGTAACAACCGGTCTGATCACTCACCGGATTGTGTAACACTTATTTTACTGCCAACTATACGTATCAGTCTAAAAAGTTTATTTCGCTTCGCAAATTAAATAGCTGTGATTTGTGATTATTGTCACCAATATTCGTCACCGGCTGGTTAAAATGCTGGCAGTCACACAAAACTTATTTTAAGATAAAAAATATCTTTTCCGGCGGCTGTATTCTCTCCCGTGACTAATAAATTCCGGGTATTCATGCTATAGATGAGACAGGAAGGATCTTCCTGAGACAGCACAGCAGATACCGGGCCGATAACCCGGTATAACTTAACGAGGTAGAATCGATATGCGTTTAATCCCTCTTGCGAAAGCGCAGGATGTCGGTCAGTGGTCCGCACAGTACATCGCTGACAAAATCAATGCGTTCCGCCCGACGGCTGAGCGACCGTTTGTTCTGGGACTGCCGACCGGCGGCACCCCGCTGGCCACCTACAAGGCGCTGATCGCCCTGCATCAGGCCGGAAAAGTCAGTTTCCGTCATGTGGTGACTTTTAATATGGATGAGTATATCGGCCTGCCGGAATCCCATCCGCAGAGCTATCACTCATTTATGCATGAGAATTTCTTTAATCACATTGATATCCCGGCAGAAAACATCAACCTGCTCAATGGTAATGCCCCGGATACCGATGCGGAATGTGAACGCTACGAAGCGAAGATGAAAGCTTACGGCGGCGTGCAGCTGTTTATGGGCGGCGTCGGTAATGACGGTCACATTGCCTTTAACGAACCGGGCTCATCACTGACTTCACGCACCCGTGTCAAAACGCTGACACCGGAAACCCGTATCGCCAACTCCCGTTTCTTTGATAATGACATCAATAAAGTGCCGAAATATGCGCTCACTGTAGGTGTCGGCACACTGATGGATGCCAAAGAACTGCTGATCCTCGCCACCGGCCATAACAAGGCGATGGCGGTACAGCAGGCGGTTGAAGGCTCGGTGAATCATATGTGGACGATTACCTGTGTGCAGATCCACCCGAAAGCCATTGTGGTGTGTGATGAACCGGCCACACTTGAGCTGAAAGTGAAAACCCTGAAGTATTTCTGTCACCTTGAATCTGACATTATCGAACAATTTGCTGCTGAATAACCGCTGCTGACCGCCCTTTATCCGGGCGGTTTTTGTTGTGTTGTCTTATCTTTAAATAAGTATTCTCTCCCCCAGGAGGCGTTATGTACGCATTAACCAATGCCATTATTTATACCGGTCACGATCGTCTGGAAAACCACGCGGTCATTATTGACGGCGAATTAATCCACAGCGTGTGTCCGGTCAGTGAGTTACCGGACGGAATTGACACCCGGGATCTGGGCGGTGCCATTCTCTCCCCGGGATTTATTGATTTGCAGGTCAACGGCTGCGGCGGCGTACAGTTTAATGACAATGAGGACGATATCACTGTCCGCACCCTGGATATTATGCAGAAAGCCAACGAACGCACCGGCTGCACCAGCTTCCTGCCGACACTGATCACCAGCCCTGATTCGCTGATGAAACTGAGTGTCAGCACCATGCGTGATTATCTGAAAAATCATAAAAATCAGGCACTTGGACTGCATCTGGAAGGGCCTTACATCAACCCGGTGAAGAAAGGTACGCACAATCCGGACTATATCCGTAAGCCGGATGCCGCGATGATTGATTTCCTGTGTGACAACGCAGATGTGATAACCAAACTCACCCTGGCACCGGAAATGGTGGAACCCGCTGTTATCCGCAAACTGACGGATGCCGGAATTGTGGTCTCCTCCGGGCACTCCAATGCGGGTTATGAAGAGTCCCGTGCCGGGTTTGAAAACGGTATCACCCTCTCCACACACCTGTTTAATGCCATGCCGTACATTTCCGGCCGCCAGCCGGGACTGATTGGCGCGATTTATGATACCTCAGAAATATATGCCGGAATTATTGCTGACGGCCTGCATGTTTCCTGGCCGAACATCCGCAACAGTAAAGCTCTCAAGCGTGACAAGCTGATCCTGGTCACCGATGCCACTGCCCCGGCGGGGCTTGATCCGAAAACCAGCGGGCTGGATCATTTTATCTTTGCCGGCAAAACGATATATTATCGTAATGGTTTATGTGTGGACGAAAACGGCACACTGAGTGGTTCCTCACTCACCATGATCCGCGCAGTGGCAAACTGTGTTCAGCATGTCGGTATTCCGCTGGATGAAACCCTGCGCATGGCCACACTCTATCCGGCACGGGCAATTGGTGTTCAGGACAGACTGGGAAGTATTAAATCCGGCAGTATTGCCAACCTGACCGCCTTCACCGCTGATTTTTCTGTCTGTATGACAATCGTTAACGGGAATGTGGTCCATACATCATGAGTAAAAGACGCCGATGGGTAACGGAATTCCGCAGATAGGTAATATTGATTTAGTCAAACAGCTGAACGGGGCGGTGGTTTACCGCCTGATAGACCGTTCCGGCCCGATTTCACGCATTCAGATTGCCGAACAAAGTCAGCTGGCACCCGCCAGCGTGACCAAAATTACCCGTCAGCTTCTTGAGCGCGGCCTGATAAAAGAGGTGGATCAGCAGGCATCCACCGGCGGACGCCGCGCTATCTCCATTATTTCCGAGCACCGCGCCTTCCAGACTATCGGCGTGCGTCTCGGCCGCCATGATGCCACGATCGCACTGTTTGATCTCAGCGGACGGGCGCTCGAAGAAGAGACCTGTCCCCTGGAAGCCACTTCTCAGGCAGATGCGGAAGCTAAACTCATTGCGCTGATCGACAACTTCAGACAGACGCACCAGCGCCGCATCCGCGAGCTTATCGCTATTGCGGTGATACTGCCCGGACTGGTCGATCCGGATCGCGGTATTGTGCGCTATATGCCTCACATTACTGTCAGTGACTGGCCGCTGACTGAAAATCTTCATCACCATTTTAAACTGCCGTGCTATGCCGGCCATGATATCCGCAGCCTCGCGCTGGCCGAACACTATTTCGGCGCCACGCGCGATTGCGCGGATTCCCTGCTGGTGCGTATTCACCGGGGGGCCGGGGCGGGGATCATTATCAACAATCAGATCCTGCTGAACCGGCGTGGTAATCTCGGCGAAATCGGCCATATTCAGATAGATCCGCTCGGCGAACGCTGCCACTGCGGAAACTTCGGCTGTCTGGAAACAGTCGCGTCGGATGCCGCCATTGAAACCCGGGTAAAACACCAGCTGGCTCAGGGATTTGAGAGTGAACTGACGCCGGATAACTGCTCCATCCGCGCCATCTGCCGTGCCGCTAACCGGGGGGATGCTCTCGCGGCAGAAGTGATAAAACAGGTCGGTAATTCCCTCGGAAAAGCCATTGCCATCACAATAAACCTGTTTAACCCGCAAAAAGTGGTGATTGCCGGTGAGATAACCGCCGCTGAAAATGTGCTGCTCCCTGCTCTGCAAAGCTGCATAAATACGCAGTCGCTGAAAAATTTCCGCGAGGATCTGCCGGTGGTGATTTCACAGCTGCCGCCGAACTCCGCTATCGGGGCATTTGCCCTGATAAAACGGGCGATGCTGTACGGTGAACTGCTGCTGCATGTTCTGGAAAATAAACCGGATACGGCGGAATAATCCGCCACCGGATAAATGCGTCAACTCCGTGATTTTATCCTGTTTTTTGTACTGTTTATCTTCAAAGTGATTATTATGCAGGCAAACAAACGGATTTCATCAAAATATCTGCAAAAAGCAGTTGACGCTTTTGGCTGTAATCCGCATAATGCGCCCCGCAACGCCGATGAAGGTCACGCAAAAAAAAGATGGCTACGTAGCTCAGTTGGTTAGAGCACAACACTCATAATGTTGGGGTCACAGGTTCGAATCCCGTCGTAGCCACCATCTTTTTTGCGGGAGTGGCGAAATTGGTAGACGCACCAGATTTAGGTTCTGGCGCCGCAAGGTGTGCGAGTTCAAGTCTCGCCTCCCGCACCATTTCTCGTGACATTCGTTGTTGCCCATTGTATTTCCGGATGGGGTATCGCCAAGCGGTAAGGCACCAGGTTTTGATCCTGGCATTCCCAGGTTCGAATCCTGGTACCCCAGCCATCTTCCACTGAGTGGAAAAATGAAGTATGATAGGCGTCGTTTTT
Source organism: Morganella sp. EGD-HP17 (assembly GCF_000512315.2). NCBI lineage: Bacteria > Pseudomonadati > Pseudomonadota > Gammaproteobacteria > Enterobacterales > Morganellaceae > Morganella > Morganella sp. EGD-HP17. The sequence goes on from NZ_AZRH01000002.1 coordinate 315,265, forward strand.
CAGGTGGGGTATCGCCAAGCGGTAAGGCACCAGGTTTTGATCCTGGCATGCCCTGGTTCGAATCCAGGTACCCCAGCCATATTTCTGGGAAACGGTTTTGTCAAAGCAGTAAAAGATGGCTACGTAGCTCAGCTGGTTAGAGCACAACACTCATAATGTTGGGGTCACAGGTTCGATTCCCGTCGTAGCCACCATCTTTTGGGGTATCGCCAAGCGGTAAGGCACTGGATTCTGATTCCAGCATTCCCAGGTTCGAATCCTGGTACCCCAGCCAAATTCTGAAAGCCCGTCTCTGACGGGCTTTTTGCTTTTCTGAGTCCGGATAAAAACCTTATTCTGTTATTTCGTGTTTCTGCTGCCAGCGGGTAAAAACGAAAAGACGCTGTAAACACATCCCTGTCCGCTCGATTCGCGCCATCCATGGCGCTTTACGCTTTTCGTTTCTTTTACCCGCTGTCCGCTGTTACCTGACCGGCCGGAAAACCAACGGGTTATACTCCCAGCGCATATTTCAGCGCCAGTTTTTTCAGCGGTGTTGCACGTTGTGCCACCGTCAGTGCCAGGTTACGCAACGGCTGTAATCCCGGCAGGGTATTACTGAAAGTGAGATAAAACGCATCCATCCCGGCCTGCATCAGCAGGTTATCCGGACGGCGGCGGCGCTCATAACGTCTGAGAACAGATTCGCTGCCCCAGTCCTCACAGCACTCCCGCGCCGCAATCAGGGTATTCAGCAGAGTATCCGCATCACGGTAACCGAGGTTTACTCCCTGCCCAGCCAGCGGATTGATGGTATGCGCCGCGTCACCGATCAGCGCCAGACCGTCCTGTACATAACGGGCGGCATGATGTCGCACCAGCGGGAAAGAGCCGCAGGCCAGCGGCGTGACATCTCCGAGACGCTCAGGGAATGATGCGCGGATTTCCGCCTGCAGTTGCGGCAGCGGCAGTTTACTGAGCTGGCGGATCCGCGCCGGTGAGTCATACCAGACCAGCGAGGCATAAGAGTCAAACAGCGGCAGAAACGCACGCGGGCCGGACGGGAAAAACTGCTGCCAGGTGATATCCTGCTGCTCACGCCCGGTATCAACGGTGATCAGCATACAGGACTGACGATACTGCCAGCCGCGGCTGCCGATACCGGCCAGCGTTCTGACCTGTGATTTCGCGCCGTCCGCGCCGATAACCAGCCGGGTATTAATTACGTCGCCGTTATCAAATGCAAGCAACCATTCACCGGATTGCTTTGTCATACTCTGCAACCGCGCCGGGCACAGACAGGTGATCAGCTCATGTGTGGTGATCATCTCCCACAATGCCCGCTGCAGCACCGGGTTTTCCACCATATACCCCAGCTCAGGTAACCCGAGGCTCTCTGCGGTAAAGGTCACTTCCGACCCCGGTTCCTCATACGTTTCCAGGGTGCGGTACGGCACACAACGCATGGCACGGACACGCTCCCATACCCCGAGACTCTCCAGTAACTCAGCAGACGCGCGGCTGATAGCGGAAATCCGCACGTCAGGGCGGCTCTGAGCATCGAACGGTGCCGGTGCCTGTAACTCAGCCACAGTGACACGAAAACCGGCCTGAGCCAGTCCCAGGGCTGTGGCGGCACCAATCATTCCCCCGCCGATAACGGTGACTTCAGAATGTGTTAACGGGTTATCCATGACATACCTATTCTAATACGTTGATTTTTTGTTCAATTGCCGTAAATTCACCGGGAAAGGTGAAGATCCGTGCTGCCGGGTCTGGTCACTGGTGTGTCAAATGACTACAATATCGACCATTGGTTACATCAAAACCTGATTGAATACACACAATGCTTTTCAGTGTTGCGGGTATTGTTTCACTGAAAACAGCGGATTGAGAAAATGTCGACGAGTAAAAAACTGTACATAAAAACCTGGGGCTGTCAGATGAATGAGTACGATTCATCCAAAATGGCTGACCTGCTGGAAAGCACCCACGGCTATACTTTAACAGACAATGCCGATGAAGCCGATATTCTCCTGCTTAATACCTGTTCTATCCGTGAGAAAGCGCAGGAAAAAGTGTTCCACCAGCTCGGCCGCTGGAAAAACCTCAAGGATGTGAATCCGGACATTATTATCGGTGTCGGAGGCTGTGTGGCCTCCCAGGAAGGAGATTTTATCCGCCGCCGCGCCCCGGCTGTGGACATTGTCTTCGGCCCGCAGACACTGCACCGCCTGCCGGAGATGATCAACAAACTCAGAGGCGACCGCAGCCCGATTGTGGACATCAGCTTCCCGGAAATCGAAAAATTTGACCGCCTGCCGGAACCGCGCGCCGAAGGCCCGTCCGCCTTTGTTTCTATCATGGAAGGCTGTAATAAATACTGCACCTTCTGCGTGGTGCCTTACACCCGTGGTGAAGAAGTCAGCCGTCCGTGTGATGATGTGCTGTTTGAAATCGCACAGTTAGCCGCTCAGGGCGTGCGTGAAGTGAACCTGCTGGGTCAGAACGTGAATGCTTACCGTGGCCCGGCGTTTGACGGCAGTATCTGCAGTTTTGCCGAACTGATCCGTCTGGTGGCCGCCATTGACGGTATCGACCGCATCCGCTTTACCACCAGCCATCCGATTGAATTCACGGATGATATTATCGCTGTGTATGAAGATACCCCGGAACTGGTCAGCTTCCTGCATCTGCCGGTACAGAGCGGCTCAGACCGTATTCTGACCCAGATGAAACGCGCCCATACCGCGCTGGAATACAAATCCATCATCCGCAAACTGCGCAAAGCACGTCCGGATATCCTGATAAGCTCTGACTTTATCGTCGGCTTCCCTGGAGAAACTAATGACGACTTCGAAAAAACCATGCAGCTTATTGCAGACGTGAATTTCGATATGAGCTTCAGTTTCATCTACTCCCCGCGTCCGGGTACCCCGGCGGCTGATCTGCCGGATGACGTGACCGAAGAAGAGAAAAAACAGCGTCTGTACCTGTTACAGCTGCGGATTAACCAGCAGGCGATGAGCTACAGCCGCCAGATGCTCGGCACCACACAGCGTATCCTGGTGGAAGGCCCGTCCCGTAAAGACGTCATGGAATTATCCGGACGCACCGAAAACAACCGCGTGGTGAACTTTGAAGGCACCCCGGACATGATCGGCAAATTTGTGGATGTTGAGATTACCGATGTTTACACCAACTCACTGCGCGGCCGCGTGATCCGGACAGAAGATCAGATGAACCTGCGTGTTCACGAAACCCCGGAATCCGTGATTGCCCGCACCCGTAAAGAAGACGAACTGGGTGTCGGCATCTATCAGCCATCCGTACACTAACTAACGATCACGCGCAGAATGACCTGCGCGTGAGAATACACAGAGAGATTCAGTGACAGAGACCTATATATCACCTTCACAGGTAGCAACACAGGAAATTTTCCTCGAACCCGCCGAAAATCAGCGTCTGCAAAGCCTCTGCGGTCCCTTCGATGATAACATCAAACTGCTTGAGCGCCGTCTCGGCACCGAAATCAGCCGCCGCGACAACCGCTTCCGGCTGACCGGCAAACCGCACTGCGTCAAAGCCGCTGCGGCTATCCTGCGCCAGCTCTATGTGGAAACCGCCCCGGTGCGCGGTGTGATCCGCGATATCGACCCGGAGCAGGTTCACCTGGCCGTGGCAGAGAGCCGTGTACTGGAACAGAGTGATGAACATGTGCCGGACTACGGCAAATCCGTCAATATCAAAACCAAACGCGGTGTGGTTAAACCGCGCACGCCAAACCAGGCGCAGTATATCGCCCATATTCTCGACCACGATATCACCTTCGGTATCGGCCCTGCCGGGACCGGGAAAACCTATCTGGCGGTTGCTGCAGCTGTGGATGCCCTGGAGCGTCAGGAAATCCGCCGCATCCTGCTGACGCGCCCTGCCGTTGAGGCCGGTGAGAAACTCGGCTTCCTGCCCGGCGATCTCAGTCAGAAAGTCGATCCGTATCTGCGCCCGCTGTACGACGCGCTGTTTGAAATGCTCGGCTTTGAGAAAGTGGAAAAGCTGATTGAGCGCAACGTGATTGAAGTCGCGCCGCTGGCCTATATGCGCGGCCGGACCCTGAACGATGCCTTTATTATTCTCGATGAAAGCCAGAACACCACCATCGAACAGATGAAAATGTTCCTGACCCGTATCGGCTTTAACTCCAAAGCGGTTATCACCGGGGATATCACCCAGATTGACCTGCCGAACGGCAATAAATCCGGTCTGCGCCACGCCATTGAAGTGTTGGCGGATGTACCGGAACTGAGCTTTAACTTCTTTCACAGTGAAGACGTGGTGCGTCATCCTATCGTGGCAAAAGTGGTTATTGCCTATGAAGCGTGGGAAGCCGCAGAACAGAAACGCAAACAGATGCTGAAACAGCAGCGTGATGCCGAACGCGCGCAGGCGCAGCAGGAACAATCTCATGAGTAATCCGGTTCTTGATTTACAAATCGCCTGTGAAAACACAGACAACCTGCCCTCTGAAGCTCAGTTTCAGCGCTGGATTGACGGCGTGCTGCCGATGTTTCAGGAAGAGAGTGAAGTTACCATCCGCCTGGTGGATGAAGCGGAAAGCCACGAGCTGAACCTGACTTACCGCGGCATGGATAAACCGACCAACGTGCTCTCCTTCCCGTTTGAAGTGCCGCCGGAAATTGAACTGCCGCTGCTGGGGGATTTGATTATCTGCCGTCAGGTGGTGGAGCGCGAAGCCGCCGAACAGGAAAAAACCGAAGAAGAACACTGGGCGCATATGGTCATCCACGGCTGCCTGCATCTGCTGGGTTATGACCACATCGAAGACGATGAAGCAGAAGAGATGGAAGGCCTGGAAACGGAAATCTTAAAAAAATTAGGCTATTCTGATCCGTATATCACAGAAAAAGCGTAGTCAGCGATGCCGTTTTTATGCTACATAATACGGCATCTTTCATTAAATCGGGGAATGTAAAAAAACCGCCATGAGCGACGACCATCCATCGGGTAGTGATACACCGAACCAGAAAAAGGGTTTCTTTTCTCTGCTGCGCCAGCAACTGTTCCACGGCGAGCCCAAAAGCCGTGAAGACCTCGTTGAGGTCATCCGTGATTCCGAACAAAATGCACTGATCGATCCTGACACCCGCGACATGCTCGAAGGGGTAATGGATATTTCTGATCAGCGTGTCCGCGATATCATGATCCCGCGTTCACAAATTGTGACTCTCAAGCGCAATCAGACACTCGACGAGTGCCTGGATGTCATTATTGATTCTGCCCACTCCCGCTTTCCGGTGATCAGTGAAGACAAAGATCACATTGAAGGCCTGCTGATGGCAAAAGATTTGCTGCCGTTTATGCGCAGTGATTCCGAAGAGTTCAGTATTGATAAAGTGCTGCGCCAGGCGGTTGTTGTGCCGGAAAGTAAGCGTGTTGACCGTCTGCTTAAGGAGTTCCGCTCCCAGCGCTATCATATGGCGATTGTGATCGATGAATTCGGCGGAGTCTCCGGACTTGTCACTATCGAGGATATTCTGGAGTTAATTGTCGGCGAAATTGAGGATGAATATGATGATGAGGATGACGTGGATATCCGCCAGCTCAGTCTGCACTCCTATTCTGTCCGCGCCCTCACCCAGATAGAAGATTTTAACGACGCATTCGGCACCCGCTTCAGTGATGAAGAGGTCGATACCGTCGGCGGGCTGGTGATGCAGGCCTTCGGCCATCTGCCGACCCGTGGTGAAACCATTGAGATTGACAACTACCAGTTCAAAGTTGCGATGGCAGACAGTCGTAAAATTATCCAGTTACATGTTAAGATTCCGGACGATGCTCCAATCCCGTCTTTAGATGAAGATAATCTGACATGATAAAATCACCTCATGGTTTACGCCAGTGGCCGCGTCTGCTGCTGGCACTGATTTTCGGGGCCGGCGGAACGCTGGCCTTTTCGCCTTTTGATCTCTGGTATTTCTCACTGCCCGCACTGGCCGCCCTGCTGCTGCTGACTCTCAACCGGACAGGTAAACAGGCCTGTGCTATCGGTTTCGCCTGGGGGCTGGGTTTATTCGGCAGCGGCGTAAACTGGGTGTATGTCAGTATCGCGGATTTCGGTGGTATGCCGGAAATTGCCAACCTGTTCCTTGTTGTCCTGCTGGCTGCCTATCTGGCGCTCTATCCGATGCTGTTTGCCGGCCTGCTGGCCAAATGCTTCCCGCACGCCACAGTCTGGCGTCTGGTGATTGCCGCCCCGGCACTCTGGCAGCTCACTGAATTTTTACGCGGCTGGGTGCTGACCGGCTTCCCGTGGCTGGAATTCGGCTATACCCAGATTGACGGCCCGATGCGTGCACTGGCGCCAATCCTGGGTGTGAATGCCATCACCTTCCTGCTGATAGTGATAAGCGGGCTGATTGCTCTTTCACTCTCACAGCGCCGTATCCGTCCGCTGATCCCGGCGCTGGTACTGCTGTTCGCGCCGTGGCTCGCCCGCAACTACCAGTGGTATCAGATGAACAACGACCCGACTCAGGTCGCGCTGGTTCAGGGAAATATCGCCCAGTCCCTGAAATGGGAACAGGGTATGCTGGATAAAACGCTGGGTATCTATCTCAAAGAGAGCCGCCCGTACTTCCGGCCTGATACCCTGATTATCTGGCCGGAATCCGCTATTCCGGATTTTGCCGCCAGTCAGTCTGCGTTTCTGGATCAGCTCAACGGCCTGCTGACACTCAGCGGCGCACAGCTGATCACCGGTGTGGTGGATGCAGTTCCGAAAGCGGACGGCAAAGAATATGATGTTTACAACACCCTGATTGTGCTGGGTAATAAGAGTGAATACGACAGCCGGGATAAAAACCGCTATTACAAACATCACTTAGTGCCGTTCGGGGAGTTTGTGCCGCTGGAAGATTTACTGCGTCCGCTGGCGCCGTTCTTTAATCTGCCGATGTCTGCTTTCAGCCGCGGGGGTTACATCCAGCCGCCGCTGACCGCCGGAAAAATGACACTCACCGCCGAGATTTGCTATGAAGTGATCCTCGGGGAGCAGGTGCGCCGCAATATGACCGATAAAACCGGCGTGCTGCTGACTGCCTCCAATGATGCCTGGTTCGGCCGCTCCATCGGCCCGTGGCAGCATTTCCAGATGGCACGGATGCGTGCGCTGGAGCTGGGTCGTCCGCTGCTGCGTGCCACCAATAACGGTATTACCGCTATTATTGCGCCGGACGGCTCTGTCACCGCTCAGTTGCCGCAGTTCACACAGGCCACCCTGAGTGCCACTGTAACCTCAGCGTCCGGCTTCACACCGTATTACCGTATGGGCACCTGGCCGGTCTGGGGTGCCACCGTTGTCTTCCTGGGTCTGGCACTGATAAAACGCAGAAAGAGCACAGAACGCGGTCTGCATTTTCGCTGATACGAAAAGTTTCCGCAGATAAAAAAATCCCGCCGTGATTGCTCACCGCGGGATTTTTCATTTCAGACTGATTACTTCGCCAGCCACAACCGTGCCATCATCCCCAACTGACTGGTCCAGCCGCTGGTGTAACTGACTATCTCCCCTTTGTGATAAATCACAAAAGTCGGCGTGACATTCACACCCCAGAGCTGAGAGATACGGCCATCCGGATCATTAATCACCGGAAAATAGTAACCTTTCGCTGCCATCCCTTTCGCCAGCCGGTCATCTTCACCGGAGCGGATAGCAACCGTCACCACATTGTAGCCAGACTCAGACAGTTCGCTGACTGACGGCGAGGTCAGTTTGCAGATCCCGCACCAGGATGCCCAGAAGTAGACCAACAGCGGTTTTTCCGCACTCATCTGCGCAATGGACACCGGTGTGCCATCTGTCAGTGTCAGCGAAGGCACCGTGTTTAAATCCGGTGCCTGCGGTTTGCGCCAGTAGTCCATCGCCTGTGACGCAATAAATAAAATCACCAGCAGCAGGAGAAATTCCTTTCCCCATCTGCGCAGTAACCGCATTATTTAACCTTAGCCAGCTGTTCCTTAATGATGGCATCCAGCTGTGCTTCATCCACGGCACCCGGCAGCATCACATCACCAATCAGCGTTGCAGGGGTTCCCTGAACACCTAACTGCTCTGCCAGCATCATATTCATACGCATGGTATTCATACTGTTATCAGTGACTTTCACATCACCGGCTTTGGCGGTTTTCAGTGCGCTGTTGATGTCATCCTGAGTCAGTGCGGTTTTCTTCTGCATCAGTCGGTTATGCAGCGGTGCAAATGCTTCCGGCTTGCTTTCCCATACAGAAAGTGCGGCACGGCTGGCATTCAGGGAACTTTCCCCTTTGAACGGCAGCAGTTTGAAGACAACTGCCACGTCAGGGTATTTTTTCACCATCGCTTCCAGCTGCGGATCAAAACGCTTGCAGTACGGGCAGTTGTAATCGGTGAAAGACACGATGGTCAGTTTCGGTGATTTTGAACCGATACGCGGCGTGTATTTATCATTAAACAGCGCGTCAGCATTGGCTTTAACGGCATCTTTCATCTGTGCGGTCTGTTTTTCGGTCTGTTTCTGCTGAAGCGCCATAATCGCTTCTTCCAGAATTTCCGGGTTTTTGACCAGCGTGTCACGAACCAATTCACGCACCTGCGCTTCCTGGTCAGCGGTAAAAGCGGCCGCATGAGCTGTGGCTGTAAAGATAAGCGGAGCAATCATTAAAGCCGCGAGTGTTTTTTTCATGGTTCAATTCCTTGTGACTGATTTAACAGATGTAAGAGTGTTTCTTTATCCAGCAATGGTGACAAGATTTCACCATCAGGTAAAGCGGGGCCGTAAATCTGATTAAACGGCACAGCCAGATGCCCGCGCTTTTGTAAAAACGCATTAATATCCGGTGACGGTTTGGTCCAGTCCCCGCGCAGTGCGACAACATCCGGTTCACGGAGTGCGTCCTGAACATCATCGCGTAATAATACATTGTATTTGTTTGCTTTGCAGGTCACGCACCATTCGGCGGTCACATCCACAAAAACCCGTTTCCCCTGAGAAAGCGCGGTGTTCACCGCCTCTTCCGTCAGCGGCTGCCAGTCCACCTGATCACTGACCAGGCTCTGCTGCCGGTCATCCGTCATATTGATACCGGCCCAGACACCTCCTGCCACCAGCAGTGCCACCAGTGCCGCAGATCCCCGCTTAATACCGGTACGGCGGAAAGCCAGCAGCGCAAGTACCAGCAGCACAACTCCCACCATCACGGCAGCGGTTTCCGGCCCGGTGTGCGGGATCAGCAGACTGATCAGCCACAGTGCCGTAATAAACATCATGCCACCCAGCACCAGACGCAGGCCGTTCATCCAGCGGCCCGGTTTCGGCAGCGCCCGGGCAATTCCCGGAAACGCGGCGATCAGCAGCCACGGCAGGCTCATCCCCAGCCCCAGCGCGGTAAAAATCATCCACAGCTGTGAATACGGAGCCACCAGCGCAAACGCAACGGCGGTACCGAGGAACGGCGCGGTACAGGGGGTCGCCAGCAGCGTGGCAAACATACCTTCCATAAAGTGGCCGCGCATCCCTTTGCCGCCCGCTGTCGCCAGTTTTGTGGTTGCATTACTGCTCAGGCGGATAGAAAAAACACCGAACAGATTGGCACTGAACAGTAAAGTTACCACCACCATAAAGCCGAGGAACCACGGGTTCTGGAACTGAATTCCCCAGCCGACCGCACTTTGTGTCAGACGTAACAGCGACACCAGCGCCGCGAGGATCCAGAAGGAGACCATAATACCGGAGGAGGAGACCAGGAACTGGGTGCGGATCATCCGCTGTTCGCGGTTTTCCACATACAGCACAGAGCCGAGTTTCATCGCCAGCACCGGCAGAACACACGGCATAACGTTGAGGATCAGCCCGCCCAGCAATGCAAACAGCAGCAACATAATAAAGGAGGTATCACTGCCGGATGCGGCCGCAATATCCGGTCCGCTGCCGATCACCGTGGTGAGCGCCTGCGCTGCCGGGCCGTCTGTCACAACGACCGACAGCGGTTTTCCGTTCAGATCTGACGGCATTTCCCCCCAGTCATCCGTTACTTTAACGGTGGCAGTGAGATTATCCCCGGAAATCGTAAATAACGGTGCGGCAAAAATGGTTTCTTTATCCGCATTAAAAAACAGCTGCGGATCCTGCCAGCCGCCCGGGCGGTGCAGTGCCATCGTCAGCGTCCCGCCGTTCACCCGGCTGCCGCCGATAGTAATATCACCGCCGGTCTGCGGCACCTGCTGCATGGCCATCGCATACTGACGGTCAAAATCGTCCGGCGCGGGTTCTGAGGTATCCAGTGAGACCGGATAATCGGTCAGGATACAGACATTACTGCATGTGGATAAGGTCAGTGTCCCGCTGAGCACCGGCAGCGCCTGAGCCGCCGTGACTTCCAGCGGGAACACCACACTGCCGCCGTAGCCCTGGGTGGAGAGCCCTGCGACATCAAAACGCTGAGGTGCGGGCCAGAACCACTGTGTTCCGGCAGAGGCCTCCTGCCATGTCAGTTCAGGAGCAACGCCTCCCTCTCCCGGTGACTGCCAGTAGGTTTTCCAGCCGGGTTGTAATTCAACCGCCAGCAGCAGACGCAGTTTTCCGTCTTTCCACTGATCTGATGTGACTCTGACACGGGCGTGATCATTGTGCGGCATTTCGGTCCAGCCGGTATCAGCCGCATGCACAGTGGTCAGCGTGAACAAAAACAGCACAAACGCTGTTAATACAGAACGCATAATTTTTTTCATCTCCGAATTAAGCAAAAAACCCGACAATACACAGATTGCCGGTTGCTAATCCCTCATTACACAGAAATGGAGATGCCTGCGCAGCCGCATCGGCGGGATATGCTGACGCCACGAGCGCGAACGGTAACGGACAGGAACAATCACCGCGGTCATGACGAAGAAAAGAAGTTCAAAAAAGAGAGGTTCTGCCGGGAACTGCGGCACGGTACTCAGCGACTTGGCGCTGATATCACAGGTGCCGCCGGGATTGGCGCTGCCGGTTTCGGTATCACTCAGCAGCACCGGGGTAGTGAAATCCGCAGACGGGCTCAGACTGATGCGCGGCGCACCAGACATCCGTTGTGTCAGACACAACAGGATAAAGAATAATGTGAAAAACAGCAGCAGATAACCCTGCCTGCGTTGCTTCAGCATAGCCCGCTCCCCGATAGTTACCGCCTATCTTACACAGCCTGCGATTTCAGACAACCGGATAACCATAACTTTACACATTTAACCGCAATGTGATGTTACCGCCGCACAGCAGAATTGTTACAACAGCGGATTATGACACAATAGCACTTCCCGGCCATAACAGCATCCCGCCTGACAGTAAAAACAACCATTAATAGGTTAATAATCACCCCGATATCAGCACATAAAACCAAATCAACTAAAAATATCATAATTTAATGTGAGTGTACGTTCTGTGTGTAACTTGCACATCTTTATCTGACAGAGTGAGAGGGATCTCCCGATTTAAAACAAATTAACTTCCATTAATTAACAATTATGTTCTATTTTTAACAATACAAACACAAGAGCAATACACGTCCTTATACCGTTTCCCGAAAAGGAGTTGTTTATGCGCAAGTTAGTTTTGTCTGTACTGGTCACCGGAGCCGCGCTTGCCAGTGCGGCGGTTTCTGCTGAAGAGCTGACCGGTACACTGAAAAAAATCAATGACAGCGGCGTGATTGTTGTCGGTCACCGCGAATCCTCTGTTCCTTTCTCTTATTATGATAACCAGCAAAAGGTGGTCGGCTATTCCCAGGATTACTCCAACCATATTGTTGATGCAGTGAAAAAGACCCTGAATAAGCCGGATTTACAGGTCAAACTAATTCCGGTGACCTCTCAGAACCGTATCCCGCTGTTACAGAACGGCACATTCGATTTTGAGTGCGGCTCCACCACCAACAACCTGGCCCGCCAGCAGCAGGCCGCCTTCTCCAATACTATTTTTGTGGTCGGTACCCGTCTGCTGACCGGTAAAGATTCCGGTATCAAAGACTTTGCCGATCTCGCCGGGAAAAACGTGGTGGTCACATCCGGTACCACGTCTGAAATGCTGCTCAACAAACTCAATGATGAGAAGCAGATGAAGATGCGCATTATCAGCGCCAAAGATCACGGGGATGCCTTCCGCACCCTGGAATCCGGTCGTGCTGTCGCCTTTATGATGGATGATGCCCTGCTGGCCGGTGAGCGCGCCAAAGCGAAAAAACCGGATAACTGGGTGATTGTCGGCACACCGCAGTCCGAAGAAGCTTACGGCTGTATGCTGCGCAAAGATGATCCGCAGTTCAAAGCCCTGATCGATAAAACGGTTTCTGATGCACAAACCTCCGGTGAGGCTGAGAAATCCTACACCCGCTGGTTCAAACAGCCGATTCCGCCTAAGAACCTCAACCTGAACTTTGAATTATCCGATGAAATGAAAGGGCTGTTCAAAGCGCCGAATGACAAGGCCTTTGAATAACCACCACGGCGGCTGACAGCCTGACCGGCTGCGCCGTCCGGACTGAGGATATAACTAAGACCGCCGCGCCCGCGTTCACAACTGACGCGGGCGCGGACGATAAACCACAGTCCGTTGCATGCAAACACACTGTCTGTCCGGTAACCACTGGTTATCCGTCTTATACAAGGAGTTCGTTCTTTTACCGGGAGCCGCGCTATGTCAGCTAACTGGGACTGGGGCATCTTTTTTCAGCCCGCCCCCTTCGGCAACACCACTTACCTCGGCTGGATCCTGTCCGGCCTGAAGGTCACTGTGCTGCTGTCAATCTGTGCCTGGATTATCGCCTTTCTGGTGGGATCCCTGTTCGGTATTCTCCGTACGGTACCGAATAAGTTTCTCTCCTCGCTCGGCACCATTTATGTGGAAATTTTCCGTAATGTGCCGCTGATCGTCCAGTTCTTCACCTGGTATCTGGTGATCCCGGAGTTCCTTCCGTCGTCCCTGCGCGACTGGTTTAAAATGGATCTCGACCCGAATATCCAGTTCTTTATTTCCTCCACCCTCTGTCTGGGGCTGTTTACCGCCGCCCGTATGACCGAACAGGTACGTGCCGCCATTCAGTCACTGCCGCGCGGCCAGAAAGCCGCCGGGCTGGCAATGGGGCTGACACTGCCGCAGACTTACCGCTATGTGCTGCTGCCGAATGCCTACCGCGTGATTATTCCGCCGATGACATCGGAAATGCTCAATCTGGTGAAAAACTCCGCCATCGCCTCCACTATCGGGCTGGTCGATATGGCCGCGCAGGCCGGGAAGTTACTGGATTATTCCGCCAGAGCCTATGAGTCCTTTACCGCAATCACCCTCGCCTATGTCGGCATCAACGTTATTATTATGCTGGCCATGCATTTACTGGAAAAACGGGTGCGTCTGCCCGGGACAGGAGGCCACTGATGTACGAATTTGACTGGAGTTCGGTGATGCCGGGTATGCCGTTCCTGTTACAGGGGCTGGTTATTACGGCGAAAATCACAGTTACAGCGATTGTTATCGGCATCCTGTGGGGCACGATACTGGCTATGATGCGCCTGTCATCCATAAAGATTGTAAGCTGGCTGGCTGCTCTCTATGTGAACGCCTTCCGCTCCGTTCCGCTGGTAATGGTGCTGTTATGGTTCTATCTGATTGTGCCTAACTTAGTCCAAAATGTTCTTGGCATATCACCAAAAACAGATATCCGTCTGATCTCAGCTATGGTAGCGTTTTCCCTGTTTGAAGCTGCGTATTATGCTGAAATTATCCGCGCCGGGATTCAGAGTGTGTCACGGGGACAAACATCCGCCTCACTCGCCCTCGGTATGACCAAAATGCAGACCATGCGCCTGGTGGTTCTGCCGCAGGCATTCCGCGCGATGATCCCGCTGCTGCTGACCCAGGGAATCGTCCTGTTCCAGGATACCTCGCTGGTGTATGTGCTCAGCCTGACCGATTTCTTCCGCACCGCCAGCAATATCGGCGAGCGTGACGGAACACAAATCGAAATGGTGCTGTTTGCGGGTGCGGTTTATTTTGTTATCAGCTTTGGTGCGTCAATGCTGGTTAATTATCTCAAGAGAAGGACTGTGTCATGATCTCCCTGAAAAATATCTCCAAATGGTACGGTCAGTTCCGTGTCTTAACCGACTGCTCGACCGAAGTCAAAAAAGGGGAAGTGGTTGTGGTGTGCGGCCCGTCCGGCTCCGGTAAATCCACGCTGATAAAAACCGTCAACGGCCTTGAGCCGGTGCAGCAGGGCGAGATTTTCGTCAATGATATTCAGGTGAATGACAAACGCACCAACCTGGCGAAACTGCGTTCCAAAGTCGGCATGGTCTTCCAGCACTTTGAGCTGTTCCCGCACCTCTCCATTGTGGAAAACCTGACCCTGGCACAGGTAAAAGTGCTGGGGCGCGATAAAGCGGCAGCAAAAGAAAAAGGACTGAAACTGCTGGAGCGTGTCGGGCTGTCTGCCCATGCGGATAAATTCCCGTCCCAGTTGTCCGGCGGGCAGCAGCAGCGTGTGGCTATCGCCCGCGCCCTGTGTATGGATCCTGTCGCCATGCTGTTTGATGAGCCGACATCCGCCCTCGACCCGGAAATGATCAACGAAGTACTGGATGTGATGGTTGAACTGGCACACGAAGGTATGACAATGATGGTGGTCACCCATGAAATGGGCTTTGCCCGTAAAGTGGCGGACCGCGTGATTTTTATGGATGAAGGCAAAATCGTCGAAGACAGCAGAAAAGACGATTTCTTTGCCAACCCGAAATCCGAGCGCGCCAAAGATTTTCTTGCCAAGATTCTGCACTGATGTTCTGACCGGCCGGTCACAGACCGGCCTTTCTTCTTCACTTTATCATTCCCCCGCTTTTTTCATCCCTTTACGCCCTTAACTGTTGTTCCCTCAGGGGCATATCGGCTATGCTAACGCGTCAGAAATTAACGAAACCCAATATTTTCATGCTGTCCGCCCGGTCTGGTCGTCAGTCCGTGTCCGGCAGTTCATCACCACAGGAATACCGGTGCCATGCAAGAACAATATCGTCCCGAAGACATAGAGCAACAAGTCCAGAGTCACTGGCAGGAAAAACAAACATTTAAAGTGACTGAAGATAACAGTAAAGAGAAATACTACTGCCTGTCTATGCTGCCATACCCTTCAGGACGACTACACATGGGTCACGTGCGTAACTACACCCTGGGTGATGTGATGTCACGTTACCAGCGCATGCTGGGTAAAAACGTCTTACAGCCAATCGGCTGGGATGCGTTCGGTCTGCCTGCGGAAGGTGCTGCGGTAAAAAATAACACTGCACCGGCACCGTGGACCTATGCCAATATCGAATACATGAAACAGCAGCTGAAAAAGCTGGGTTTCGCCTACGACTGGGATCGCGAAGTCACCACCTGTACGCCGGAATATTACCGCTGGGAACAGTGGTTCTTCACCAAGCTGTATGAAAAAGGTCTGGCGTATAAGAAGACTTCCGCCGTGAACTGGTGTCCGCATGACCTGACGGTGCTTGCCAACGAGCAGGTTATCGACGGCTGCTGCTGGCGTTGTGATACCCCGGTTGAGCGCAAAGAGATCCCGCAGTGGTTTATCAAAATCACCGCTTATGCCGAAGAACTCCTCAATGATCTGGATACGCTGGAAGACTGGCCGGAGCAGGTCAAAACCATGCAGCGCAACTGGATCGGCCGTTCCGAAGGTGTGGAAATCACCTTTGATGTCGCGGACAGCACCGAAAAACTGAGTGTCTACACCACCCGTCCGGATACCTTTATGGGTGTCACTTATCTGGCGGTGGCGGCGGGTCATCCGCTGGCACAGCAGGCTGCACAGAACAATCCTGAACTGAAAACCTTTATCGATGAGTGCCGTAATACCAAAGTGGCCGAAGCTGAAATGGCCACGATGGAGAAAAAAGGCATGGCAACCGGTATGTTTGCCATTCACCCGCTGACCGGTGAAAAAGTCGCGGTCTGGGTCGCCAACTTTGTCCTGATGGAATACGGTACCGGCGCCGTTATGGCCGTTCCGGCGCACGATCAGCGCGACTGGGAATTCGCCACCAAATACGGTTTACCAATCAAGCCGGTCATCCTGGGCGAAGACGGCAATGCACCGGACATCAGTGAAGCAGCAATGACCGGCAAAAACACCCTGTTCAACTCCGGTGAGTTCGATGGTCTGGATTACACCGCCGGTTTTAACGCAATTGCGGACAAACTGGTGGCACTCGGCGTCGGCGAGCGCAAAGTCAACTACCGCCTGCGTGACTGGGGAGTTTCCCGTCAGCGTTACTGGGGCGCACCAATCCCGATGGCAACCCTGGAAGACGGCACCGTGGTTCCGGTTCCGGAAGATCAGTTACCGGTTATTCTGCCGGAAGATGTGGTCATGGACGGCATCACCAGCCCGATTAAAGCCGATCCGGAGTGGGCAAAAACCACCATCAACGGTCAGCCTGCACTGCGTGAAACCGATACTTTCGATACCTTTATGGAATCCTCCTGGTATTACGCCCGTTACTGCTGCCCGGACTATGACAAAGGCATGCTGGATCCGGCTGCGGCTAACTACTGGCTGCCGGTCGATCAGTATATCGGCGGTATCGAACACGCGATTATGCACCTGATGTATTTCCGCTTCTTCCACAAACTGATGCGTGATGCCGGTCTGGTGAACTCAAATGAACCGGCGAAAAACCTGCTGTGTCAGGGCATGGTACTGGCTGATTCCTTCTATTACACCGACACTGACGGCCACCGCGTATGGGTGTCTCCGGAAGATGCCATTCTTGAGCGTGATGATAAAAACCGTATCATCAAGGCAACAGATAAAGAAGGCCGCGAGCTGGTTCACACCGGCATGAGCAAAATGTCAAAATCGAAGAACAACGGCGTTGATCCGCAGATTATGGTGGAAAAATACGGCGCGGATACCGTTCGTCTGTTTATGATGTTTGCGGCACCACCGGAACTGACCCTGGAGTGGCAGGAATCCGGCGTGGAAGGCGCGAACCGCTTTATCCGCCGTGTATGGCGTCTGGTGTATGAGCATGTTCAGAAAGGCAAAACCGCGCCGCTGGATATCAGCAGCCTGACACCGGAACAGAAAGATCTGCGCCGCTCACTGCACAAAACCATTGCCAAAGTCAGCGATGACGCCGGCCGCCGTAAGCAGTTCAACACCGCCATCGCGGCGATTATGGAACTGCTCAATGAACTGCAGCGCGCACCTCAGGAAACAGAGCAGGATCGCGCACTGATGCAGGAAGCGCTGGATGCGGTTATCCGTATGCTGTCGCCGATTATCCCGCACGCCGGTTTCACCCTGTGGAAAGCGCTGGGTCATGAAACGGATGTGGATGATGCACAGTGGCCGGTCGCCAGCGAAGAAGCGATGATTGACGATACCAAACTGATTGTTATCCAGATCAACGGTAAAGTCCGCGGCCGTATCACCGTTGCCGCCGATGCGGAGCAGGATGCGGTCATAGCGCTGGCCTCGCAGGAAGCTAATGTGGCGAAATACCTCGAAGGTGTGAGTGTTCGCAAAGTCATTTATGTGCCGGGTAAATTACTGAACCTGGTCGTGGGTTAATTTAAGGAGATATCGTGCGACATCGCATTATCACGCTGTTGCTCGGGCTTGCGGTGCTGGTCACCGCAGGCTGCGGCTTCCATCTGCGCGGCACCACGCAAATCCCGCCTGAACTGCAGAAACTGCAAATCAGCACCGGTGATCCGTATGGCGAACAAACCCGTGCTATCCGCCAGCAACTGCTGCTGAATAACGTTCAGATTATTGAAGGTGGTGATGCCACCATCCCGGTTCTGAAGATCACCAGTTCTTCCGAAGGTTCGGAAGAGACAGTATCGATTTTCCAGGACGGTAAAGCCGCTGAGAAAGAGCTGGTTTATTACCTGAATGCCCAGGTCATTATGCCGAACGGGTCGGTTTATCCGATCAATGTCCGCGTTGACCGTTCATTCTTCGATAACCCGCTGGAAGCACTCGCAAAAGATGCGGAAAAAGATATGATCCGCCAGGAAATGCGTGAGCAGGCAGCCGCCCGTCTGGTTCGTAAACTGCTGATTATCCAGCCGTCCGAACAACAGAAACAGGCTGAAAATGCTGAAGCGGCTGAGATTGTCGCACCGAAGGCATGATAAAAGTTTCACCTGAGCAACTCATCACGCAGCTCCGTTCGGGGCTGCGTGAACGTTACCTCCTCTGGGGGAACGAACCGTTACTGCTCCAGGAATCCCGGGATGCTATCCGCCATGCGGCGCAGGAACAGGGATTTGACGAGCACTTCACCTTTTCTCTTGAACAACATACTGACTGGGATGCGATTTTTTCTGTCTGCCGGTCACTCAGTCTGTTTGCCGGACGGCAGACACTCACCCTGTATCTGCCGGAAAACGGCCCCAATGCCGCAATGGGCGAACAGCTTCTCCGGCTGGCCGGGCAGTTACATCCGGATCTGCTGCTGATACTGCGCGGCCATAAACTGA
Organism: Morganella sp. EGD-HP17; assembly: GCF_000512315.2. NCBI lineage: Bacteria > Pseudomonadati > Pseudomonadota > Gammaproteobacteria > Enterobacterales > Morganellaceae > Morganella > Morganella sp. EGD-HP17. Next base: position 333,822 of record NZ_AZRH01000002.1, read on the forward strand.
CCAAAGCCCAGGAAAACAGCGCCTGGTTTAAAGCGCTGGCACAGGATGGCGTCTATATCGCCTGCATGACCCCGGAACTGAACCGACTGCCGCAGTGGGTCACCGCGCGGGCAGCACTGTTACAACTGCAACCGGATGAACAGGCTGTCCGCCTGCTCTGCTATTGCTACGAAGGCAATCTGCTGGCGCTGTCACAGGCTCTCTCCCGGCTGGCGCTGATCTATCCCGACGGCAAACTCACACTGCCCCGTGTGGAAGCAGCAGTGAATGATGCGGCACACTTTACCCCGTATCACTGGGTGGATGCCCTGCTGGCCGGAAAAAGCAAACGTGCCTGTCATATCCTGACTCAGCTGCTGGCGGAAGATAACGAGCCGGTGATACTGCTGCGCACCGTCCAGCGGGAAGTGATGCAGTTACTGACATTACAGCGCGAAAGCCGAAACCAGCCGCTGCGCACACTGTTTGACAAGCACCGTATCTGGCAGAACCGCCGCGGTATGATAACCGAAGCCCTGGATCGCCTTGATGCGCATACCCTGCAGGTGGCGATATCCCTGATCACCCGTATTGAAATCCGCCTCAAGCAGGATTACGGACAATCCGTAAGTGATGACTTACTGACACTGACACTGCTCCTGAGCGGTAAAGCACAGACAGGACAGATCCTCTATGACGAACAACGCGGATAACCGGATTCTGGCGCTGTACGGCGGCACATTTGACCCGATCCACCAGGCGCATATCAATACCGTGAAAGCCATGGCATCGGAAGCCGGTCTGGAACAGGTGATTTTACTGCCGAACAATGTCCCGCCGCACCGTCCGCAGCCGAAAGCGGATGCAAAACAGCGGCTGATGATGGCGCAACTGGCCGTCAGCGGAGACCCGCTGTTTCTGGTAGACGACCGCGAACTGCGCCGCGATGCCCTCTCCTATACGGTGGAAACACTGCGTCAGTACCGGGCTGAGATTGGTTCACGGCGGCCGCTGGCTTTTATCATCGGTCAGGATTCTCTGCTCACGATTGATACCTGGCATGAATGGGACAAAATCCTGACCCTGTGCCATATCCTGGTCTGCAAACGGCCGGGGTATTCACTCGATTTTCCGTCCGAACAGCTGGCTGACTGGTTTGTGCAGCATCTGGTCACCACGCCGGAAAGCCTGCACAAACGGCCGTGCGGTTATATTTTCCTGGCTGATACCCCTCTGTTTCCGATTTCCGCCACCAATATCCGCGAACGGCTGAAAAACGGCGAGGACTGCAGCGATCAGCTGGCCCCCGCCGTTCAGGACTACATTCTGGCACAGGGACTGTACCGCTGACTCACCCAGCCTGCCGGGTTTTGGCAATTACAATCTCACGGATGCACACATCCTGCGGTTGCTGATAAGCAAACTGAATACAATCCGCGATTTTTTCCGGATCCAGACCTGACTGAATCTCTTTTTTCCAGGTCTGGTAATTCTGCTTAATTTCCTCATTGGTGGTATGACTTAATAACGGCGTTTCCACCACACCTGGCGCAATGGTAATTAAACGGACATTTGACGGTGCCACTTCTTCACGGATATTTTCCGTTATCGCATGAACGGCAAATTTGGTTCCGCAATAGACGGAATGGCTCGGGAATGTTTTTCGTCCGGCAATTGAACTGATATTAATAATGGTTCCTTCCTGACGTGAAACCATATCGCGCAATACAATATTAATCCCGGTCAGAACACCATTAATATTCACATCCACCATTTGCTGCCACTCTGCATAATCCTGATCATACGGATTATCCAGCAGCATAACACCCGCACAGTTAATTAATAAATCTGTTTTGCCATACAGGCTTTCTGCTTCCGCTATGGCGGCTTTCATTGCCGCAAGATCCGTCACATCCACGCTGCGGCACAGGCTGTCCGGCAGATGAAACCCTTCGGTAATCTGACTGCGGCGGGCCAGTAATAAGACCGGATGTCCGGCCTGACTCATCCGTTTTGCCACAGATTCACCGATACCGGAACTGGCGCCGGTAATAACCACTAATTTTTTCATTGCATTTATCCTGAGAAGATAAATAAAGTTGCATGATTTTATGCCTTGCTTTACATATATCAAGAAGGCAGATTTATTTCACAAAGTAACCTGCAGGTAACTAATGGACGATAAAATAAAGAAAATTGTAGTGGTCAGTGAAATAGAAGTTACGCTGTCTGTTATCGGAGGGAAATATAAACCGTTAATATTAAATTTATTATCTGAAAAAACCGTTCAGCGTTTCGGGGAAATACGGGCTTATATTGTCAATATTTCACAAAAAACATTAACCAATCAATTACGCGAGATGGAAGCGGACGGCCTGCTGACCCGGACGGTCTTTGCCGAAGTGCCGCCCCGCGTGGAATATACTATTACAGACAAAGGCCGTTCCCTGATCCCGATTCTGCTGCTGATGTGTGACTGGGGTTATGAGAATATGGGCGACCGCTACACACTGCTGCGCCCGGAGTGTGACTGAGCCGCTGTTACCGGCTGCAGTATTGCCTGATCACACAGATAATCTGTCTGATAGTGGCGGGCAGTGGTGAGCAACAGATGTTTCACCGCCTCCGCAGAGCCGGTGCCGGTTCGGTAAGTTTCAATCGCCGCACTCATCTGCTGCTTTTCTGCCGGGCTCAGTAAACGTTTGAAATAGCCCTGCATATGCATCAGTGCATTGGTCATATTGGCGCGGGTCGCAGGCTGTGAAAATGCGGTAAGCAGCGCCTGCTGCCAGACCGCCGCCGTTTCCGCCAGTTCCGCCGGGGAAAGTTTTCCTGCCTGTGACAACAGCCGTCCGCTGCTTTTATATAACTGTGGTGAATATGCCATCAGCGCATATTTGTAACAACTGTGCAGACGGATCAGCCCGCCCGCACTGAGCGGCGGATTCAGTGCCTGAATCAGTTCCTGCCGCGCCCTCTGCCGCCACAGTGCATCCTCATCGCTACTTTCCGGTTGTCGCTGATATGTCATATTTTCCGCCTTTTTATCTGTTACGGAGTGACTATAGTACAAATCGCACTGTTTCTGTTTTCCCTGTCCGCACATTTCCTGATATTTCTTTAATCTTTACTGCTTTGTATTCCCCCTGTTCGCTGTTATTCTTGCGGTGCCGGCGGCAACGCAGGGTGAGCCTCGCAAAATTGCCCTCTGTAACGTAAAATAGCGATTATCCCCCGGCACACAGCAACCCCGCGCCGGAACTGCCACGGCGGTACGACTGACGGGGATGTGTTCTGTTATCTATTTATCCGGAATATAAGGTGAACCTTTTGCAAGGCACAGAATTACTTGAGTTTATTATTGATAAACTCGAAGACTCCAAAGCACAGGACATTATTACTATTGATGTACGCGGTAAATCCAGCATTACCGACCACATGATTATCTGTACCGGCACATCCAGCCGCCATCTGGCGTCTGTGGCCGATAACCTTGTCACTGACTGCCGTCAGGCCGGTATGATGCCGCTCGGCGTGGAAGGTCAGGGCATTTCCGACTGGATTGTTGTCGATCTCGGTGAAGCTATCGTGCATGTGATGCAGGATGAAAGCCGCCGTATGTATGAATTAGAGAAACTCTGGAGCTGAGTGTTGAAGTTACAGCTCATTGCCGTCGGCACCAAAATGCCTGACTGGGTCGAAACCGGATTTCAGGATTATCTCCATCGTTTTCCGAAAGATATGCCGTTTGAACTGACCGAAATCCCGGCCGGAAAGCGGGGAAAAAACGCGGACATCAAACGGATCCTGGAAAAAGAAGGTGAGTTAATGCTGGCGGCGGCGGGCAAAGGCAACCGGATTGTCACACTGGATATTCCCGGCGCACGCTGGGATACCCCGCAGCTGGCCGGGCAACTGGAACGCTGGAAGCAGGACGGACGCAACATCAGCCTGCTTATCGGCGGCCCGGAAGGTCTTTCGCCTGCCTGTAAAGCAGCCGCAGAACAGAGCTGGTCTCTCTCCCCGCTGACCCTGCCGCACCCGCTGGTGCGTGTGCTGGTCGCGGAGAGTCTGTACCGTGCCTGGAGTATTACTGCCAATCATCCGTATCACAGGGAATAACCGCAGTGCCCGGTCTGAACGCGCCTGACGGCGATAAGAAAAAACACAAGCAACGGATGGACTTCCGCGATTACAGCGCGGAATCCGCCCTGTTTATCCGCCGTGCGGTGGTTGCATTTATCGGTATTGTTATTTTATCTGCCGTACTGGTGGTGAATCTCTATCATCTCCAGATTAACCGCCATGAAGATTATCAGACCCGTTCCAATGATAACCGGATCAAACTGGTGCCTATTCCGCCGAGCCGGGGTCTGATTTATGACCGCAAAGGCACGCTGCTGGCGGAAAACAGAACCATTTATCAGCTCGAAATCGTGCCGGAGAAAGTCACTGACCTGCCGGACGTACTGAATGAGCTGCGCGAGATTGTCGATCTGACCGATGAAGACATCGCGAATTATGAAAAAGAACGCCGCCGTTCGCGCCGCTTTACCTCAATTCCGCTGAAAACTCCGCTCAACCAGATACAGGTGGCGCGGTTTTCGGTAAATCAGTACCGCTTCCCGGGACTGGAAATCAAAGGCTATCAGCGCCGTTTCTACCCTTACGGCTCCGCCCTGACCCATGTTATTGGTTATGTGGCGAAAATTAACGACAAAGATGTCGAGCGCCTGGATAAAGACGGTCTGTTGCCGAACTACGCCGCCACTCATGACATCGGAAAGCTGGGTATTGAGCGCTATTATGAATCCGTTCTGCACGGCAAAACCGGCTATGAGGAAGTGGAAGTCAACAGCCGCGGCCGCGTGATCCGCCAGTTACACGAGCAGGCACCGCAGGCCGGGAAAGATATCTATCTGACGATTGATCTTGAATTGCAGATGTATATCGAAAAACTGCTGACCACCAGCCGTGCGGCTGTCGTGGTGAGTGATCCGCGCAACGGCGAAATTCTGGCACTGGTGTCCAACCCGAGTTATGACCCGAACCTGTTTGTGAACGGCATTTCCGGCCCGGATTACCGGGGCCTGCTCAATAACCCGGATCGGCCGCTGATCAACCGCACCACCCAGGGGCTCTATCCGCCGGCATCCACCGTGAAACCATTTATTTCTGTGGCGGCACTCAGCGAAAAAGTGATCACCCGTAACACCACGATTTTTGATCCCGGCTGGTGGCAGTTGCCCGGCTCAGAAAAACGTTACCGCGACTGGAAACGCTATGGTCACGGCAACCTGAACGTAGTGAAATCGATTATTGAATCAGCGGATACCTTCTTCTATCAGGTGGCGTATGACATGGGGATCGACCGTCTGTCCGCCTGGATGACCCGCTTCGGTTACGGCGAATATTCCGGTATCGATCTGATGGAAGAGTACAACGGTGTGATGCCGACCCGTGAATGGAAACAGCGGCGCTATAAGAAACAGTGGTATCAGGGCGATACCATCCCGGTCGGGATCGGCCAGGGATACTGGACATCAACACCGATCCAGATGTCAAAAGCCCTTAATACCCTGATAAATGATGGTGTGGTGAAAACACCGCACCTGCTGCTCGGCACCAAAGAAGGTAGCGGTATGCTGCCGTATGAGCAGAAAGAATATATTGCTATCGGTGATATTCATTCCGGATACTGGGAGCTGGCCAAGTCCGGGATGTTCGGCGTGGCCAACGCACCGAACGGCACCGGCCGCAAATTCTTTGCCGGTACGCCGTACAAAGCAGCCGCCAAATCCGGTACAGCACAGGTGTTCAGCTACGAAACCTATAACGCCAGCAAACTGGCGGAACGCCTGCGCGACCATAAATTAATGATTGCTTACGCACCGTACGATAACCCGAAAGTGGCGGTGACCATTATTCTGGAAAACGGCGGTGCAGGCCCGGCAGTCGGTACTCTGGTCCGCCAGATCCTTGACCACGTCCTGCTGGGTGATAACAACACGGTACTGCCGGATGCTCCGCCATCACCGCCCGGCAGTGAAACAGAGTGATGCCCATGACTGATAATCCGCGCAAAGTATCCCTGATGACCCGCATGCACATCGACTTCCCGTTGCTGGTGCTGCTGCTGATCCTGCTGGTTTACAGTGCATTTGTGCTGTGGAGTGCCAGCGGGCTGGATCCGGAAATGATGGAGCGCCGCCTCGGGCAGATTTTCTCCGGTATCATCATTATGCTGGTTCTGGCGCAGATCCCGCCCCGCGTGTATGAGACCTGGGCACCGCACCTCTATATTGTCTGTGTCATCCTGCTGGTCTTTGTGGATGTCTTCGGGCAGATCAGTAAAGGCGCGCAGCGCTGGCTGGATCTGGGGATTGTCCGTTTCCAGCCGTCCGAGATTGCCAAAATTGCCGTTCCGCTGATGGTGGCGCGGTTTATGAACCGCGACCAGTGTCCGCCGACCCTGAAAAATACCGCCATCGCCCTGCTGCTGGTGGTGGTGCCGACCCTGCTGGTCGCCGCACAGCCTGACCTCGGGACATCCATTCTGGTGGCCGCCTCCGGTATTTTTGTACTGTTCCTGGCCGGAATGAGCTGGCGCCTTATCGGGATAGCCCTGCTGCTGCTCGCCGCCTTTATTCCGCTGCTCTGGTTTTTCCTGATGCACGATTACCAGCGCGGCCGCGTGATGATGCTGCTCGATCCGGAAACCGACCCGCTCGGTGCCGGTTATCATATTATTCAGTCAAAAATTGCCATCGGCTCCGGCGGACTGGCCGGAAAAGGCTGGATGCTGGGCACACAATCCCAGCTGGAATTCCTGCCGGAACGTCATACTGACTTTATCTTTGCCGTCCTCGCGGAAGAGCTGGGGCTGGTCGGGGTGATCTTCCTGCTGGTACTCTATCTGCTGATCATTATGCGCGGGCTGATGATTGCCGCCCGAGCCCAGAATACCTTCGGACGGGTGATGGTGGGCGGTCTGATGCTCATCTTCTTTGTCTATGTGTTTGTGAATATCGGCATGGTCAGCGGGATCCTGCCGGTGGTCGGTGTGCCGCTGCCGATGATGAGTTACGGCGGCTCCGCCCTGATTGTATTAATGGCAGGGTTTGGTATTGTCATGTCAATTCATACACACCGTAAGATGCTGTCAAAAAGCTTATAATACATTACGAGGTTTTCATGCGTTTACAATGGATTGCGGTCACAGCGATGGCCGCGTTGCTGGCAGGTTGCCCGTCAGTGCAGCCGCCGGTCAAACAGACACCGCCGCCGGGCCCGGCAAAAGAGATTCTCGGCGCCGTACCGGCCTACGAGCCGCTGCATCCGGGCGCGAATAATGATTACGTCCGTAATGGTCAGCAGTATCAGATTGTCCGTGATCCGGAAAACTTCAGTCAGCAGGGATATGCCTGGATTTATGGTCAGGCCCAGAACGGTAACCGGACCGCTACCGGCGAAATCGTCAACAGCGCCGAACTGACCGCATCCCACCCGACGCTGCCAATCCCCGGCTATGCGCGGATCACCAATATGGCGAATAACCGCATGATGGTGGTGCGGATTAACGATCGCGGCCCGTATATGCCGGGCAAACAGATCGGGCTTTCCCGCGCTGTCGCAGATCGCCTGAACCTGCTGCCGAATACCAAAATTAAAATTGACCCGATTGTGGTTGCGGAAGACGGCTCGCTGAGCGGCTCCGGGACTGTCGGTACCGTGGTCGCCAAACAGAGCTATGCCCTGCCGGGCCGCCCTGAACTGGGCAAAACCAGTGCTCTCGGTACGCCGGTGACCAATACCACCCCGGTGGTACCGATCAACAGCCGTCCTGTTATGGCACAGCCGCAGCCGGAATCCGCACTGATCCCGATCGTCAAACAGCCCGCAGCACCGGCAGAAACCCAAACTGAGAACACCGCCGCACCTGCGCCGCAACAGGCCGCCGTCAGCGGTTACCGTGTCCAGGTGGGTGCCGTGGCAAGTGAGGAACGCGCATCACAGTGGCAGAAAGAACTCAGCGACAAACTGGGTGTGCCCGGTATGACAGAATCCTCCGGTGATATGTTCCGTGTCCAGCTGGGGCCGTTTACCAGCCGTGAACGGGCCGCCGAAGTACAGGGACGCCTTCAGCAGCAGCTGAATATGAATTCATTTATCCTTGCACCTTAAAAACAGGCAGTGATAACACTACGCGCTGTCATAGCAGTTTTGCTATGATAGCGTTTCTTTTTCACCGTCATCATCAATGTTGTTTTAACACTCATGAAATACGCAACGACTTATCAACACCGCGCCGGGCGCCTGGCCGCTTTCGGTCTGACCCTGGCACTGAGCGCCGCAGCTTCTGCCGCTGATGTTCCGAATCTGAATACCACCATCCCGCCTGTTCCGGATATTGAAGCGGAATCCTATATTCTGATGGATTACCACTCCGGCAAAGTGCTGGCGGAGAAAAATGCCGATGTCCGCCGTGATCCGGCCAGTCTGACCAAAATGATGACCAGCTATGTCATCGGCCAGGCAATGAACACCGGTAAATTTACGCCGGACACCATGGTCACTATCGGGGAAAACGCCTGGGCAACCGGTAACCCGGTATTCCGCGGCTCCTCGCTGATGTTCCTCAAACCGGGCGAGCGCGTCAGCGTGGCGGATCTCACACGCGGTATCAACCTGCAGTCCGGTAATGATGCCTGTGTGGCGATGGCCGAGTTTGTTGCCGGTGATCAGGACACATTTGTCGGCCAGATGAACCAGTATGTGGCGCAGCTTGGTCTGAAAAATACCCACTTTAAAACCGTTCACGGTCTCGATGCCGACGGCCAGTACAGCAGTGCGCGGGATATGGCGCTGATTGGTCAGGCGATGATCCGCGACGTGCCGAATGAATATGCTATCTATAAAGAGCGCTCATTCACCTATAATAATATTACCCAGCAAAACCGTAACGATCTGCTAGGTGATAAAAGCCTGAATGCGGACGGAATTAAAACCGGCCACACCAACGGCGCTGGCTATAACCTGGTCGCTTCCGCCACCGAAGGGGATATGCGTCTGATCTCCGTGGTGATGGGCACCAAATCTGCCAAAGCCCGTAATGCGGAAAGCAAGAAACTGCTCACCTGGGGCTTCCGTTTCTTTGAAACGGTCAGACCGATGCAGAAAGACAACCCGCTGGTCTCGGAAATCGTCTGGTTCGGTGATAAAGACAAAGTGCAGTTAGGAGTGGAAAATGATGTTTATATCACCATTCCGCGCGGCCGCCTGAAAGATCTGAAAGCCGGTTTTGTCCTGACCGATCCGGAGCTGCATGCGCCGCTGGCGAAAAACCAGGTGGTCGGTACCATTAATTTCCAGCTCGACAACCAGATCATTGAAACACGGCCGCTGGTCGTGACGGAAGCGGTACCGGAAGGGAACTTCTTCAGCCGTCTGATCGACTACATCCGCCTGCTGTTTCACCGCTGGTTCGGCTGAGACTTGAAATCAGATGAACTATCCCCATATTTAGTTCATCTGACGTTTTGCTTTATTAAGGAGCACCCATGAAAACCAAACTCAATGAACTGTTAGAGTTCCCCTGCTCATTTACCTACAAAGTGATGGGTGCCGCTGAACCGGAATTAGTGAATGATGTTCTGGAAGTGATTCAGCGCCACGCGCCGGGTGACTACAGTCCGTCAATCAAACCAAGCAGCAAAGGAACCTATCATTCCGTTTCTGTCACCATTGATGCGACACACATTGAGCAGATCGAGAATCTGTACGAAGAATTAGGCGCGTTAGAGCGCGTCAGAATGGTGTTGTAACACCGTCATTTCTTCATCATTTCAGGCCGCCTTTCCGGGCGGCTTTTTTTTATCCCTCTGAACATTTTATGCGCATCACTGGTACGCATTTGCCGTGCGCGTTATACTGCTGGCCCGGCATACCGAACTGAAGATACCATTTTGCAAAATAACACCATTATTTTACGTCAGCTGGGCCTGCGGCCTTATCATCCTGTCTCTGAAGCCATGCACCAATTTACTGAACAGCGTACGGCGGAAACCGGCAACGAGATCTGGCTGGTCGAGCATGAGCGCGTTTTTACCCAGGGCCAGGCAGGGAAAGCCGAACATGTTATCTCCCCCGGTGATATCCCGGTGATCCAGTCTGATCGCGGCGGCCAGGTGACCTACCACGGCCCGGGACAGCAGGTCATGTATGTGATGATTGATCTCAAACGCGACAAAATCGGTGTGCGCGAACTGGTAACCGCGCTGGAAAATTCAGTGGTTGAGACCCTGAAACAGTGGAATATTGACGCTTACCCGCGCCCGGATGCGCCCGGTGTTTATGTGGCGGGTAACAAAATCTGTTCACTCGGTCTGCGGATCCGCAACGGCCGCTCATTCCACGGCCTGGCGCTCAATATCAATATGGATCTCGAGCCTTTTCACCGTATTAATCCGTGTGGCTATGCCGGTCTCGCCATGACACAAATGGCTGATTTTGTTCCCGGTATTACCCTTGCGGATGTTCAGCCCGTGCTGACCGCACAATTCTGCCGGCAATTAGGATTCCAACTTGCCGCAGAATAGTGATATAATTTTTTTAACATTTTTAAAAAGATTTTTAAAAGATTGATGACTTCGTTACATTCAGCAGACAGGCCGTCACCACGGCACTCATCAATCACTATCCGATGAATCTAACCGGAAATGACATAAACATGAGTAAACCAATTCAGATGGAACGCGGTATCAAATACCGTGATGCCGATAAAATGGCGCTTATCCCGGTCAAAAACCTGGTATCAGAGACGACCGAACGATTACGCAAACCAAGCTGGATGAAAATCAAACTTCCGGCTGATTCCCATAAAATCAAAGGGATCAAAGATGCAATGCGCCGTAACGGCCTGCATTCTGTCTGTGAGGAAGCCTCCTGCCCGAACCTGAGCGAATGCTTTAACCACGGTACCGCCACGTTTATGATCCTCGGGGCTATCTGCACCCGCCGCTGCCCGTTCTGTGACGTTGCCCACGGCCGTCCGAATGCACCGGATGCCAACGAACCACAGAAACTCGGTCAGACCATCAAAGATATGGGACTGCGTTATGTGGTGATCACCTCTGTTGACCGTGATGACCTGCGTGACGGCGGCGCACAGCACTTTGCTGACTGTATCACCGCTATCCGCGACCACAGCCCGGCGATTAAAATTGAAACCCTGGTGCCGGACTTCCGCGGCCGTATGGATAAAGCACTGGAAATCCTGACCGCCACTCCGCCGGATGTCTTCAACCACAACCTGGAAAACGTACCGCGTATTTACCGTCAGGTGCGCCCGGGCGCTAACTATGAGTGGTCACTGAAACTGCTGGAACGCTTTAAAGAAGCCCATCCGGAGATCCCGACCAAATCCGGCCTGATGGTCGGCTTAGGCGAAACCAATGAAGAGATCCTCGATGTGATGCGCGACCTGCGCCGTCACGGCGTGACCATGCTGACCCTGGGGCAGTATCTCCAGCCGAGCCGTCACCATCTGCCGGTTCAGCGTTATGTCAGCCCGGAAGAGTTTGAGGAAATGAAAGCCGAAGCAATGGCGATGGGCTTCACTCACGCCGCCTGCGGCCCGTTTGTCCGCTCTTCTTACCATGCTGATTTGCAGGCCAAAGGCGAAGAAGTTAAGTAATTTCCCGCCATTCTGTGAATACCTGAAACCGCCGCTGAAAAACGGCGGTTTTTTTATGCCGATCCGGTGATAACGCTGGTAACGGGCAAAACGAAAAGTCGCTGTAAACACATCCTTGTGCGCTCGGATCGCGCCATCCATGGCGCTTACGCTTTTCGTTCGCCTGCCCGTTACCGGCGTTTTATCTGACCGGAAAAAAAACCAATGATATATGTCTTTTGTGCTCTGCCCCGCTGCCGCTATTCCCACTGCAACTGATGCGGATTATGATGCGTTCCATATCACATTATTAATGAGTAAATTATGAAACGTAGTGGCGTTTTATGTCTGACAGCACTCGCTCCCGCCGTCTGGGGCAGTACCTATCTGGTGACCACCGAAATGCTGCCCGCTGGTTATCCGATGACTGTTGCCATGCTGCGTGCCTTACCCGCCGGTCTGCTGCTGATGCTGTTTATCCGCCAGTTACCTAAAGGGATCTGGTGGGGGCGGATTTTCGTGCTCGGGGCACTGAACTTCGCGGTGTTCTGGTGGCTGCTGTTTGTCTCGGCCTATCGTCTGCCGGGTGGCGTGGCTGCGACCGTCGGCGCTATTCAGCCGCTGATTGTGCTGCTGCTCTCCCGCATGGTGCTGGGCAATGTACTGAAGCCGCTGGCAGTGCTCGGCGCACTGTGCGGGATAGGCGGGGTGGCACTGCTGTTACTGACACCGCAGGCAAAACTCGACACCATCGGTATTATTGCCGGGTTAGCAGGTGCGTTCTCCATGGCCGCCGGTACCGTGCTGAGCCGCCGCTGGCAGCCGGATGTCTCACCGCTGACCTTTACCACCTGGCAGCTCACCGCAGGCGGATTACTGCTGCTGCCGGTCTCTCTGCTGCTTGAACCGGCACTGCCGCCGCTGACGCTGCTCAATATCAGCGGATTATTGTATCTGGGGCTGATTGGCGCGGCGCTGACCTATCTGTTCTGGTTTCGCGGACTGGCAATCCTCGGGCCGAATTCCGTGGCATCGCTCGGTTTTCTCAGTCCGCTGACGGCGGTACTGCTGGGCTGGTTTGTGCTGGATCAGCAACTGAGCCTGTTACAGTGTGCGGGGGTTATCGTGGTGATCGGCAGTGTCTGGCTCAGCCAGGTCGCCAACCGGCGCTGATATAAAAAAACCCGTTACTATGGTGAGTAACGGGTTTTCGTCACGATAATGTCGAATTAAAATAACAGCTACGGTATAGCGTGTTACAACTTAAATCGAGACAACGTTTGCAGCAGACGGGCCTTTAGCGCCATCAACGATTTCAAATTCCACTTTCTGGCCTTCTGCCAGTGTTTTGAAACCGTCGTTCAGAATTGCAGAGAAGTGAACAAACACATCTTTGCTGCCGTCTTCCGGAGTGATAAAACCGAAACCTTTTGCTTCGTTAAACCACTTCACGTTACCTTTGCGCTTTGACATTCAAAAAAACCCTTTAACAAGTGATAGTACTTCATCAGTACCCAGCCAGTCGTTTTCAGACTGTATTGATCCTGCCGGGCAATCTGGTTCGATACTAAACTACCCGCCGGATAACGTCATTGTGAGAGATATTCCGCTGATATACCAGAGGATTTGTCCTGGTTATTTCAACGGTCAGCAACATTTGCCACCTTTTTACTCAGATAATGCCCTCATGGCGCAACAGCCACTGCTTAATATCCAGCCCGCTGCTGTATCCGCCCATTGAACCGTCGTGTGCAATCACCCGGTGGCACGGAATAATCAGACAAACAGGGTTACGCCCGTTTGCCATACCAACCGCGCGGCAGTAATTGGCAGAGCCCAGCTTCAGCGCCAGATCTTTATAAGACCAGGTGATCGCAAACGGAATAGTTGATAACTGCGCCCACACCCGGGTCTGGAATTCCGTACCGTGCGGATTGAGTTTCACACTGAAATCCTGCCGTTTCCCGGCGAAATATTCATCCAGCTCATGAATACACTGTCTGATATGCGGGTTATCACTGTCTGTCTGCGCCGGCGCAGTATCATCAAATCCCAGTTCAGTGATCCCCTGCTCATCCGCGCTGATAATGATATAACGGCGGGGAAATCCGGCCGGAGCCTTTATATAAGTCGTTGCCATACGTCTGCCCTTTGTGCTGGTTTTGCTATAGCAAAACCTAATTATGATAAAGAGACAAACATCATTTACGTCATTCATCTCACAACAGAGAAAATAACGAGGCAAATGAATTCATGCAAGTCAGTTCACCGGAAAATGATACCCCGGTGAACAGCTTTGTGACGAATGATGAGACGGCGGATTATTTCAGCCAGTCAGCGACGGCTTCATAGGTGCCGCGAAAGAGGATGCGGTCGGTTTTTTTGCTCAGCTGATAGCGGTACATCGGGTCGTAATATTCTTCCAGCAGCGGACACAGCCACGAGAAGTGAGCTTCGGTATTGCCGCTGCGCCACTGCTCGGCAAGTGCACTGTCGAGCAGCGCGGTCAGTTCCGCCGCCCGCTGCGTGCCGAGCCGCCGCCGGATAGCTGACAGCCCGTGATGCAGATACTCACTGTATGCCTCACGCCCCTTTTCCTCACCGTATGCGGCGGTGAAATCATGAGTCATGCGGTCAAAATATTCTTCTTTCAGCCGTTCCAGACGGCGCTCAAACGGATCTTCCACCACCACCAGCGAAGCCTGTGCCATTTGCACCCGCAACGGCTCCGGCAGGCCGTTGGCACCGATGGCGCGGCCTTCATCCTCCAGCACCCAGCGGGTCCCGGCGTTTTCTTTTTTTATCATGGCGGCAGCGAGATGGTTTTCAAATGTCGCCTGGGCAAACTGCGCCTCCAGCGTGCGCCCGAAAGACGATCCGCGGTGATGCGCCAGTCCTTCCAGGTCGATACCGTCCGCCAGTTCGCCCACCAGCGTGGTTTTACCGCTGCCGGTACAGCCGCCGATCAGAATCACCGGACGCGCCACCAGCTCTTCCGTCACCTGAATCACCGCCTGACGCAGTGCTTTGTAACCGCCGGTGATCAGCGGGTATTCCGTTCCCGCATCCCGCAGCCACTGCTGCACGATATGTGAACGCTGGCCGCCCCGGGCACAGCAGAGGTAGCCCTGCGGATAATCCGCACAGGCCGCCAGCCAGGTTGCTATCCGCTGCTCACGGCGTTCACCGCTGACCAGCTGATACCCCAGCGCCAGCGCCTTTTCAGCGCCCTGCTGCTTATAACAGGTACCGACAGCGGCCCGCTCCTCATCATTCATCAGCGGCAGATTGTGTGAGGCAGGCATGGCTCCCTGGCTGAATTCAACCGGCGCGCGGACATCAATCAGCGGGGTATCAGAAGCAAGGAGTGTGCGGATAGTTCGGGAAGACGGAGCTAATTCCATAATAAATGTGTGATTTCAGTTCAGATGCCAATAAATTCAGCTGTCTGCAAAAGACAGTTCAGATTTTTTTATTGTACGCCTGACGGGGACATTTGTCGCTGCGGATTTTCCCCCTCCGCATATTCACCGTGCAGACAGTTCATCATGCATTTACTCACATCCGGATTAATAATAGTGATAATCATTCAAAGTGCAAAAACACCATATATAGTGTGGTTGATATATTTAATATCTACATATAGTATTCAAAACACAGTTAACCCACGATATCTGCTCATAACGGGCAGCGATAACCACGGGAAACCGCCATGACAGTGACTATCTACAGCAAACCCGATTGTGTGCAGTGCAATGCCACCTACCAGATGCTGACACGGAAAAATATTCCGTTCAGTGTCATTGATATCACTCAGGATGAGCAGGCGTATCAGCATGTCCGCACACTGGGATATCAGCAGGTGCCGGTGGTGATCGCCGGTCAGGATCACTGGGCCGGGTTCCGTCCCGACAAACTTGCCGCCCTCTGAACCGCACACGCCGGAGGCACCATGACCACGCAGGCACTGATTTATTTCTCCACCCGTTCAGAAACCTGTCACCGTTTCACGGAAAAACTGGGGATCCCGGCCACACGGCTGCCGGAAGATGGTGACCTTACCGCCACTCAGCCCTTTGTGCTGCTGGTGCCGACCTACGGCGGCGGCCATCACAGCGGCGCGGTGCCGCGTCCGGTGATCCGCTTTCTCAACCGGCCTGAGAACCGGGCACTGCTGCGTGGTGTGATTGCCGCCGGAAATACCAACTTTGGCCGCGCTTATGCCATCGCCGGTGACATTATCGCCGCCAAATGTCAGGTGCCGTTTTTATACCGTTTTGAACTGCTCGGCACACAGGCGGATGTCGATAACGTCCGCCGCGGCTTACACCAATTCTGGCAGCAGCAGGCCGCTGAGACCGCCTGCTGAGTGCTGCTTACCTGATTCCGGGATAACACGATGACCACTGAATACACGGATTACCACGCCCTGAATGCCATGCTCAACCTGTATGATGCAGAGGGTAGGATCCAGTTTGATAAAGATGTCACGGCGGCGCACCACTACTTCCGCCAGCATGTGAATCAGAACACCGTGTTTTTCCACAATCTGCGGGAAAAGCTCGATTTTCTGATTAATGAAAACTATTACGAAGCTGACGTCATCGGACAATATGATTTTGAATTTATTAAAAATCTGTTCCGGCTGGCGTACAGCAAAAAATTCCGCTTTGCGACCTTCCTCGGTGCCCTGAAATATTACACCGGCTATACCCTGAAAACCTTTGACGGCCAGCGCTATCTGGAGCGGTTTGAAGATCGCGTCTGTATGGTGGCGCTGACACTGGCGCGGGGAGATACGCAACTGGCAGAGCATCTGCTGGAGGAAATCATCAGCGGACGTTTCCAGCCCGCCACCCCGACCTTCCTCAACTGCGGCAAAAAGCAGCGCGGGGAGTTTGTCTCCTGCTTCCTGCTGCGTATTGAAGACAATATGGAATCCATCGGACGCAGTGTGAACTCGGCCCTGCAACTCTCCAAACGCGGCGGCGGTGTGGCATTTTTGCTGACTAACCTGCGTGAGTCCGGTGCGCCGATCAAACTGATTGAAAACCAGTCCAGCGGCGTGGTGCCGGTGATGAAGATGCTGGAAGATGCCTTTTCCTATGCCAATCAGCTGGGCGCGCGCCAGGGAGCCGGGGCGGTATATCTGCATGCACACCATCCGGATATCCTCACGTTTCTCGATACCAAACGGGAAAATGCGGATGAAAAAATCCGTATCAAGACCCTGTCTCTCGGCGTGGTGATCCCGGATATCACCTTTGAGCTGGCCAAAAATAACGAGCCGATGTACCTCTTCTCCCCGTACGATGTGGCGCGGATTTACGGCAAACCGATGTCAGAACTGAGCATCACAGAGCACTATGCGGACATGGTGAATAACAAGGCCATCCGCAAACGCAAAATCAATGCCCGTGAGTTTTTCCGCATCCTGGCGGAGATCCAGTTTGAATCCGGTTATCCCTATATTATGTTTGAGGATAATGTGAACCGTGCAAACCCGGTCGCCGGTTACATTAATATGAGCAACCTCTGCTCGGAGATCCTCCAGGTCAACAGTGCCAGCGAATACAACGACGACCTCAGTTACCGCCATACCGGGCGTGATATCAGCTGTAACCTCGGCTCGCTGAACATCGCGAAAATGATGGATTCCCCGGATTTCGCCCGCTCCGTTGAAATCGCTGTACGCGGGCTGACCTCGGTGTCAGATATGAGTCAGATCCGCAGTGTGCCGTCCATCGATCACGGCAACCGGGGCTCTCATGCTATCGGGCTCGGGCAGATGAATCTGCACGGTTATCTGGCGCGGGAGCATATTCATTATGGTTCAGAAGAAGGTATTGATTTCACCAATATCTATTTTTTAACCATCGCCTATTATGCCCTGAAAGCCTCCAACCAGCTGGCAATTGAGCGGCAGCAGACCTTCCGCAATTTTGAGCAGTCTGCCTATGCCAGCGGGGAGTATTTCAGTAAATACATCACACAGAAATGGGAACCGGCGACAGAAAAAGTCCGCGCCCTGTTTGCTGATGCCGGAATTGCCGTTCCGTCACAGGCGGACTGGCAGCAGCTGAAAGAGAGTGTGATGGCGCACGGGCTGTACAACCAGAATTTACAGGCAGTCGCACCGACCGGATCGATTTCCTATATCAATCACGCGACCTCCTCCATTCACCCGATTGTGGCCCGTATTGAGATCCGTAAAGAAGGCAAGCTCGGCCGTGTCTATTACCCGGCCGCCTTTATGACTAACGATAACCTTGAGTATTACCGGGATGCCTACGAAATCGGGCCGGAAAAGATTATCGATACTTACGCCGCCGCCACGCAGCATGTTGATCAGGGCTTATCCCTCACCCTCTTTTTCAGTGATGAGGCGTCCACCCGCGATATCAACCGCGCACAGATTTATGCCTGGCGCAAAGGGATAAAAACCCTCTATTACGTGCGTCTGCGTCAGTCTGCGCTGGAAGGCACCGAAGTGGCGGGCTGTGTTTCCTGCGCCGTATAAACCGTTTTATATCAGGATATTATCATGACCACATTAAGCCGCATTTCCGCGATTAACTGGAACCGGATTGAGGATGACAAAGATCTCGAGGTCTGGAACCGCCTGACCAGCAACTTCTGGCTGCCGGAAAAAGTGCCGCTCTCCAATGACATTCCGTCGTGGCAGACACTGACCCCGGCAGAGAAACAGCTGACCATCCGCGTGTTCACCGGGCTGACCCTGCTGGACACCATTCAGAACACGGTCGGCGCACCGGCGCTTATCCCGGATGCCCTGACACCGCACGAGGAAGCGGTACTCTCCAACATCAGCTTTATGGAAGCGGTGCATGCCCGCTCTTACAGCTCGGTTTTCTCCACGCTCTGCTCCACACAGGAGATTGATGACGCCTACCGCTGGAGTGAAGAGGAACCGCCCCTGCAAAATAAAGCGGCGATTATCCTCGGCTATTACCGTGACCCGCACCCGCTGAAAAAGAAAGTCGCCAGTGTGTTTCTGGAATCCTTCTTATTCTATTCCGGATTTTATTTACCGATGTACTGGTCAAGCCGCGCCAAGCTGACGAATACCGCCGATCTTATCCGCCTGATTATCCGGGATGAAGCAGTTCACGGCTATTATATCGGCTATAAATTCCAGCGCTCATTACAGAATTATGATGAACAAACCCGCAAAGAAATAAAGGAATTTACCTTCAGTCTGTTATTTGATTTATACGAGAATGAAGTCAGTTATACGCGGAAATTATATGACGGTGCCGGATGGTCTGAGGATGTGATTAAATTCCTGCATTATAATGCCAATAAAGCACTGATGAACTTAGGCTATGAAGCACTGTTTCCGGAGAGTGTGACGGATGTCAGTCCGGCAATATTATCGGCGCTGTCACCGGATGCCAACGAGAATCACGATTTCTTTTCCGGATCCGGCTCTTCTTATGTGATAGGTAAAGCAGTGAACACAGAAGATGAAGACTGGGATTTTTAAATCAATCACTTCCGTTTAAGTATCGTACTATAAACACCGGTTTTATTAATGCACTGATATTGCAGCATATTTATATCAGTGCATTTTTAGCTCACAAAACAACCTGAATCATCAATTTTTACGGGGGTATTTTCCGGTTATCAGGATGTTTTTATCGAGTTATTTCCAGACTTAAGCGAAATATCTGTTATTGCACCAATAATTACACATCATTATTAATAAATATATTTAATGTGGTGCAATTTTTTTTCCCTGTTTTCGCGATGAATCTCACAACTTACTGACGCCGGGATTATCCGGCAAAATATCATCATATTCCCTTTTCAGGCATTCCGGATAAAAAGCGGTTAAAACAAGTGCCTGGTTAACTTTCCGGTACTTTTCCTTTCTTATTTTCCGCAGATTATTCATATATTAATGAAATAAGATATTCAGCGGATCCCGGTGATTTTACACCAAAAATATATCCGTTCTTTTTGATTAATTCTCATAAACAAGGGGTTGTCAGCATTATCTCGTATGCTAGGGTAAATAACGTTTTTTTCAGGGAGAGGATCCACATTTACCCATTTCACATCCACGTTATTCTGAATGGATATACTGCATGGCAATAAAACTCGAAGTTAAAAATCTTTATAAAATATTCGGTGAGCACCCGAAACAGGCATTTGAATTATTAGAACAGGGCCTGGACAAAGAACATATCTTTGAAAAGACCGGTGCTACCGTCGGCGTACAGGACGCCAATCTGGCCATTGAAGAAGGCGAAATATTCGTCATCATGGGACTGAGCGGTTCAGGGAAATCTACCTTAGTTCGTCTTCTCAATCGCCTGATAGAACCGACCCGTGGCCAGGTGCTGATCGACGGCGAAGATATCGCTGTGATTTCCGATCAGGCACTGCGCGAGGTACGGCGTAAAAAAATCAGCATGGTGTTTCAGTCCTTTGCTCTGATGCCGCATATGTCGGTGATCGATAATACCGCATTCGGCCTGGAACTGGCCGGGATGAGCAAAGCGGAACGCCATGAGCGCGCACTGGATGCGCTGAAACAGGTCAACCTGGAGCAGTGGGCGAATTCCTATCCGGATGAGCTGTCCGGCGGGATGCGTCAGCGGATCGGGCTTGCCCGCGCGCTGGCGAATGACCCGGATATCCTGCTGATGGATGAGGCGTTCTCCGCCCTTGATCCGCTGATCCGCACCGAAATGCAGGATGAGCTGCTGAGCCTCCAGGGCGATAAACAGCGTACCATCGTGTTTATTTCCCATGACCTCGACGAGGCCATGCGTATCGGCGACCGTATTGCCATTATGCAGGGCGGCGTTGTGGTGCAGGTCGGCACCCCGGATGAGATCCTCAATAATCCGGCTAATGATTATGTCCGTACCTTCTTCCGTGGTGTGGATATCAGTCATGTGTTCAGCGCCAAAGATATTGCCCGCCGCCGTGCGGATGCGCTGCTGCATGTTGCGCCGGGCTTCGGCCCGCGTTCGGCACTGAAAGTTCTCAATGATGATGACCGCGAGTACGGTTACCTGATTGAACGCGGACAAAAATTTGCCGGTATTGTTTCTGTTGCCTCACTGGAGGCGGCACTGAAAGCGAAAAAACCTATCACAGACGCCATTCTGAGCGAGCCGCAGGCGGTCAGTGCTGACACACCGCTCAATGAGCTGCTGACCGTTGTCGCGCAGTCACCGTGTGCTGTTCCGGTGGTCGGCAACAACAACCGCTATGCCGGGGTTATCTCAAAAGGGATGCTACTGCAGGCTTTAGATAAGGAGACGCCGAATGAGCCGGAATAATCAACAGGATACAGAACTGGATCCGTGGGCGGCAACATCAGAGCCGGATCCTTCATCAGTACAAACAGCCCCTGACGCCGCAGACAGCAGTGATCCGTGGGGAAGTGCCGCCGATACCGGCGGTGCGGATGCCGACCCGTGGGGTGGCGCGGCGGACAGCGGCAGTGACTGGCTGGATGCCGCACCGGCAGATACCGGCCCCGCGTTTGACTGGGCAAATCCGTTTGACCACTCGCTGATCCCGTTTGACAACTGGGTGACCGATGCCATCAACTGGATTGTGCTGCACTTCCGTCCGGTCTTTCAGGGCATCCGTGTGCCGATCGACTTTGTGCTCACGACCTTTGAACAGGGACTGACCGCCATTCCGGCGCCGATCGCCATTCTTATCTTTGCCCTGCTCGCCTGGCAGATGAGCGGCAAAGGGCTGGGACTTGCCACCGTGGTATCACTGACCTTTATCGGTGCCATCGGGGCATGGAATGAAGCAATGGTGACTCTGTCACTGGTTCTGACCGCCCTGATATTCTGTATTATCATCGGGTTACCGACCGGTATTGCCCTGGCGCGCCATGAACGCGCCGCGAAATTTATCCGTCCGCTGCTTGATGCCATGCAGACAACACCGGCTTTCGTCTATCTGGTGCCGATTGTCATGCTGTTCGGTATCGGTAACGTGCCGGGTGTGGTGGTGACCATTATCTTCGCCCTGCCGCCGGTGATCCGCCTGACTATCCTCGGGATCCGTCAGGTGCCCGCTGACCTGGTCGAAGCCGCAGAATCCTTTGGTGCCAATCCGCGTCAGATGCTGTTTAAAGTCCAGCTGCCGCTGGCAATGCCGACCATCATGGCCGGGATCAACCAGACGCTGATGCTGGCGCTGTCAATGGTGGTTATCGCCTCCATGATCGCCGTCGGCGGTCTGGGACAGATGGTACTGCGCGGTATCGGCCGCCTCGACATGGGGCTGGCGTCTGTCGGCGGTGCGGGGATTGTCATTCTCGCCATTATTCTTGACCGTCTGACACAATCACTCGGGAAAGATTCCCGCAGCAAAGCCGGCCGCCGCTGGTATCACACCGGTCCAGCCGGGCTTATCACCCGTCCGTTCCGCCGCGCGCCGTAACACACGGCAGGGGGCTTCCGCTCCCGCTCATTATCACCCTGCCGCTGTTATCGCGGCGGCAGGCACAACAAGAGGGAAAACGATGCGTAAGACAGCAATCGCAGCAATCGCCTTATCGGCACTCATTGGTACTCAGGCTTTCGCGGACACCGCGCAGCCGGGCAAAGGGGTCAAAGTGCTGCCTGTACAAAGCACCATTACTGAAGAAACCTTTCAGACCCTTATCGTCAACAAAGCACTGGAAGAACTCGGCTATGACGTGCAGCCGATTCAGGAAGTGGATTACAACGTAGCCTATGCGTCAATCGCCAACGGTGATGCCACCTTTATGGCAGTAAGCTGGGTGCCGCTGCACAATTCCCAGTACAAAGCGGCCGGAGGTGACGATAAATTCTACCGCAAAGGGGATTATGTCGTGAACGCCGCTCAGGGGTATCTGATTGACAAGAAAACCGCTGAGAAATACCACATCACCAATATTGAACAACTGAAAGACCCGGAAATCGCCAAACTGTTTGACAGCAACGGCAACGGTAAAGCGGATCTGACCGGCTGTAACCCTGGCTGGGGCTGTGAGGCCGCCATCAACAACCATCTGAACGCCTATAAGCTGACAGACACCGTTGAGCACAACCAGGGGAACTACGCTGCGATGATGGCAGACACCATCACCCGTTACAAAGAAGGCAAACCGGTGCTTTACTATACCTGGACGCCGTACTGGATCAGTGATGTGCTGAAACCGGGACGCGATGTGGTCTGGCTGGAAGTACCGTTCTCCTCCATGCCGGACGGCGAAAAAATTGACACCAAACTGCCGAACGGCAAAAACTACGGCTTCCCGCCGAGCACCATGCATATCGCAGCCAACAAAGCCTGGGCTGAACAAAACCCGGCAGCCGCAGAGCTGTTCGCTGTCATGAAACTGCCGGTCTCGGCCATCAACGCCCAGAACCTGCGCATGCATAACGGCGAAAACTCGCAGGCGGATATTGAACGCCACGCCAATGCCTGGATTAAAGCCAATCAGGCAAAATTCGACGGCTGGATTGAACAGGCACGCAAAGCCGCTGATAAATAACCGGATCTGAAAAAGCCTCCCGGCGGCCATAGTCATATGGCCGCTTTTTTTTACCCTCAACGAAACGTGATCAACCTCACAAAATCGATACCCTTTCCGGTCTGCTTTCTATATAGTAGCGCTCCGTAGTACCCGTAATCATTTCATACTCAATCAATCTTATAATAATCATGAAAAAGAAAACTATTGATGCGGTTCTGACACCTCAGCTTATCTGCCTGATGGCAATGGCAACCGGGTTGTTAGTCGCAAGTAACTATTATGCACAGCCTTTACTGGAGACGATTGCCGCACAATTCGGCGTTACCGCCGGTATGGCCGGATTTATCGTCACCACCGCCCAGCTCAGTTATGCTGCCGGCCTGATGTTTCTGGTGCCGCTCGGGGACAAATTCGAGCGCCGTAACCTGATTGTCACCATGACACTGCTGTCAGCTATCGGGCTGGTGATTTCTGCTCTGTCACAGACCCTCTGGCAATTGCTGCTGGGCACCGCACTGGCCGGGATGTTTTCCGTGGTGGCGCAGATTCTTATTCCGCTGGCGGCGACTATCGCCAAACCGCAGCACCGCGGCAAGGCGGTCGGGATTATTATGAGCGGCCTGCTGCTCGGTATCCTGCTGGCACGGACCGTCGCCGGTGTGCTGGCGGAATTCGGCGGCTGGCGGACAGTCTACTGGGCTGCATCCGGGCTGCTGGTTCTGCTGGCGCTGATCCTGTATCTGCACCTGCCGCAGTATAAGCAGGTGTCTGAACTGAAATACGGTCAGTTGCTGGCCTCCATTGTGGTGCTGTTTGTCCGCACCCCGGTTCTGCGTGTCCGGGCGGCACTCGGTGCCATTGTGTTTGCCGCGTTCGGCCTGCTCTGGACGTCTATGGCCTTCCTGCTGGCATCGGATCCGTTTAATTATTCCGAGAGCACTATCGGGCTGTTCGGCCTCGCCGGTGCCGCCGGTGCCCTGATGGCAGGCCCGGCCGGGCGTTTTGCCGATAAAGGCAAAGGCCGCCTGACCACCAGCGCCGGTCTGCTGCTGCTTCTGCTCTCGTGGATCCCGCTGGCGCTGAGCGGTTATTCTGTCGCAGCCTTTGTGGCCGGGGTGGTGGTACTGGATCTGGCGGTACAGGCGGTGCATGTCACCAATCAGAGTACCCTCTACCGGATGATGCCGGAGGCACGCAGCCGTCTGACCGCCGGTTATATGACCTGCTATTTCTGCGGCGGCGCATTCGGTTCACTGCTGTCCGGCTATGCCTACAGCCACTATGGCTGGGATGGCGTCTGTTACAGCGGCGCGGCAGTCAGTGCCCTGGGACTGGTGATCTGGCTTGCCGGGAAGAAGTATGATGTACCGCAGTCTGATGAAACGCCTACCCGTCAGCAGCCATCACACACCTGATTCCTCCGGAAAAAGCACCTTCGGGTGCTTTTTCCACTCAAAAATCCAACAAACATCGCATAATAATCTACCACCTGTGGATTATTCCTTCGTTAAAAGTTACAAATAACACTGTTAATCAAAGAAAATAATTTTTGACCACGTAAAATAGATACCACAGCGATAATCACTGCCATAACGGCAATGAAGGTCATTTGATATTCTTCATTATCATGGTTCACTAATAAAAATTGACGTAATTTATGAAGCAAAAATTACGCATAATCAGAGTCAGCCGCCCGGTAATGAAAATGTAAGTGATTTGCTAAATAATAAGTGATATTTGTGACTAACATTCATAAAATTTATGAATCAGGTGGCATTATCAAAAGAAATGTAGTGATATTAACCTGCTATAATTGTTAAATTAATCTTTTGGCCGGTCATTTCACCGGGTCATAGCCGGGTTAACATACCAACAGAAACTAATAAGGTATCTCAATAATGGAAAGTTCATTTACACCGACAGAAGAATTGCTTAACAGCCGGATCTCACAACAGAAGAATCTGGGTGCCGATCTGCCGTATCAGGAAATTTTACTGACCCGGCTTTCAATGCACGTTCAGAGTAAATTATTAGAAAAACGCAACAATATGCTGAAATCTCAGGGTATCAATGAGACATTATTCATGGCTCTGATGATTCTGGATACTAAAGAATCTCACAGCATTCAGCCTTCAGAACTCAGCGCCGCGCTCGGATCTTCCCGCACCAATGCGACCCGCATCGCGGATGAACTCGAGAAAAACGGCTGGATTGAGCGCAAAGAGAGCCACAATGACCGCCGCTGTCTGCATCTGCACCTGACAGAAAAAGGCTCAGATTTTCTGCACAGTCTGCTGCCGCCTCAGCATGATGCATTACGTCATATCTGGTCAGCACTGGCCGAAGATGAACAGAAAAACCTGGAAAAGCTGATGCGCAAACTGCTTATTCAGCTCGATAAGAGCGACAACTAAATAACCTTTTATTGTTTAAGGTTAATGAATAAGAGCTTTTCTCAATAAGCAGGTGTAAAAAAACCTTTTCTGTTGGCCCAGATCCTTTATCCTTCACAGGCTGACATTTCTGCCATCAATTGATGTGCTGACCATCCGGGCTTGCGGTTGTCGTTTATCACAGTGACGACAATAGCAAGCCTGTCTTTGTTGCGGTTATGTCATGCAACACCTTAAAAAAAGAACAATATCCGGAGATAACTGATGAGTGTCAGTGAGGAAACTCAGGCTGTCCAGCCCCCAGTCCGTAACAAAAAACGACAACGCCGTAATGCGCTGATGTTACTGACATTACTGTTTGTATTACTGGGTGCGGCTTACACCGTTTACTGGTTTATGGTGCTCCGCCACCATGAATCGACCGATAACGCCTATGTCACCGGCAACCAGGTGATTGTGATGTCACAGGTTCCCGGCAGTGTCACCACTGTCAGTGTGGATAATACCGATTATGTGACCGCCGGAACACTGCTGGTGCAGCTCGATAAACGGGATGCCGGACTGGCGCTGGAAAAAGCACAGGTTGCGCTGGCAAACAGTGTCCGCCAGACACATCAGCAGATGATCAACAGCCGTCAGTTGCTGGCCGGTATTGAAGTCCGCCGTTCAGAACTGACCCGCCTGCAGAATGACCTGCGCCGTCGTGAAGTACTGGGCGCACAGAATGTGATCGGCAAAGAAGAACTTCAGCACGCCCGTGAAGCCGTGGTGAGCGCCAAAGCGCAGCTGGATGTTGCCACCGAGCAGTTTAATGCCAACAAAGCCGTGATCCTCGATACCCCGCTGAGCGAACAGCCGGCAGTGAAACAGGCAGCCACTGAAGTGCGTAACGCCTGGCTGGCACTGGAGCGGACCGATATCCGCAGTCCGGTGGACGGTTATGTCTCCCGGCGCAGTGTGCAGGTCGGTGCACAAATCACCCCTGCTACCCCGCTGATGGCCGTGGTTCCGGCCACCGGTATGTGGATTGACGCCAACTTTAAAGAAACCCAACTGAGCGCCATGCGTATCGGGCAGCCGGCCAAAGTGGTTACTGATTTCTACGGCGACAAAGTGGTCTTCACCGGTACCGTTACCGGGCTGGACATGGGCACCGGCAGCGCCTTCTCCCTGCTGCCTGCGCAGAATGCCAGCGGTAACTGGATCAAAGTAGTACAGCGTCTGCCGGTGCGTATCGCGCTGGATCCGGCACAGCTGGAGAAATACCCGCTGCGTATCGGTCTTTCCGGTGATGTCACGGTGGACACACAGAATACTGACGGCCCGGTGCTGTCGAAAAGCGTGCGCACCGATCCGGCCTATCATACCAGTGCCCTGAGCATTGATATGCAACCGGCGGATCAGATGATCGCTGAGATTATCAGCCGCAATGCCGGTCAGTAAGGGGTCAGGGTTATGCAGGCGCCACTGACCGGAGCAAGACTGGCCTGGATGACTATCGCCCTGTCACTGGCGACCTTCATGCAGGTGCTCGACTCCACTATCGCCAACGTGGCGATCCCGACGATCGCCGGTAACCTGGGTTCTTCTAACTCTCAGGGAACCTGGGTGATTACCTCATTCGGGGTGGCGAATGCCATCTCCATCCCGATCACCGGCTGGCTGGCCAAGCGGATCGGCGAAGTGCGTCTGTTTATGTGGTCAACAGCGCTGTTTGCCATCTCCTCCTGGTTATGCGGTATTTCCAACAGCCTGGGCATGCTGATTTTCTTCCGCGTGATCCAGGGTCTGGTGGCCGGGCCGCTGATCCCGCTGTCACAGAGTCTGCTGCTCAATAACTATCCTCCCGCAAAACGCACTATGGCGCTGGCACTCTGGTCAGTCACCATTGTTATCGCGCCGATCTGCGGGCCTATCCTCGGCGGCTATATCAGTGACAACTATCACTGGGGCTGGATTTTCTTCATCAACGTGCCGTTCGGGATTGTGATCATGATGCTGACCGCAAAAACCCTGGAGGGCCGGGAAACCAAAACGGAAATCCGTCCGATTGATACTGTCGGGCTGATCCTGCTGGTGGTGGGGGTTGGTTGTCTGCAGATTATGCTCGACCAGGGCAAAGAGCTGGACTGGTTTAACTCGACGGA
Organism: Morganella sp. EGD-HP17; assembly: GCF_000512315.2. Lineage (NCBI taxonomy): Bacteria > Pseudomonadati > Pseudomonadota > Gammaproteobacteria > Enterobacterales > Morganellaceae > Morganella > Morganella sp. EGD-HP17. The sequence continues at coordinate 361,521 of NZ_AZRH01000002.1, forward strand.
GATTATTGTCCTGACCGTGATAGCTGTGGTTGCCATCGCCTTCCTGATCGTCTGGGAGCTGACGGATGATCACCCCGTGGTGGACCTGTCTCTGTTTAAGAGCAGGAACTTCACAATAGGTTGCCTCAGCCTCAGTCTGGCTTATATGCTCTATTTCGGCACCATTGTTCTGCTGCCGCAGCTGTTGCAGGGGGTATTCGGCTACACTGCCACCTGGGCGGGACTGGCTTCCGCGCCGGTCGGTATTCTGCCGCTGCTGATCACACCGCTTATCGGCAAATATGCTCATAAAGTGGATTACCGGATCATTGTGACATTCAGCTTCATTATGTATACCGTCTGTTTCTACTGGCGGGCCTATACGTTTGAGCCGGGAATGGACTTTGCCGCCGCAGCCTGGCCGCAGTTTGTACAGGGGCTGGCAATCGCCTGTTTCTTTATGCCGCTGACCACCATTACGCTTTCCGGCCTGCCGCCGGAGAAAATGGCGTCGGCATCCAGCCTGTCAAACTTTACGCGGACACTGGCCGGCGCTATCGGAACATCGATCACCACCACGATGTGGACACAGCGGGAGTCCATGCATCACGCCAATTTTGCCGAGCATATCAACCCGTTCAGCCCGGATACACAGCAGATGTATCACACGCTGGGTGAAATGGGGATGTCGCAGCAGCAATCATCGGCCTATATCGCAAAAGTGATCACCGACCAGGGGCTGATTATCTCTGCGAACGAGATTTTCTGGCTCTCTGCCGGTGTCTTCCTGGTGCTGATGCTGCTGGTCTGGTTTGCCAAACCACCGTTTACTGCCGGTGGCGGCGGCGGTGGTGCACATTAAATAAGAAAATAAGGGCACTGCGGTGCCTTTATTTTTATTGATGTGCTTAATATAAAAATAAAATATATTTATCTACAAATTAATTAAACAATAATAAAACAAAAACTTATTAACAGAATAATCACTTGCTATTAAAATCATCAAATTGCTATTCTTATTTCACCGCAGGAAAATACACTTTCCGGTTGCGGAATTAATATCACGGATAATTATCAATATTATATTCACAAAGGAGTGTGAGCATGATTTAGCATTATTAATGCTGTTTGCCATAATTTTTATTTTTAATGCACATTTTTGCACCATGCTCCGGCATGGTTTTTTTATAATATCTGACATTAACAGCATCTATCCCCGTACAGCCGTTATGACTGGCGTGCTGACAGACAGGTGAATATAACGGGAGATATTTATTTCAGAAAAAACATTCATGAACATCATTAATTAAAAACCCGGCAAACGCCGGGTTTTATTAATCATAATCAGCCGGTATCAGCTGACTTTATTCTGCTGCCACCAGCGTGCCAGGATAATCCCGGTCGCAACGGACACGTTCAGGCTTTCGACATTACCGGTACCGCCGACTGACAGGCGCATATCCCCGCCTTCCCAGACCGCGTCACTCAGGCCGTCACTCTCTTCACCCAGAACCAGTACCATTTTTGCAGGCAGTGTGGCTTTCGCCAGATCGGTGCTGCCTTTGTGGCTGGAGGTGGTGACGATGGCGTACCCTTTTTTGCGGAATAAATCCAGCGTATCCGTCAGACCATCGGCATCAATCCCGACCAGATGCTCGGCACCGCCTTCCGCTGTGCGGACAGCCGCACCGGATTCCAGCACAGAGGCATCCTGAAGGATCACACCGTTGACACCGAAGTGAGCACAGCTGCGCATAATACCGCCGAGGTTATGCGGGTTACCGACGTTTTCCAGCGCCAGCACGCAATCCTGCTCACCGGCGGTTTCCAGATAGGTTTCCGCACTCACACCGCCGCGCTTTTTAATCAGGAAGCAGACACCGCCGTGGTGTTCGGTACCGGATGCTTTGGCCAGCTCTTCCTCATCCACCACATGATAGGCTTTGCGGTTCGCTGCCAGCCATTTCAGGGCATCGCGGAAACGCGGTGTCACTGACTGAACAAACCAGGCGCGCACAATGCGCTCCGGACGGCTGCGGAACATGGCCTGACAGGCATTTTCCCCGTAAATACGGGTTTCTTCCTGACGCTGACGGCGCAGCTGTGCCGGGTCGATCTGGCTTTTGCCGCTGATACCGCCGTGATCCGGGATCAGCCCCTCTCCGTCTTCTGACGGCTGACGGGATACGGTTTTCCACGGTGAACGACTGTCATCGGAATAACTTCCCTGACCTCTGCGTTCGCCGCGATCACCACGGTCACTGCGTTCTCCGCGATTGCTGCGTTCATTGCGATCCCTGCGCGGGCCGCGGCTGTTACGGTCGCCGCGATCTGATCCCCGGCCACCGCGTCTGTCTGATTTTTTCTGATCGTCCTGTTTGTCCTCACTGCGGACATACATTACTTTCACTTTGCCGTTTTTACCATTTAAAGAGTCGTTCATGTGTTTCTCCCACGCCATTTCCGGGGGCGAAGATTACCCGATATCGTCCGGACCTGCCGGTTATGATCACCGGCCGCCCCCGCCGGAGGCACTGAACTCAGGCGCCCCCGCGAAAAATCATGCTATTGTGCAGCGTTAACAGTACAATGCATACTGTTTTTTGTGAAACCAGCCGATAAAAATGAAGACCAATTCTGTTTACCAGTTACGCCAGCGGCGTCTGGCACAATCCACCCGTGTTTTCCGTGCCCGGGGATGTCGTGTAGTCCGTTGTAATTACTGCTTATTACCCGAAAAAAACTGTCTGTGTGACACCATACAGACCCGGGATGCACGCAGTCAGTTCTGCCTGCTGATGTATGATACCGAACCGCTCAAACCCAGCAATACCGGGAAGCTTATCGCCGATGTCCTGCCGGACACACAGGCTTTTCTGTGGTCGCGTACCGAACCGGACGAGGCCCTGCTCACGCTGCTGAAAGATGACACCCGCCAGCCGTACCTGATTTTCCCGCAGGCGTATGCCACTCCGCCGCGTCAGGTGTTCAGTGATGTGCCGGAAAATACAAAGCCGCCGCTGTTTATTCTGCTCGACGGTACCTGGCCGGAAGCACGCAAAATGTTCCGTAAAAGCCCGTATCTCGATAACATTCCGCTGCTCTCCATCAACGATCTGGCGCAGAAAGATTATCTGCTGCGGGTTGCGGCACGGGAAGATCAGCACTGTACCGCCGAAGTGGCCGCTGCGGCACTGATGATGGCGGGTGATACCGCGGCCGGAAAACAGCTTCTGGATCACTTCACCTGCTTCCGCCGTCAGTATTTGAAGGGTAAGTCACATCTTCCGGTGGCACAAATCAGAGCAGAGGAGCTGCTTTTAGGCTAAATTAAAGCACACGGGAATCCGGTCTGAGGAGAACACCATGAGTCAGCGCGGCCTTGAAGCATTACTCCGGCCTCAATCCATTGCGGTTATCGGTGCATCCGAAAAGCCCAACCGGGCGGGTTCCCGGATGATGAGCAATCTGCTCAGCGGCGGTTTTGCCGGACCGGTTCTGCCGGTCACGCCGTCACGCCGCTCAGTGCAAGGGGTACTGGCATATCCGTCTGTCGCGGATCTGCCGCTGGTGCCGGATCTGGCCATTATCTGCACCCACCCCAAACGTAATATTGCCCTGCTGAATGAACTCGGTGAACTCGGCTGCCGTGCGGTGATTATTCTCTCCGCCCCGGCATCACAGACTACTGAGCTGAAACAGACCTGTCAGCACTATAATATCCGCCTGCTCGGCCCGAACAGTCTGGGGTTGCTTGCGCCCTGGCAGGGGCTGAATGCCAGCTTTTCCCCGGTACCGGTGCTCAAAGGCAAACTGGCGTTTATTTCCCAGTCCGCCGCCGTTTCCAACACCATTCTGGACTGGGCACAACAGCGGGAAACCGGTTTTTCCTACTTTATCGCACTCGGCAGCAGCGCGGATATTGATATCGACGATATGCTCGATTTCCTGGCCCGCGACAGCAAAACCAGCGCCATTCTGCTCTATCTCGAACATATTCATGATGCGCGGCGCTTTATGTCCGCCGCCCGCAGTGCCTCCCGCAATAAACCGATCCTGGTGGTCAAAAGCGGCCGCACGCAGCGCACACAATTACTGGTCGGTGAAACGCCGAGCCTGGATATCGCCTATGATGCGGCAATCCAGCGCGCCGGTCTGCTGCGGGTGCAGGATACCCACGAGATGTTTTCCGCCGTGGAAACCCTGACCTTTATGAAGCCGCTGCGCGGTGAACGTCTCGCCATTATGAGCAACGGCGCGGCACCGGCAGCAATGGCGCTGGACGAACTGTTCCGCCGCCGGGGGAAAATTGCCGGTCTCAGTGATGAGAGCAGCGCCGCACTCGCGGCGGTATTGCCGGATGATTTTGTGATCAATAATCCGCTGGATCTGCGCGATGACGCCACGGTGGATCGCTATATCGCCACCCTGAATATTCTGCTCGGCAGCCACGATCATGATGCCCTGCTGATCCTCCACTCCCCGAGTGCCATTGCACCGGGCAAAGAAACCGCCGCCCGGATTATTGCCGCGATCGCACAGCACCCGCGCAGCCGCTGGCTGACAATTTTCACCAACTGGAGCGGGGAATATTCCTCACAGGAAGCCCGCCGCCTGTTCGGCGAGGCGGGGATCCCCACTTACCGCACACCGGAAGGTGCTGTGACCGCTTTTATGCATATGGTGGAATTCCGCCGCAACCAGAAACAACTGGCGGAAACTCCCGCTCTGTCCGAAGGACTGACCGCCAACCGGCAGCAGGCTCATCACTGCATAGACAGCGCTCTGCGCCGTCAGCACACTGTTCTGGATACCTATGAAGTCGAGCCGGTGCTGGATGCTTACGGGCTGAACATTCTGCCGACCTGGATTGCCCATTCTGCGGATGATGCCGTTACCATTGCCGAAACACTGGGTTACCCGGTGGCGCTGAAACTGCGCTCACCGGATATCGCACATAAATCCGATGTGCAGGGCGTGATGCTTTATCTGCGGGATAAACAGGAAGTCGCCACCTCAGCAGCAGCGATTATTGACCGCGTGACACAAAACTTTCCTGATGCGCAGATAGACGGGCTGATTGTGCAGTCAATGGCGAACCGCGCCGGGGCACAGGAACTGCGGATTGCCGTGACCCAGGATGCGGTTTTCGGCCCGGTGATTATGCTGGGGGATGCCAGCCGCCCGTGGGATGATGAATCCCCGGCCGCCGTTGCCCTGCCGCCGCTCAATATGGCGCTTGCCCGTTATCTGGTGATTCACGCCATTAAAAATAACAAACTGGCGGCCGGCAGCGCCCTGAATCCGCTGGATATTGCGGGTCTGAGCAGAGTGCTGGTACAGGTGTCCAACCTGATAATTGACTGCCCGCAGGTGGTGACACTCGATTTGCACCCGCTGCTCGCCTCCGGTACGGAATTTACTGTCCTGGATGCCACGATGACTCTGGCACCGGCAGCCGGTGACGGCCGTCAGCGTCTGGCTATCCGCCCGTATCCGGCAGAACTGGAGGAAAATTTTCAGTTAAAAGACGGCGCGGTTGTGCATGTCCGCCCTATCCTGCCGGAAGACGAACCCCTGCTGAAAGCCTTTATTGACCGCGTGACCAAAGAAGATCTTTATTACCGTTATTTCAGTGAGATCAGTGAATTTACCCATGACGACCTGGCAAAAATGACCCAGATTGATTATGACCGCGAAATGGCCTTTGTGGCGGTGGACAGCGGCGGTCAGATTATCGGGGTTGCCCGTGCGATGTCGGATCCGGATAACCGGGAAGCGGAATTTGCAGTGCTGGTGCGGTCAGATATGAAAGGCAATACTCTGGGTTATCAGCTGATGTGCAAACTGCTCGCCTACACAAAGTCACGCGGTATCCTCCTGCTGACCGCCATCACCATGCCGGAGAACCGTAATATGATCCAACTGGCGAAAAAGCTCGGGTTTACCGTCGAAACACAGTTTGAGGATGGCATCGTCAACCTGACACTTCACCTGAATTCTGAAATTGCGGCAGTGCAATAGTCAAAAACGGACAACGTGATATATGACACAGACTTAACCGTCACTTAAGCAGAAAGTGAATTGCTGCGCACAATCAGACAAACTGGTGATATAATCCTTTGATCTGTTCATCTTTTCATTACCGGCCCGGTACCTGTTTATTCCGTAACCGCCGCCTATAACTAAAGAGATAATTCGCACTGTGATGTTGTCAAAATTCAAATCCGCGAAACACCAACAGCACCTTGCACAACTGCCGAAGTTAGCACAGTCTGCGGATGATGTTGAAACGCTGTTCCATACCCGCGACTTTAAAGGCCGTCTGCTGGCAGAAATCGCCGGTGCAAAGAAAACCGTTTATATTTCTGCGTTATATATTGAGCACGATGATGCGGGCCGGGATTTCCTTGACGCGCTGTATGCCGCCAAAAAAGCCAATCCGGAACTGGATATCAAAGTCTTTGTTGACTGGCACCGCGCACAGCGCGGGCGTATCGGTGCAGAAGCGAATGCCACCAATGCCGACTGGTATCACTCCGTCGCGGCATCTCACCCTGACCTGCTTATCCCTATCTTCGGTGTGCCGGTAAATACCCGCGAAGCGCTGGGTGTTCTGCATCTGAAAGGTTTTATTATTGACGATACCGTTATTTACAGCGGTGCCAGCGTCAATAATGTCTATCTGTATCAGCATGATAAATACCGTTATGACCGCTACCACTTCCTGCGTAATCCGGAACTGGCGGCGGCAATGAAACTGTTTATTGATGAAATGCTGCTGCCGGAACCGGCGGTACAGAAACTCGATACCGAAACCCGCGTGAAAACGCCGGAGATCAAAAACCTGATCCGCGATTTCCGCCTGAAACTGCGCCATGCCGCATACCACTTCACCCCGCAGGCACTGCCTGATGATCAGCTGGCCGTGACGCCGCTGATTGGTCTCGGGAAAAAGAACATGCTCAATAACACCATTGAGCACCTGATGTGTTCCGCACAGGAAAAAGTGGTTATCTGCACGCCGTATTTCAATCTGCCGTCAACACTGGTGCGCATTATCAGCCGCCTGCTGCGGGACGGGAAACAGGTGGAAATCATTATCGGCGATAAAACTGCCAATGATTTCTATATTCCGCCGGAAGAGCCGTTCAAAATTATCGGCGGGCTGCCTTATCTGTATGAAATCAATCTGCGCCGCTTTATGCAGCGTCTGCAGCGGTTCTCCGACAGTGAGCAACTGACCATCCGCCTGTGGAAAGATGACGACAACACCTATCACCTGAAAGGGATGTGGGTGGACAATCAGTGGCAGCTGATCACCGGTAATAACCTGAACCCGCGCGCCTGGGGCCTGGATCTGGAAAATGCGATCCTTATCCGTGACCCGAAACAGGAGCTGCACGCACAGCGTCAGGAAGAGCTGGCCAATATCCGCACCAACACAACCATTATCCGCAGCTATACTGAGCTGGATAATATCCGTGACTATCCGGTCAAGATCAAAAAACTGCTGCGCCGTCTGCGCCGCGTCCGTCTTGATCGCCTGATAAGCCGGATCCTCTGATATAAACCTCCCGGCACCCGCCGGGATTTTTTTATCTGTTTCCCGGAGAATGAGTATGCCCGTTACATTACGTACCTGCATGACAGTGTCTTTCTGCCTGCTGCTGAGTTCCGGCTGTTCGATGCACCTTGCTAATGACAGCTGGACCGGACGGGATAAAGCCCAGCATTTCGCCTTTTCAGCTGCAACCGCAATTGCCGCTAATGCTTATGGCGATCACCAGAACTGGCAGCACCGGCACAGTGCACAATTCGGTATCGGTTTTTCTGTTGCGCTGGGAGCCGCGAAAGAGTTTTATGACAGCCGCCCGGGCGGTACCGGCTGGAGTGTGAAAGATTTCGTCTGGGATATCGCCGGCGCCGTTGCCGGTTACAGTGTGTACCAATCGCTGAAATAAAAATCCGGTGACCGGGCAGTGTAAATTTTGTGAGCAACATCACATGCAAAAAATGATTCATTCCGGTTAATTTTCCGCAATGGCATCAGACCCGGCAATTTAAATATTTAATAACCTTTCGATTTAAATAGTGCTATTTCTCCTTATTCCTTATTTAAACAACATAGCTTAAAATTAATATTACGTAAAATAAACCGGAATGAAAATGGCATTTTCATTATTAATTTGATAATAACTACAACCCAAAATCCGGATAAGTAAGGATGAAAATAATATGTCTAAGTGCAAATACCCATAGTAAAAATAAAATAAGAACATATTCATACCATTAGATACCCGCAATAGGACCCCTCTTATTTCCTGCGTAGTAAACACCCTATAATTACCTGATAACAATAGGTATTAGGATCTTTTCCCATTCACCTTTATTCCGAACACAGGCCACTATTATGAAATTTAAACTTTCGCAAATTACCGTATTGGTAGTTAGTGCGCTTTCCGTATCTGCGGGAGTGGCGGCTACTATCGATAAAACCATTCAAATAAACAATAACATTCCCGGCCCGGTTATCACCGGAGACAGACATATTAATGATACCATCAAATATACAGGCAGCATCATTAATAGCCCGAACACAACCACATTTGTCGGTCGTGAATCTGAGCGGGAAGGAGATATGTATTATTCCTACAGAACGGAAAATGATGGCTCTCTTACCCGGATCGGTGTCAACTATGACTATGAATACTTTTATTCTGCTGTAGAAATCGACACCCTGGCGATTACAGATTCCAGTGTCCGTATCAACGGTAAAGCTGATAATTTAACCGTCGGTGGTAAATCAGTTGTCACTATTACCGGCAGTGACGCCTATAATAAGTATCGCGGTGCAGACTATGAGAACCCGTCAAACCCTCAGTCAACACTGCCGCTGTATCGTAACGGTTATGACAATAACCGCCGGGATGAAATCACTGTCAGCACCGGGAACGGTACTTACAATGATGAATCCAAACAATATTTAGATGGCGAACATATTGGTGATGTCAAAAAACCAGACAACAGCAATGCAACATTAACCATCAAAGGCACCGATGTTACTGATGCCCGTTTAGGCGCAGATAAAGGTGAATACCTGGTTGCCACCGGTGATACTTTTAACGGCAAAGCGGAACAGCATGTCGGTGAAAATTCACTGTCACAAGGTGCAACGTTTAACGGACAAAGCTCACAACACCTCAAGGTAAAGACGGCAAAAAAGCCGTATCCCTTGATGCAACCTTTACCGGTACTGCCGGTGTAAAACATACCGGTCAGACTGTCGGCAGTAATGGCCTGGCGATCGACTCCACCTTTGATTACGCTAATCAGGATATCTCTTCCGGTGGTGTTGCCAAAAATAACACCCTCCGTAACGGTGACCAGAATGTCAGCGGTGAAGCGGATAACACTAAAATCACCAACGGTAATCAGACTGTCAGCGGCAAAGCCACCACAAACAGTATCGATAATACCACCGGCACACACGGCCTTCAGTTAGTCAGCGGCACAGCAACTGACAACACACTGAAAAATGCCGATCAGATCATTGAAAAAACCGGTGTTGCCGTTAAAAACGTTATCGATAATGCCGGTGCTGAACACGGTATCCAGGTTGTACGCGGTAAAGCGGAAGATAACACCCTGAGCAACACTGATCCGCGTGTTGAAAAAGACGGTATCTCATCCGTTAAAAATGACATTACTGACGGCAGCCAGTTTGTGGATGGTTTTGCAGAAAATAATACCATCACTAACAAAGCCACTAACCGCGGTAAGCAGGTTGTCGGCAAAAACGGTACTGCCGGTATTAAAAATGACATTACCAACGGCAGTCAGTATGTGGATGGTCTTGCAGAAAACAATACCATCACCAATAAAGCTGATAAACGTGGTGAGCAGGTTACCAGCAGTACCGCCAACAATAACAAACTGACCAATACCAATCAGATTGTTAAGAAAGGCGGCCTGGCCACCGATAACACCCAGACCGGCAATTCTCACTTAAGCGTTGAAAATGGCGGTGAAGCGAAAAATAACACCCTCAACGGTGATATCGATATGATTGTTGAGGCCAATGGTAAAGCGACCGGCAAAACTACTTTTAACGGCAAAAACCATCTGCATCTGTATGCGGCCACCACCAATGGTGCGTATGTGGAAGATCTTGCTCTGAGCCAGACCAAAGGCAAAAGCTCCGTCACCGTTTATGAAGGCACTCAGGAACACGATGCCGTCACTATCGGTACCTTAAACGGTAAAGCAGCGGTGAATTTTGACCACCGGACCAATCCGGCAGGCCATACTCAGATGAATATCAATAATCTGGGTAACAATGATCCGGCGCAGTATGATAACACCACGTTAGATTTCACCATGAACAGCAATATCCTCAATGGTAATTCTGACTTTATCAATACTGATAATGCTTATGGTCAGCACTATGTCACCATCATTGAGCGGGGCACCGGTAAAGAAGCCGTTCTGAATCGCCCTCAGTCTGCTGATTTCGCATATGTGAAAAACGTGGCCGGTGACAGCAATGCGGTCTTTGGTATGAAGGATGCGGACGGCAAAATCCTCAACCTGATGGATGCCGGTACTTACATTCATAATATTCAGACCCGTACCGGTGCCGATAATGACACCACATGGTCATTCACTGCAACCGATCGCCTGACACCAAGTGCCCGTGCGGTACTCGCACTGTCCAGTGCGCCGCAGCTGATGTACAACAACGAAGTTGATCATCTGCGTGCACGTCTGCATATGCTGCGTACCAGCGACAGTATTGAGAACGGTCTCTGGATGCAGGGTATCGGCAGCAATACCAAAGTGGATAAGGATCAGATTCAGTACAAACTCAGACACGCCGGTCTGGAACTGGGTGCGGATTATCAGTTAGCGTTAAACAGTGACAGCAAACTGGTTCTGGGTGGTTTCACCTGATTTGATAAAGGTGATGTCAAAAATGACCGGGCAGGTACCAGTGATATCGACAGCTATACCTTCGGTGCCTATGCCACTTATCTGAACAGCAACGGCTGGTATGCGGATGCATTACTGAAATATAACCACTTTGATAATAAACTGAAGACAACATCCACTAACGGTTATGATGTCAGCAGCGACAATTACTCCACCTCTGTCTGGGGGATGGCGCTGGAAACCGGTTATACCTTTGCCTTCAGTAATCAGATCTTTATCACACCTTACGGACAGTTAGCGTATAACCGTATGGGCAGTAAAGATATCACCCTGAATAATGGTATGGATGCGGCAATCAAGAGCCAGACTTCATTTACCAGCGAACTGGGTGTCAATGCCGGTAAAGACTTCAGCTTTGATAACGGCCTGGTGTTCTCTCCGTATGTGAAAGCGGCGTGGAATCATCAGTATGAAGACGGTAACGAAGTTGAATTTAACCGTTACAACACCATTAACCTGGATTTATCCGGCAGTACCGGTAAATTCGGTGCCGGTTTCAATGCCCGCTATAACAACGTGAATATGTTCATGGAATTACAGCACATTGCCGGTGATGCAGTTTATTCACCAATCAACGGACAGATTGGTATCCGTTATAACTTCTGATCCATGATCAGAGGCTAAAAATCTGCGTTACAGTTAATTCAGGCCATTTAAAGACCCGATGGCCGGAACAGAAAGGGTTTCATGTTTATCATGAACCCCTTTTCTATAGATCTTTCACCCGCTCCTGAATGATTAACCTCACTGTTCTGCCACCTTCTGTTGCCAGTACGAAAGATTCCGGTAATATTTCCGGCTCTTTGATGGGCAGTCAGTTGTCCGGATATACGTCACGTCACCATATCTGATCGGGTAGTGTTACTGCGGACTGACGCGTAAGGTGATGTCTGTCACCCGGTCATCTTCATCCGAAGTCTCTTTCCATGACTGATGTTATGCAGTTCCTGTACCTGACTGCGTAATATAGCCCGTCAGCCATCCGACTTGTCAGGACCGTTTTTCCGGTATTTGCAACTGCAGCGATGAGCCCCGACCCCGGCAAAGTGTGACCACAGGATAATGCGTTCTGAGTTTCCCGGTTACCCGGAATTGTTCAGAAAGTCTGCATCAGGCACGCGGTGGCTTTTTTAATATTTCATTTTTGTCGCACAGTGCCCTAAAGAAGCAAAATCAGCCTGTCTTATAGCTTAAAAAAGCACGTAGCTCGTGTCCGGAAAGGAGAGAATTTAGATTGTATTCGAGGGATTCGGAACATTTCAGGAGAATGACAGCGATATATATAGGGTGTAATTTCTCACCATTGACTCATTATGATCTATTCAGGTGCAGAGTATTACCTGTAGTTAAACCCGAAATTACCGACTGTTAATTTTTCATCCGGTAAATGACCACACATTTCGCCATTTTTCTTTTCG